>JBNMOS010000005.1:0-54648 GCA_051275435.1 Ilumatobacter sp.
GGCGGTGGTGCCGGAGGTGTAGTTGATCGTGGCCGTGGCGTCTTCGTCGCCATCCCAAGTTGCTGGCTCGGTGTCGAACTTCATGAGCACGGCATCGCTTTCGGCGCCGATGATCAGCTTCGTCTCGCACTCGACGCTCGCCAGATCATCAGCGAGTTCGGGATCGATCAGCAGCACGCGGGCACCGCTGTGCTCCAGGATGTACTTGATCTCTTCGGCGACGAGTCGAAAGTTGATCGGCACGAGAACTCGGCCGGAGCCCGAAACGCCGAACAGTGCGGTCAGAAGCCGTGCGGAGTTATGACTGACCATGGCGACTCGCTCGCCCACGCCGATGCCCATCGCATCGAGCCCAGCAGCCATCGCCCTGGCACGTTTGGCCATCTCGCCATAGGTCATCTCGCCCCACGAATCGGCAGGCTGATCGGGCTCGTCGACGACCGCAACTCGGTCGGGATAAACGAGCTCTGCTCGGTTCAGGAAGTCATTGACGGTGAGTGCGACCTTCATGCAGCGCACTCTATGGCAGCGGTCACACGTGGTCCGAACTGCGGTCGCATTTCGGCGATCTCGTGATTTGTTTGCGCACATCCTGCGCAAACAAATCACGCAAACACCCGGGGCTCACGGGGCGACTTCTCGGTAGCACTCGACGGTGGCCTCGGCCGTGGTTTCCCATGAACACACGGCGGCTCGCTTGGTGCCGAGCCGGACGAGTTCGGGAGCGCCGTCGAACGCCGTGCGGAGCCCCGCAGCGATCGACTCGACGTCGGCTGGGTCGACGAGCACGGCGGCGCCACCGGCGACTTCTTCGGTCGCCGTGCCCCGACTCGTGACTACCGGAGTGCCGTGTGCCATTGCTTCGAGAACCGGTAGGCCGAAGCCCTCGTGAAGGCTGGGGTACGCAAACACCGAGGCGGTCACGTAGAGCGCACTCAAGACGTCGGCCGGCACGTGGCCGAGGAACCTCACGTCGGCACTGGGAGGAACGGTGGCGTCGCCCCAACCCGGCGCTCCGGCGACAACCAGTGGCATGTCGATCATTGCTGTCGCAGCAGCGAGTGCGGCGAGGTTCTTGCGCGGCTCGACAGTGCCAACAAACAACACGAACTCGTCGGGCAGCGAGTACGGCCGAAGAGTCTGCTCGGAGGGTTTCGCATCGGCCAGGACGGCGTTGACGCCCCACGGAACGACGCGGATCGTGTTGGCAGCGAAGCCGACGTCGATCAACTCGCCCTTGGTCACCTCGGTCGGGCACATGATCAGATCGGCTGACCGGCAACGCTCCAACCCGCGGGTCATGACCTTGACGCCGTGGCTGGTGAAACGTTCTGGGGAGTGCATGAATGCGATGTCGTGGATCGTCACGACGTGCGGCGAACGAGTCGCAGCGGGGATCGCTGTCGTCGAATGGCAGAGATCGATGACGCCCGCGGCTCGCTCGACTGATGGCCACTCGAAGCGGTTCCACGTCTCGTAGAGCCATGGTCTGGCGAGCGGCAGGAACTTGACCGGAGTCGGAGGTTCGAATCCTGGTCCGGGAGCAGCACGGTGCCTGCCAGCAACGCCGACGAGGTCGATATCGGCACGCGAGGTCAGCCGCTTAGCGACTTCGAGCGTCGCTACAGCGGTGCCGCCGGGGACGTCATGCCAGCACTGTTCCAATGTGAAGGCAACGCGCAGCGGATCTGACACCTGCCCATCATGCCAACCTGGGCGGTCAGTGCGTTGCCATCTACGCTGCGATCGATGGACTCTCGGACCTTTCTCGGCGTCGAGCCGACGCACAATCGCTTTCGCTGGAAGTTGCCCGTAACGACGGGTATCTCGACGACCGGTGGGTTCATGTTCGGAGGCTCGGGCCTGGGCGCAGCGATCTCGGCGCTTGAGGGAACCTCAGGCCGAGAATGTGTCTGGGCCACTGCGCAGTACCTGTCCTACGCCAAGCCTGGCGAGGTCGTCGACATCGACGTGACGATCGCCGTCGAAGGACACCAAATCACGCAGGCCCGCGCTGTCTGCCATGTCGCTGATCGCGAGATCCTGACGGTGAACGCAGCACTCGGGGATCGGCCGATGGAACACTCAGGGCAATGGGAGTCGATGCCTGCTGGCGTTGAGGCGCCCATGAGCTACCCGCCACGCCCGCACCACTCCGACTGGTCGGGAACGATCAACGAGCGGCTCGATCAGCGCATCGTCAAAGGGCGCGCATGGGACGACCTCGCGCTCAACGAACTCGGCGAGCAGAGCGACGGCCAGTATCTGCTGTGGGCGCGTATCCCTGATGTGATCACCGGGATGGATGCCACCACGCTCGCGGTGCTCGGTGACTTCGTGCCAAGTGGCGTGGGCCAGGCGCTCGGCGTGCGCGGCGGTGGGAACAGCCTCGACAACACGCTGCGCGTCTGTCGAATGGTGCCGACCGAGTGGGTGTTGATGGACATTCGAGTTCACGCCGTCGAGCGGGGCTTCGGCCACGGGCTGGTGCACATGTTTGCCGAGGACGGCACGTTGCTGGCGACTGCCAGCCAGAGCGTGATCGTCAGGCTGTCGAAGACCTGACCGGCACGCATATCTGAGGGTTGCGATACCGGCCGACATCGGGCTGACTCGCTACGGTCGGCGGCATGGCTCTTCCACATCGCCCCGGCATGACTGTTCCACTTCCCGGCCCGCTTCACTCGCACGCAGCGAAGCTCTCTGAACTCGCGGACATGGGCTACACCGACATCTGGTCAGCCGAAGCTGACGGGGCCGATGCGTTCACGCCCCTGGCGCTGGCCGCGGCGTGGGAGCCGCGGCTTCGGCTCGGCACGGCGATCGTGCCGGCCTACACCCGCTCGCCCGCATGTTTTGCGCAGAGTGTTGCTTCGATGGCTGATGCGGCGCCTGGCCGGTTTGCGATTGGCGTGGGCTCATCAAGCAACGTGATTGTCGAGCGCTGGAACGGCATTCCGTTCGAAGAGCCGTACAAGAAGGTGCGCGACGTGGTGCGTTTCCTCAATGACGCATTAAGCGGCGAGAAGGTCAAGAAGACCTACGACACGTTCGAAATCAACGGCTTCCGCCTCGCCATTCGCCCGGAGCAGAAGCCGCAGATCCTTGTGGCTGCACTTCGTGAGGGAATGCTGCGGCTCGCAGGCCGCGAAGCTGACGGTGCAATCATCAATTGGCTCTCGGCTGGCGACGTCGCCAAAGTTGCACCGATCGTCACCGATGCTGCTGGTGGCGATGAGCGTGAGATCGTGGCGCGCATCTTCTGCTGCCCGAGTGAAAACACGGACGTGGTTCGAGCCGCCGCTCGATATGCCATTGCGGCATACCTGAACGTGCCGGTGTACGCGGCGTTCCACCAGTGGATGGGCCGCGGTGAGCAACTGCAGGGCATGTGGGATGCCTGGAAGGCCGGAGATCGCAAGGCCGCGCTCGCTGAGATCCCCGACGAAGTGGTCGACGACCTGATCGTGCACGGGTCGCCCGAAGCGTGTCGTGCACAGATCCAGGCGTACTTCGACAATGGCGTAACCACCAGCACCCTGGCGATTTTGCCGCTCGACCCGGAGCTCGATCACTGGCAGGCGGTCAAGGACCTTGCACCGAACGCCGGCTGAAAGCCTCAGCTGGCATTGTCAGCTCACGCACTCAGCTCGCAAACTCAGCTGGCAAACTCAGCCGGCACTGGTCTGATTAGGCGGCCCGGTTGGTGCGAGCAGGCATGGTGATGACGTTGTTGCTGTTTCGAGCGGCCTGACGCTCGGCAAGCACCTGGCGGATCTCAGCGACGTGGCGACGACCGATTTCACGGGTGTCTTGGCTGAGCTGGAACCGGACGCTGACCGTGGGGACGGAGCTGACGTCGGAGAGGAGAGTGAGCTGCTGGGCGCCGGATGCGTTCTTCATGGTTCCCATTCTGAACATGACCTGTCACACAGTAAGAAAGTGGCTCTGAGCAGGTAATTCAGGATCTCCCGGTGCCGCGGGTTTGTCGACGTCATCGAAGACGCAGTGGTTCTCGCCGGCGGTGGCTGATCAGGTTCGGGCGCGGAACGGATTGGGGCCGACGATTTGCAGGTTTCCCGCACGGTCCCAGCGCAACCAACCCGTCTCGACGAGCTCGGCGACCATCGTCGTGACCATGGCCTGATCAGTGAAGAGCGCGTCGAAATCGCTCAATCGGCTGTTCCGGTCGGCAGCAACGGCCAGCACCAGGAGCGCCTGATCGTCAGCGAGGTGCGTGGCGCGGAGTCGGTCGAGTGTGTCAACGAGCTCGTCGAGACGGGTCAGCGTCTGTTGGGCGCCAGCGATCGCCGCATGCGCAACGTGGGTCATGAGATGTATCGGTGCGAGCAGCTGGGCGTCGTAGTCGGGGACCGACGGGGCCATTGCTTGGCGCGCTGCTTCGATGTAGGCCGACCGATGAGCGGCGAGCTCTGGCAGCGTGCCCCAGTCAATGCCGCACGGCGAATGCTCCGAGACCAGAGCGTGGAACAGCAGACGTCCGGTGCGTCCGTTGCCGTCGACGAATGGGTGGATCTCAAAGAACGCCGCGAGGAGCCAGGCGGCACGGGTGAGCGGCGGTGCCGGAGCATCGTTGGCCGTCGTCAGGGCGTCGAGCAGCAGGCGGCGGCATTCTTCGGCTGGCGGAGGAATGAATCCATCGCCATCTGCTTCGAACCCGATCGGCGTGGCCCGAATGCTGCCGGCGTTGGTCTCGCGCCGATGCGGACCGCCCGCCTCGACGAACGCGTGCAGCACCATCGGCGTCTCGGCCGCGACCACGCACTCCAGTGCCCCGAACTGGCGCATCGTCGTGCGGCTGTCAAGATGAGCGAGCGCCGCGGCGCAGCCTTCGAGTCGACGCTGCTGCGGCCGCGAGAGGTGCCGGCGGCGGGCGGGCACCAGCAGTGGATCGTGCTCTGGCGTCGTCGGCTCGATGGCCGCAACTGCTTCGGTGAGGATCCGCCGCTGGATGAAGCGAAACGCTCGGCAGGCCAGCTCGTCGGCGTCGCCCAACGCCTCGGCGAGCGCGGCGTGGGCGTCGTCAAAGGCCATCACCACGCCGATGTCCAGCGGCGGCATGGGCGGCAGGTCGAGCTTGCCGATCGGTGGCTTGTCCATCAGGTCAGGTCCGTTGACAGGTGATCAGGTCAACCACGGTCCGGTTGCGCATCGAGTTGAGCGTCGTGGTCGATGCCGGCCACGACGATTGCTGTCTGAAATCCGAGCAGGCCTTCGGTGGCGGGCGGCGGCACGAAGAAGCGGGCGCTGTCTATTCCTTGGGCTGGGATCCCTGCTTCGTTGATGGCGGCGGCCAGTTCGTCGATCCGCTCCTTGTCGACGGAGAAGATGATCTGTGAGAGTCGCGGTTCCCGTTTCGGTAACAGAAAGCCGGGCCCCGACGTGGCGGGTTGCAGCAGTGTGATGGCCGCATCGCCAGCGGCAAGGATTGCTATCTCTCCGGCCGGGTCGACACTCATTCGCCGCTCGACCAGTTCGAGGCCCAATCCATCGACGAATAAAGCGAGTGCTGAATCAATTTGTTCCACGATCAATTCGAGGCCGACTAAGTTCGCCATGGAACACACGGAGCAACTTCTACCACGAAAGTTGGACGACATGAGCACCACAGATATTTCACCCACGAACCGCATCGACGGTGATCCAACAGACATCCCAACGGCCGACGCAGCGCGGAGCCGCCGATCACTGCTCGGCAAGGGCGCTGCCGTTGCCGCGGTCGCCGCCGTCGCCGGTATGTCGTCGTCTCAGCAGGCCCAGGCAGCTCCTGCATCCATGGGGCTCGGTTCCACCAACAGCGAAAGCGCTACCACAAAACTCACGGGCGGGTCCACGTTTTGGGTCGAGAACGGCGACTCGGCTGGCAGCGCTTCGCTGTACGGCACACAGGACGGCAGTAACGGAGGCTCGGGTGTCCACGGCCTCCACACGGGAAGCTCCGGCGTCGGCGTTCGAGGCGAGGCCACCGGAAGTTCTGGCAGGGGTGTCTACGGCAAGTCGACCGGATCGGCAGCCAGCGCGGTCTATGGCGAACATGTCGGCGGAACCGCACCCGGTACCGGGGTCCGTGGCAAGACGGACATCGGTGCCGGCGTCATCGGCATCGGCACGACGTACGACGTCCAAGCCGACGGCAATGGGCGCGTCGGACTGACGAAAGCCGGCAATGCCGGTTCGCCGACTGCATCGGGCACCCTGGGCACGATTGCTCGCGACAGTGATGGCAACCTGTGGTACTGCTACTCCTCCGACCTCTGGCAGCAAATCGGTGGGCCCGGCGTCGCTGGTGGGTTCCACGCCATTGCACCGGTTCGCGTCTTCGACTCGCGCATCGGTGCCATTCCAGGCAGTGGGGTCTTCGTTGCCTCGGCAAGTCGAGTGATCTCGGTCAAAGACGGCCGCGATAAGGAATCAGGCGCAGTGACGGCAGCCGACGCGATCCCGGTCGGCGCCACAGCGATTTCGTACAACGTGACGGCGATAGGCGCCACGGCGGGCAGTTTCCTGGCCGTCGTGCCCGGCAACGTCGCCTCGACCGACGTGTCAAGCCTTAACTGGACAGGGGCCGGCGCCGTCATCGGCAACGCGAGTACCGTCGGTGTCGACGGCACTCGATCGGTCAGGATCATTGCCGGCCCGAGCGGCACGTTTCATGCCACCATCGATGTCAACGGGTACTACCTCTGACCTGACGTTAACTCAGCGCGAGTACGCCGATCCCGCCGACCACGCCAGCGATTCCGACGATCTGCCACCAGTGCAGCGTGTCGTCGTCGAATGCCGCAGACAGGGCAGACGACACCACAGGGAACATCGACGTTGTCACAGCTACTGAGCCGAGTGAGCCGCGCTGCGTGCCGAGGACGAACGCGATCATCCCAGCGCCGCCGAGGACCCCTGACAGCATGGTGATTCCGAGCAGAGGGCGCGCCGGCACCTTGGGAAGTGATCGCCCTGCAGCGATGGTGAACATGACGACGATTGCCGTGACGCGCTGCACGAACGGCGCCCAGACCCCCGAATCGTTGCCCGACTCGCCGACGAGAGTGGTCGAGACGCCCCAGAGCACCGCCGACACCAGAGCGATCCGGATCCCTCGACCGTGCTGGTTCGTCAGGCCGGGGGAGTACATCACGACGAGCAACGAGAGGAGGGCGATGATGATTCCGACCACGATCGAGGGCGACAAGGTCGCGCCAAAAGCAAGATCCCAGCCGAATGGAACCAGGGCTGTGCCGAGCACCACCAGCGGCCCGGCAATCGCTGCCGACGACGTGGCCATGGCCTCGTACAGCGTGGCGAGTGCAAACCCGACGAACAGCCCCGACGCGATTCCGAGCATGAGGTCACGTGTGGAGAACTCGCTCGGGATGATGGCGAGGCCGACCGACGTGACGGCCACGCCTCCGATGAGTGCGCCACCGACAATCGTGACAGCGTGAGCGCGGCGCGTGCCGTAGCGCCCCAAAAAGTCCGAGCAGCCGATCAATACTGCTGCGAGCACGCCAAGCAGAATTGCCATGGGTTACTGGATCACCGAACGCACATCTCGCCGAGGTGGACGACTCAGTAGTACGCCTCGAAGGCGCCGAGGTTGGAGTAGATCGTCTTCCACTGCGTGAAGTGATCGAGCGTTACGAGCCCGTTCTCCCGGCCGTAGCCCGACTGCTTGACTCCGCCGAACGGGATCGACGGCGGAAGGTCGTTGTAGCTGTTGATCCACACGTTGCCGGCTTCGATGGCATTGGCGACGCGATGTGCACGAGCGAAGTCGCGGGTGAAAACTGCGCCAGAGAGGCCGTAGTTGGTGTTGTTCGCCCGGCTGAGTGCTTCTTCCTCGTCGTCGAAGGGGAGGACCGACATCAATGGCCCGAACACCTCTTCCTTAACGAACACCATGTCGTCGTCGCAGTCGGCGAAGATCGCCGGCGTGACGTAGTTGCCGTCGGCGAGTGCTGCGTCGCTGGGTGCGGTGCCGCCGCAGACGTGGCGTGCCTCGCTGGCCAGCGCCGCGTTCATGTAGCCCATGACCTTGCCGTAGTGCTCACGGCTGATCAGCGGGCCGACCATGACCTCGGGGTCGAACGGGTCGCCGATCTTCAACGCCTCCGTTCGCGGTCCGAGCTTTGCGACGAACTCCTCGTACAGGCCGCGCTGCACAAACACGCGAGTGCCGTTCGAGCAGACCTCGCCGGCCGAGTAAAAGTTGGCAACGAGAGTGGCGTTTACTGCACTGTCGAGGTCGGCGTCGTCGAACACGATGATTGGGCTCTTGCCGCCCAGTTCGAGCGTGACGCCCTTGAGTGTCGTGGCAGCATCGGCCATGACCTTCTTGCCGGTGCCGACTTCGCCCGTGAGCGAGACCTTGGCAATACCTTCGTGACGCGACAGCATCTGGCCGACTCGATAATCGCCCTGGACGACATTGAACACGCCGTCGGGCAGGCCAGCCTCGGTGTAAATTTCGGCGAGCTTCAAGGCCGTGAGCGGGGTCAGTTCGGCCGGCTTGAAGATGAACGAGTTGCCACAGGCGAGAGCGGGTGCCGACTTCCACATGGCGATCTGAATGGGGTAGTTCCATGCGCCGATGCCGGCACAGACCCCAAGTGGCTCGCGCTTCACCGAGGCGAATCCGTTCGGGGGGAAGTCGAAATGCTGGCCATGCAGCGTCGAGACCAACCCGGCGTAGAACTCGAGCTGGTCAGCCCCGCTGACGATGTCGACCGTGGTCGTCTCTGACAGCGGCTTGCCCGAGTCGAGGGTCTCAAGGTGGGCGATCTCGTCGTTGCGCTCACGCAGGATCTGAACTGCCCGGAGCATGATTCGGGTGCGCTCCATGGCGGGCATCATCGACCACACCTTGAAGCCGGCCTGCGCCGCGACGACCGCAGCATCGACGTCGGCCTGGCTGGCCTGCTGAACCTCGCAGATCACGCGGTTGGTAGCCGGATTAATCGTCTGAAATGTCTCACCCGAGGTGGCGTCGACGTATCCGCCGTTGACGTACAGCTGTTGGGTGGGCAGTGTGGTGGAAGCGTTCACGAACTCAGTCATCGTCGTCGGACGCTACTTGCTCTCGTCCAGTCGACGCGGCGGTCGAGGAAATCTCGGGACATTCTGATGCGGAAAGCGCTGCATGGCGTCCCGAGTTCGGCCCGGCCGCTGATCTCGTCAGAGTCGGGTGGGGTTCGCGGCGTCTTCGTCATGCAGGACGGCTCCGGTGAGCCGGTCGACCGCATCGACGATCCGCCCGACGGTGTCGCCTGATGCGGCTCGGCCGGCAGCGCGTCGCAGGATCTCGTTCCAACGGGCCAGTTCGTCGGCGGTCTGGCGGCCGGTCAGTGCGGTGTAGGCGAGCATGTTCTGCTCGGCCTTGTCGGTGAGGGTCTGGGCCTCGGAGTTGTAGTGGTCGTCGACGACCGCATCGAGTTCGTCGTCGGTCATGACCGGCACAACGCGTGCAGCGATCCGGGCCATGTTGCGGTACGAGCCCTGCAGAAGGAACGGCGGCGCGACGCGGTCTTCGTCGGCAGTTGCGGCCGAGTCGATGTAGGCAGCATTGACGTCGAGGAGTACCTGCTGGGCGCGGCGCAGCATCGACACGCTGCGCACCGAAGCGTCGAGTTCGGCGCCATCCCAGGCGTGTTCGAGGCCGCTTGCGTCGATCGGCGTGCGGCCGTCAGCCATGTCGATCACAGCGCCGAGGTCGTCGAGCAACTTCGATGCGTGCGGCGCCAACGGCGGGCAGGCAGTCAACGAGTTCTCGACGTAGGACCGTGCGAACGCTTCCTGGTGCTCGCCTGAAACGTCGCCGAGGTTGAAGACGTCGGACCTGTTAACGAGCATGTCGGGCATCTCGAAACGCCCACCGCCCGTGGTGTACGGGTTGCCAGCCATGACGACACAGAACCGTTTGCCACGGAGATCGAACGTCGTCGGCTCGCCGTCGATGACGCCTTCGATCCGGCGGGTTGCGTCGGCGAGTGGGATGAACCGTGACAGCAGCGTCGGCGAGGTGTGCTGGATGTCGTCCAGGTACAGCATCACGTTGCGGCCCATCTGAAACGCCAGGTTGATCTTTTCGACCTCGGCGCGGGCCGTGGCGTTCGGCGCATCAGCGGGGTCGAGCGAGGTGGTGTCTTGGCCAAGGGCCGGGCCGTTGACTTTGACAATCAGCACTCCGAGGCGGTCGGCAATCCACTCCATGAGCGTCGTCTTGCCGTAACCGGGTGGGGACACGACCACGAGTAAGCCCTGGCGAGCAACGTCATTGGCATCGACGGTGCCGAGCTGCCGAGCCAGGTTCGGGCCGAACAGCGGCAGGAGCGCCGTGTCGATGAGCGTGTTCCGAACGAACCCGGCCATGACCTTCGGGCGATGTTCGTCGAGGCGAACGCGTGCGCCCTGCCGCTGGATCACTGCCCGCCGCGCCGCTGTGTATTTCGGCCAACGGTCGGCCATTTCGGTAACGAGTGCCCCGGCACCTTCGGCGAGTTCGTCGAGCCGTGTCGTCAGTTCGCCGCCCACGATCCGAGGGTGATCAGCGACCAGCCCCTTGATCGCAATTGCGCCGCTGTGGTTGACGGCGTACGTGGCGAGATCGGGTGTCGCAAGAGCCGCTGCTGCCTCGTCGATGTCGAAGGCCTGGTTGGCTCGATCGGGATCGCTTCGAACGAAGGCTGCGACCCAGTCGCGAGCGAGTTCGAAGCGGCCGAGCGGCAGCGCCTCGGCGGCGAGCGCAGTCGTCAGCTCGTTGGAGCCCTCTTTGGCGAGTCCGGCATGTAGATCGCCGATGAGCGCCGCAGCGGTCGACGTGACAAGCACGCCGGTGCCTGACGCGAGTTCATCGACCAGATATGCGGCAGCGCGTTGAACCTCGACACTGTCGAAGAGATTCGAACCAGCAGTGAAGTCGGTGAGGCGACCAACCAGGTCGTCGGCAAGACGCTCGGCAGGAACAGGAGTCCCGAGGCGTTGATGGGCGGTGGTTGCCGCAGCAGCCTTCGAAGCGATCGACGACGCATCGTCAACGGAGACGGTCGACATCCACAGTCGGGCAAGGCCGCGCACTGTTCCGGTGAACCGCAGGAGTGGTTCGGCTTCGAGCTGGGGCAGTACTGCGCTCAGAATTCGCGCAGCGTCCTGGTCGTGCACGCCGCGCTGATACCCGTCGCCGTGGCGCTGCTCGGCGTCGGTCTGGCAAATGGCTTCGAGGCGTCCAGGTGTTGCCGATGCTGAGACGAGTGAACGCACGCCGCCCCCGCTTGCTTCAGCGGCGGTCAGAACGGCCCAAGCGAGGTACTCACTGCGTGACACCGCTGCGGTCTCCGAGGGGAAGGATCGGCCGAGCAGGTCGGTGAACTCAGCGAGGTCGGCGGAGACATCGGTGGCGTAGTCGGTGCCGGTGATGGTGGCCGACACCGACGGTGTGCCGTTGGTGTCGCTGCGGCTCGACAGCACCATCTCGAACGGCTGGGTGTTCTGTGCCAGGCGGGCCCCGCCGAGCACGACGGCGCCGTCGTCGCCGATGAGTGCTGCCTTGTCGCGGATTCGACGGCGGGCAGATTCGAGTGCGTCACGGAGGCCGCCGCGTACCTCGGCTGCTCGCCCTGCGTCATCGAGCGATTCGAGTTCGTCGGCCAGTTCCCGGACCCGGGAGGTCAGCTGGTCGGTGGCAAAGAATGCGGCAACTTCCTTGTCGTTGGCGAACTCGCTGGCACGGCGGGTGACCGTGGCAAGAAGGCGGTCGGCAGCCTCGACGATGCGGGTAGCTCGTCGGTTGCGTTCGTCCAGCAACGTCGTGCGTCGCTCGCCGGTGACCTCGTGGGCGTTCGACCGGAGCTCGGCGATACGCGCGCTGCGTTCCGGTTCCTGGCCGTAGCGCGACTCGAGTCGCTCAATGGTGACCAGCAGCCGGGCGAGTACCGAATCACAGTCTTCGGGCGTGGCCGCACCGGACACGGAACCGTTCAGAGTCTGTTCGACCAAGGCAAGTTCGGCGTCGAAGGCAGCAGCTGCTTCTTCTGCGCCGAGGTTGCGTCGCTTCGAATCGAGCGCTGCCTGCACACGGTTGGCCGCGCCGGTGACGTCGGCGACGGCGCGCACGATCCTGGTTCGGACGGTCGGGTCGCCGCCCTCGAGTGACGACACGGTGTCGACAACGGCGTCGAGGTCATTGCTGAGCCCAGCGAGCCGTTCGGCAGTGGCGTCCAACTGCGCAGATGTGGCAGCGTCGGCTACTGCGGCGCCAGCCGACTCGATCTGAGACTCCAGCGTCGCAAACGCAGCAGGTTGCGAGAGCACCTCGACGGCACGGCCAGACAGTTCGGTGACGCCAGCGTCGAGTTCTGCGATGAGTTCGTCGACGCGGTCGGTATCGATTGCTTCGATTTCGGCGACGGCTGACATTTCGCCGCGGGCACGGCGCAATTGCCCCAGTGCGGCCACGATCTGGTCAGGCGTCGAGGCCGTTGCAATGCCGTTGAGGACATTGCGTACATCGCCCTGTGCCGTCGCAAGGGCACCACGCGCTGCCGATCGGCGTCGCTCGACCAGCTTGTGCTCATCGAGGAGCTGCCCGGCAGTAATGAGCGACTCGTGAAGGGCGTGCTGCAGACCGCCCGCCTCGTCGTCGATGAACCACAGGTGCGTGTCGAGCGCACGTCGCGTGCCAGCCGCCACCGACTCCCAGGTGCGGGCGTTCGGGTTGTCGTCTTTGCTGAGCCGTGCGAGGTCGTAGACATCGCCGAGCGCAGCGACAAGTGCGGCGTTACCCACCCGGACGGTCCAGGGGTCGGCGCCGGATGCGTCGGGCACGAATTCCTCGTCGGCGAAGGGCGACGACCACCACTGGACGGGATGGATCTTTGAGGGATCGGTGTCGTAAAGCTGGCCGCGGAACAGCACCATGGAGCCGTCGGCGAACGTGCCGAATCCGTGGCAGGGGATGATCTGGGTGACCTCCCGGCGAACCAGGTTGTACGGCATGATGAGGTATTCGCCAGTAGCCCGGCGATGGAAGACGAAGCCAATATCTTCGCCGTTCGGTGCGACGATCGACTCTTCGAACTGCATGTCGGTCACTTCGACATCGAACAGCCGGGTTCCGGTTGAGGTCAGGTGGTAGCCGCCGGGGAACACGACGCCTTCGCCCCCGGGAAGCGAGCGACTTGTGACACCGACGGCGTCGACGCGCTGGCCCGCACGGCTGCGACGAGAGAACACGTAGGTGCGCGGTGCTTCCTCATACAGGCGGACACGCAGCAGCAAGATGTCGTCCATAGTGAGGTAGTCGATGCCGAGGTCGGCCAGTGACTGCCCCGGGTGATCGACGGTTTCGTCGATCTCGGCGTGAGAACCGCCCTGGCCCGTGTCGACGCGGAGTTGCAAACGCCCCTTGCGGAAGCCGACGAAGACCTCATCGAGCACGTTGACAACAGGGTGGGCCCCGGCTTGCTGATCTTCACGAGAACAGGTGGTCCACGGTTGGTCGTGGGCCGCTGGCCAGCTGTAGTCGCGCTCGCCGCGAGCGTCGACGAAGCTGACCTGGGCGGCGTCGTCGCCGTCGGTGATCGCCCAGCGCAGCACCCGAACGTCGTCAACACGTTCACCGACCTGAAAGACGGCAAGGAGCTGGTTCTGGGTGACGCGCAGATCGGCGAACCTGGCTTTGCCGTAGAACTTGAAGAGCTTCTCGAATTCGGCTCGGAACTCGGGCTCACCGAGGAAGTTTCGTGGGTCAGAGCTATCGAGCGGCGTCAGCGTCGGTTCGTCGTCGCTGACATTCGAGACGGCGTAGAGCGCGAAAACCTGCTCGGGCTGCGTGATCCCGAGTTCGATGTCGATGTTGAACCCGAGGACGAGCAAGTCGCCGATGCGCTCCATGTCGCGCGGCAGGCACGCGAGGTCGGTCGCGAGACGGTCGGCGCCGGTGAGCCGTAGTTCGATCGAACCGAACGCCGCGATACGGCGTTCGTCTACGGTCCGAGCGGCGTCGAGCACCACGTCGATCTGGCCCGCGAGACGGCGGCGCAGCAGGTCGTAGCTCCCGCTGCGCAGCGTTGTGTCAACGGGCTCCGCTGTGTCGTTCACGATGTCAGTCATCGCTCACCTCGCGCAGAGTTGCGAAAGGGGCCTGACCCCATTCGCAACGGCGTACCGTCACTTGGCGTCGGTGTCGATGATGGTGCCAACCGTGCGATCGGCGACGCCAGCATCTTGGACAGCAGCGAGCAGGCTTTCGGCGAGCGAACTGTCGCCGATGCTTCCGCCGAGACGGCTGATGAACTGCGCAACGGTGAGGTCGCGGATGCCAGCAGCACCGATGCCGCCGACGCCATTGGCGACGTCTTGGACGATGTTCGCATTGCCCTCAAGGTACGGCGACAGCATCTTGCTGGCACCGGTGCCGGACTCGATGAAGCTATCGATTGCCTGGCCGTGGCCTGCAGCCGAGAGGATCCGCTCGACGATGCCCTCGTCGGACACGATCTTCATGTCGGCATTCGACAGTGCGAGGCCGAGTGCTGATGCAGCGGACTTCGCCACATCGGCCTTGGCGTTCACGCCTGCAAGCGCCACTTCCTTGTCGGTCTCGAGACGAAGGCGGAACTCCTCGTGCTCCTGGCCGGCGGATGTCATCGCGCCGACACCAGCTGCCTTGGCTTCGAGACCCACACCTTCGCCGGTCAGGCGAGCCTTGGTTGCTTCACCCTCGGCTACGCCCATCTCGCGGACGGCGTCGGCGTCAGCGCGCTTGATCTCGACGTCGGCCATGCCGAGTGCCTTGATGGCTGCGGCGCGCTCGCGTTCTACCTGGACGTCGGCGAGACCGCCGGCGGCTGCTTCGGCCTGTGCGCCTTCAGCGCGGCGCTGTGCAGCGAGCGCATCTTGCTGGGCTGCTTCGGCGTTGGCTCGGGCGAGCACTGTGGTTCGCTCGGCTTCGCTGCTTGCTGCCTGACGGAGTGCTTCGGCTTGCTTGACAGTGCCAACGAACGATGCCTGTGCGGCGCCCTCGGCGACCTTGACCTCGGCGGTGGCGAGACGTTGTGCGTCTTCGACGACGCGGACGGTCTTGATGGCTTCTTCCTTCTCGGCAACGCCAAGTTCGGCTTCGACGCGGCCGCGGGCGACGTCGGCGAGCTCACGGGTTCGTTCTTCCTTCTCTTTGGAGGCTTCGGCGACGGCGGTCTCACGGCCGGTTAACGCGAGCAGACGATCCCGTTCGATGTTCTCGGACTCGACCTTGATGACGCGCTCCCGGTTCAACCCGGCAATGGCGACCTCACGGTCTTTGTTCTCATTCGCCACGCCGATGCCCTGATCGGCGGTGATGCGTGCGGACTCAGCCTTCTGGCGCTCAGCCTCTTCGACCTGGGAAGCGGCAGCATCGGCAGTTGCTTGGACTGTGCGGATCTCTTGCTGCTGACGAGCCTGGGCTTCGGCACGATCGCGCTCCATCTCGAAGACGGCTTTGTCGGCGTCGACGGTGCGGCGGGTGGTCTCCTCGCGCTCGAGCTGCTCGGCCTTGTTGGTCTCAATGTGCTGGATCGCAGTGCGCTCGGTGATCTTGCGGATGCCGTCGGCGTCAAGGATGTTGTCGGGGTCGAAGTCGGCAAGCGGCGTCTGCTCGAGATAGTCGATGGCGACGTCTTCGAGGACGTACCCGTTGAGGTCTTTGCCAATGATCTCAACGATCTCGTCACGGAACGAATCGCGGTCGGTGTACAGCGACTCGAACTCAAACTTCTTACCGACGGTCTTGAGCGCTTCGGAGAACTTGGCGGCGAACAAGGTGTTGAGCGTCTGGATGTCGGAGGCGCGTTCACAGCCGATTGCCTGAGCGACCTTCTTGACGGCCTGCTCGGTCGGATCGACCTTGACGAAGAACTCGACCGAGATGTCGGCTCGGATGTTGTCTTTGCAGATCAGACCGTTGCCCTTGCCGCGGCGCTCGATCTGGATGTTTTTGACCGAGATGTCCATGATTTCGGACTTGTGGATCACCGGGATCACCACCTGGCCGGTGAAAGTGACCACGACGGTTCGCCACTTCGAGACGACGAGCGCCTGGCCCTGAGGGACCTTGCGGAACAATCGAGACACCATGAGGCCCAGGAGGACCAGCACGGCAATAACAATGATGACGACGACAGCCACGGCGGAGAGAACGCTGCTCATGAGTTGAATACTTCCATTTTCTTGCTGAGCCGAGCCTCGAGTTGGTCCCCAGAGATGGAGGGCAACGTCAAGACTCAGGGAACACGGAGAACACTAAATCAAGGTGTGGATTCAGTGTGAACGAGGTGGGGGCAGCACAAGGCGGCCAATGAACTGCAGGTGCAGCAGACGTGATGTCGCGTGCAGCAGAATCACTCGGCGAGTTCCGCCGGAATCTGATCCACGATGAAGTCGTCGGTGTCGTCGAGCCATTCGACGATGAGAGCCCGATCGCCCTTTTTGAGCTCGCCGGAAGGGAACCCGACACCGTTGGCGACGCGGACGTCAATGGTCGACACCGTGCCGTCCGGCCATTCGGCTTCGGCCCGGCCCGCCGTGGCCGTGACGGTGCTCGACCGGATCTCAGCGACCCGGCCGATCAGGTCGCGTTTGCTGGGAGCCCGAGCGGTGACGAACACACCGCTGAGGATCGGGGCAAGCCAAGCGGTGGCTGCAACCGCAGCGAGCAACGCGACGAAGGCGACGACCAGCGACAACGCCAGCAGGGCGGTGCCCGAGCGATTGTCGAGCAGGAACACGCTGGCCAACACCGAGACAAACCAACCAGCTAAGGCGAAGATCGTGAACAGGATTGTGCTCGGCACCTCGCTGAGGTGCAGCGGCTCAAGAACGTCGCCGAACAGACCGTCGGCAGCATCAGCGTCGAAGTCGAGGAACCCCGTCAACGACAGGAGCCACATGCCGGCCACGACAGCAAGGAGCCCAGAGAAAACTACCGTTGGTAGCTCGACCGAGGCTTGCAGGACATCACCCACACCTCAACTATGCCTTGAATGCGTGATCTTCGGCACGGAACCGACCCGAAAACACCAAGCTGTTACGGAGTGGGAGCTGTTTCTCTTGCCAGATCGCGGTGGCGCGCTGCAGGATCTTGGCGGTAGTAAGAGCGCAGTTCGCGGTACAGGGCTGGTTCGTGTTCGCAGAGATCCAACGGACGGTTGAAGAACACCTCGGTAGCGACCGCAAAGAACTCAGCGGTATTGGTACCGGCGTAGTCGCGCAGCACTGGAGAGCCCTCTGCTCGGACCGTGTCATAGGCTGCGGTACACACATCAACCCAGCGCTGTTGTGCGTCGGCGTCATCGAGCGGCGGCGTGCCATCGACGGTGCCGTCAAGCATGTCGAGTCGGTGTGCGAACTCGTGGTACACGACGTTTTGGCCGCGATCGGGAAACTTGGCACCGTGGCGCGTCGCTGCCCACGAAAGGATCACTGGGCCTTGGTAATGCGCCTGCCCGGCGATGTAACGGGGAGACGTGGTGAAGGTGCCTGCGCCCGTGGAGTGCGTGCCGCGGAGCCGGACAGTCGACGGGTGGACGATCACCGAGGTGACGTCGTGCCACTCGTCGATGTCGAGGCCGAGGAGCAGCATGGACGCCTGGGCGGCGATCATCACCTTGATCTCCTCGGTGAGTTCGAACCGATTCGCGGCTTCCCACCGCATCGTGTAGACGAACCGAGCAACCAGTAGCTCCATCCGGGCGAGCTCGTCAGGTTGCAGCGTCGACCAGTGTTGGAAGTTGCTGCTGAGGATGCGGTGCCAACTCGGGTCGAAGATGGGTTCCGTCCTCGACAGTCGGGCTCTGATCCAATCGAACACGTCAGGTCAGTACGTCGGCTGGCATCGGGCCGTTGCGGACTGCGTCCGGGATGTGATCCTCGCCGCCGAAGTACTCGGCAAGCCGTCGGTCGGCGTCTTCACCGAAGAGAATGATCGCCACCTCGCGCAGGCCGGGCGAGTTGCGGATGTCGTCGTCGCGAACGACCAGTTCGATCTTCGAGCGCCGGCGCATGAAATCTTCGAGTTTGGTGATCATCTCTGAGTCGGCCGCGGAGTACAGCTCAGCGCGGAGGTAGTCGGCCGAGCCCATGATGTCTTCGGCCATCTTTGGATCTTGGCGGATCTCTTCGAGCATCGCGAACGCGCGACGCCCGTATCGGCGCCAGAGGCGGTCGCTCAGCGGCTCGGTGTCGGGCTTCTCTCGAAGGTCGTCCAAGCGCATCAGCCGGGCCTGGCGGAAGAACTCTTTTCGCGTCGCTTTCGCAGGTTCTCCGTACCAGTTATGGAGGTCTTTCTCAAGCGGGACGCCGAGAGCCTCGATCTCGGCAGCGACCTCTTCGCCGACGTTCAAGCAGTCGGTGAGCTTGCCACCGAAAATGGTGACGACGCGTCGATCGGCGTCGACCTCGACGGCGTGTTTGCGGCTCAGCTTGGTCCAGTCGACGTCTTTTTGATCGCCCTTGCCAGCGGCGACAACCAGCGGTCGCACACCGCAGCGTTCGGCGATGATGTCGTCTTTCGTGAGCGGCGCGATGAGGTCGAGCCGAGCGTTGATCTGGCCGAGAAGGAAATCGATGTCGTCCTGGTCAACTTCGGTGAACGGAGTGTCGACACGGGTGTCGGTGGTACCAATGACAGAACGTCGGCCCATTGGGATGACATAAAACAGCCGCTCGGTGTCGTCGTAGAACGCCAGCACTTTGTGATGGTGGTTTGTCGTGATCCGCGGGACCACCAGGTGGATGCCCTTCGAATAGACGATGCGGTGCTCGGTTTCGAGGCCCCACTGCTGGTTGGTCTCATCAACGAACGGACCGGCCGCGTTGACGATGGTGGTGGCGGTCGTAGTGAACTCTTCGCCTGAATCGGTGCAGCGCAGCGTGGCGACCCACTTGTTGCCGACTCGTTCGGCGGACACCATCTCGACATAGTTCGCCGCGGTCGCCCCGGCCTCGATCGCCGAGCGAACGAAGCTGAAGACGAACCGGGCGTCGTTGTCGACCAGGATGCCGTCGCGATATTCGATTCCGCCTGCAACCGTGTTGGTGTTGATCGCGGGCTCTTCGTTTTCGATGTCGTCGCGGCTCAGCAGGCGGGGGTACCGCGTGCCGAACATCCCAATAATCCAATAGCCGAGGGCGCCGAAGGCGGCGAACCACGGCTTGTAGGGGCCCTTCTCGTCAAGCGCCGCGTAAAAGCCAATCTGGCGAATATTGTCCCGGTAAGCCTTCATCAGGCGGTTCCGCGACAGGCACAACTTGAAGACCAGCCAGAGTTCGTAGTTTTCCAGGTACTTGAATCCCCCCCAGACGAGGTTGGACGACGCCTGGCTGGTGAAGCTGGCGAAGTCGCTGCGATCGATCAACGCGACGTCGGCCCCACGGCCGGCGAGCGACGCTGCGGTGACGGCACCGTTGATGCCTCCGCCAATAATCAGCGTGTCGAACGTCCCGTCGCGCATTCGGTCGAGGTGGGTCGAGCGCAAAGACATGGGATCAGGATATGTGCCAGGCAGAGGTGGGCGTCAGCGCGGCTCAGAAACGTTCGACCCGGCTCAAGAGACCGCAGGCGAAAGGACATGGACGGCGAGGTTTAGGCAGCCTGAACGATCAGCACCGACAACACCACGCTCGCCACACCGACGGCGACCGGAGCTGCGTAGGTCGCCCACTTTGGCATCGGCTGATGGCCAGGAGCCAGCATGACCGTCGCACAGAGTGCCCCGGCGGCAGCGCCGCCGAGGTGGCCGCCGATTGAGATGCCCGGAATGACGAAGGTGATGAACAGATTCAGCAGCAGGGTGCTGCCGATGCTGGTGCGAAACGGATTGACGCCTCGCCGCCACATGCCCATTGCCGCAGCAGCCATCAGTCCGAAAACAGCACCCGAGGCACCAGCGGTGAGGCCGCCGCTGTCGAGCAGTATGACGCCCAGCGATCCGCCGAGTAGCGAGGCCGCGTAGAGCAGTGCGAACCGGATTCGACCGAGAGGCTGTTCGAGCATCGGCCCCAAGATGTAGAGGAAGTACATGTTGAGGCCAATATGCAGGATGCCGAAGTGCATGAAGCCTGAGGTGATCAGGCGGTACCACTCGCCAGTCACCTCGAGGGCCTGTTTTGACACGGCAAAGTTGATGTGTGCGTCGGTCACACTGCCCGAGAGTGCGCCGCCATCTTGCGTGAAGACGAGGACAGCGACGAAGACGGCGATGTTGATGCCGATCAAGGTCATGGTCACCAGGTTGGGCTGCCCGGCCGACCAGAATTTCGCCCGCGTTGCGATGTCGGGGCGTGCCGCTTTGGTGCAGTCGACGCAGTGGCTTCCGACCTGTGCTTGCACGAGACAGTCGTTGCAGGCGGACTTGCCACAGCGGGTGCAGCGTCGGCCGGCGGGGCGATCGGCATGGCGATAACACACTGCGGGCTGTCCGATCGGAGCCCCGGAAGCTGAGTTCGTGGGCGGGCCGCTTGGCTGCGGCAGGCCAGATGAACCGGAGCTCGGCGGTGGCGGAGGAAGTGGCACGGCTCCAGCGTACCGATCTGACTCAGTCAGCTGATCTCACCCGGACGAAACGAACGAGCAACAGCTCAGTTCCCAACTCGCCCGGTTGAGACTCGCCTACCGGAAGTTCGACGGGTCGAAGCGGGAAGCGGGAGTCGGCGGAGCGAGGAGGTTGCCTTGGACATAGTCGCAACCAGCGGCGCGTAGCCGTTTGAGCTGTCCGGCGCCGCTGACGCGCTCTGCGACTACACGCATATCGAGCGCGTGCGCCAAAAGGACGACAGCGCGAACGAGGCGAGTGTCGGCTTCGGACGAACCTGAAGGGAGCGCCAGTGAACCGTCGAGCTTGAGGATGTCGGCGCCGACTTCGGTGAGCACCGACAGTGCATTTGCTCCGGTGCCGAAGTTGTCAATCGCGACCCTGACGCCGGCGCGGCGTAGTGCACGGACTGTTCGGGGCACGTCGGCATTCGAGCCGCCGAGAGCGCTCTCACGAGCTTCAAGCACGAGTTGTGACGGAGCGATACGGTGTTTCTGCAAGATGCTGAGCACGTGCGGGACGAACGAACGGCCCGCAAGCTGGAGGTGGGAAACGTTGGCGTGAATGGCGAAGGTGTCGTCAACGAGCGCTGCGTCGAGCCACTGTCGGAGGCTTCCGATCGATTCGCGCAAGACAAAGTCGCCGAGTCTGCCAATGGACCCAGATTCTTCGGCGACTGACACGAATGTTGCTGGATCAATCCGGCCCCTCGTCGGGTGCTGCCAGCGCACGAGTGCCTCAGCTCCAGTGGCGCGCTGCGTGACTGCCGAGAACACCGGTTGATACTCGATAGTGAGTTCGTTGCGTGCAATCGCGTGCGCCAGTGCTGTGGCGAGTTCGGTCCGTTCCCGCGCGGCCGAACGCATCTGCGACGTGAACAGCACCGATCGGCCGCGCCCGGTGCGCTTGGCCTCATACATCGCGGTGTCGGAGTTGTTGATCAGGAGCGAGGCGGCATCTTCATCGCTCTCTTGCAGGACGTGGGCATCGGTGAGAGCGATTCCAAGGCTGACGGAGAACTCGAGATCGAGCTGCTTGACCCGAAGCTTCCCGCCGAGCGCGCTGCGTACCCGTTCGGCGAGGTCGAGCGCGGTGAGAGCGTCCGGCACCTGTCTGCAGACGACGAGGAACTCATCGCCGCCGATGCGGGCGACTTGATCATTTGGCCGGACGGCTTCGGCGAGCCGTGACGCCGTCGATGTGAGGAGGCGGTCGCCGATTTGGTGGCCCAGCGCGTCATTGACGTACTTGAGGCGATCGAGGTCAATGAAGAGCGTGGCCACATGGCCTGGCTTGCCGCGCTGTGCAGCCACGGCTTCGCGGAGAACTGACATGACCTGGCGGCGATTGGCGAGGCCGGTCAGCGGGTCGTGAGTGGCTCGATGGTGGAGTCGAGCCGTTTCGCTTCGCGCTCTGGTGACGTCGTGCGCGATGACTGCGATCTCACCACCCTCGGTTTCGCTGCGTACCGTGACCATGGCCCGGAAGATCCGCAATTCCCCGTCGGCGTTGGTGTAATCGAAGTCGCCTTGCCAGGTGCCGCGGTCAGTCCCGCCGAGCAGCCGCTGGGGAACGTGATCAAGGAGTGAGCGCAACATGGCTGCGGGAGCGCCATCAGGTTCGAAGTCGGCGAGGGTCGTCGCGCCGAGGACACGGAGTGCGATCGGATTGATGGTGTGAATTGAACCGTCTTGGTTCAGCACGATCAGCAGTGAGCCATCGGCATCAAGGAGTTCATCGGCGCTGACCGGGGTCCGCTCGGATTCGGCGGGATCATCGAGCGGCAGGATCTCGACGACATCGTCGGCAACATCGCTGTATGCCGACCTGCCCGATAGGCGGAACGCCGGAGGGGGCAAGGGCGCGCCAGCTTGTTGGCTCGGGATGTTGCTCTCGTTGTTCGCCTCGGATTTCACGTTTGATGCGCCTGAGAAAGAGTGGGTCGGATGGATACGCCTGGTCGTTAACGTCCGAACGTGCCGGTCACGTCTGCCGACGCAATCGAGACAGCTTGAACGAAGGCCAGGAGGTCTTCTGCTGAAGTGCTATCGGCAAGTTCAACCTGCTGGTTGAGCGCGTACACCGTGAAATTGTATTCGTGGACGCCCGAACCGACGGTCGGGCACGGCGCTGAGAAGCCGACATCGTCGAACGATGTGGTGGCCTGGATGGCTCCGAGTGGGACGTTTGCTTCGATCAGCGAGATGTCGTTGGGGTTGATCCCGGCGATCACCCAGTGGATGGTCGGTGTCGCCGATGCGACGGATTCGTCGATGACCGACACGGCCAGCTCGACGGTGCCAGCGGGAACGTCGGCCCAGCTGAGCGCCGGCGAAACGCCCTCGCCGTCGCAGGTGTGTCTGATATCGATCGTGTCACCGTCGAGCCAGGGTGCGATGAGTCGGAAATCGCCCGCGACAGGAGCCGGCAACGTCGGTTGCTCGCCGAGCACCGGGTCTTCAAGCGGGAGCGACGGCAAGGTGCCGACACCATCGCGGACGAGCTCGGTCGGCGTTGTCGGCACGGTCGGAGGGGGAAGGGTGCCTGTCGGCTCCCGGAGCGTCTTGCCGTCCCCGGTGTCGCACGCCGTCAGAGCCAGACATCCGATGATGATCGCTGTACGCCGCCCCACAGGTACCGCATTGTAGAGGAATCCGGTGGAGCTCCAGCATCGCCTTTGTCAGGCTGGTCGCATGGGTCACCGGCCCAAATGAGGGGTGCCCCTCGCCGATAACCTGGCGGCGTGGCTGATCGTCTGACGCTCCTGACCGTCCATGCACATCCCGACGACGAGGCATCTAAGGGTGCACCGACGCTGGCGATGTACCACCAACAAGGAGTACATACGGTGCTCGTGTGTTGCACCGGCGGTGAAGAGGGCGACCTGCAGAATCCGTCACTGCGCGAAGCGGGCCAACCGTTCCACGGGCTCGAACCGGAACAGGAACGTGAGCTTGTCGCCTCGATGCGCGAAGCCGAACTCGCAGCATCCGTCGACGTGATCGGTTTCGACGAACTCGTGATGCTCGGCTACCGCGACTCCGGTATGGCTGATACCGAGCCGAATAACCATCCCGGGTGCTTCCACCAGGCTGATCTCGACGAGGCCGTTGGCCGGCTCGTCGCCATCGTTCGCCGGACCAAGTCGCAGGTCATCATCACGTACGGCGACGACCAGGCCGGTTATCCGCATCCCGATCACCTGCGTGTCCACGACATCTCCGTGCTGGCCTTCGACCGTGCGGGGGACCCCGACTGGTACCCCGAACTCGGCGAGCCGTTCCAGCCGTCGAAGCTGTACTACTCAGTGTGGACAAAGGCTCGGATTCTCGCAGTGCACGAAGCGATGCTTGAACACGTCGGCGAGTCGCCATTCTCCGAGGAGTGGTTGACTCGCGAGGGTCAAGACCACCGGGTCACGACCAAAATCGACTGCACCGACTTCCAGTGGGCACGCACCGGTTCGCTCCGTGCGCACGCAACGCAGGTTGATCCGAACGCCGGGTGGTGGTTCGGACTCACCGACGAACAGCTCTCGGTCGCCTATCCGTGGGAAGACTGGATTCTGGCTCGCTCAATGGTCGGGCCGATTCCGGCGGGCGACACCGAGCGCGATTTGTTCGCTGGCGTGCGCGAGAGTGTCACCTCATGAGCGTGCAGTACCGAGTCGTCGTTGCCAAGAAAGACGAGCGCATCGAAGGGCCTGACGATGCCGACGTCGTGATCACTGTCGCAGTGGTCGATGCTGCCGCTGACAACTTCGATCCGACGGTCGCATTCATGCGGGGCAAGTTGAAGGCGGCCGGCCACTCGGGTCAGATTCTCGATCTGTTGAAGTCAGGCGATGCCACCGCCGCCATCACGGCACTCGCCGCGACCGTCTGATTCCACCGCGTTCGTGTCACGCTCCGGCGTTGCACTCACCCTCTGAAACCAAGCAGACCACAGTGTGACAGTCAGGCTGAGGGTGTCGCTCAAAAGGCGTCAGCGCGCATGACGTCGCGAAGTTCGCGGAAGCCGATCATCACGGCGCCTGAATCGGCAAGTGCACTGCGCAGTTCGTGGCTGGTGACAAGTGCGAGGTCGGCAATCCACCCGTCAGCATCTTGGCCGCCGAACGCTCGGACCTCGGGTGTGTCGATAGCCGGCTGGATATGAATCTCGGTGACGCCCGGTTGCAATGATGCAACGGCGTCGTACACGCGATCGCGGCTGCCGGCACGCCAGTCGTTGTCAAAGTGATCGGGAAAGATCACGCCTTCATCGGCAGCCAGTTGACGGAATGGAAAGCCGGCCTGTTCGGCGCTGACCGTCGACGGCAACCGGATTGGGAGCCGGTAATCGTGCGCGAGTTCGAGGTAGACATCGAAGAACTCGGGCCGCAGCGTGATGGCTGACAGGTGCGGTGCGAGATGGGTGACATCGACGCCCCACGCCATTGCGCGCTCGATCTGGGCGCGAAGTTCGCGAATCACCTCGGCCTGATCGGCGTGCTCCCACAGGTCGGCAAGCGAGCGAGGGAAGCCACCTTCACCTGACAGCAGCGACGGTGAGTGCGTGATCGGGCCCCATCGGTAACAGCTGTGCTCGGCGTTGAGTGTCAGGTGCACGCCGATGTCGTCGTCAGGCAATACGTTGTTCGCAGCGTGTTGCGCCCACGGAGCGGGGACCATCAGTGATGCGCACGTGGCGGCACCGGTATGGATTGCTTCGAAGACGCCGACGTTCGAGGCATGGCTGGCTCCGAGGTCATCACAGGAAAGGATGACGAGTCGGGCGTCAGCGGAATGCCCGAGGCGTTCGGCGAGCGATTTCACGTGGGCCACGGAACGCACGTTAACGCCTCACTCGCTGCAGGCGGCCCAGATGCCGGCGCTGTCGGCCTCGGCAGCTCGGGCGGCGTCGGCGAAGAGTTCGGCAAACGCGTCGTTGGGTGGGATCGACATGGGTTGTGCGAAGCCTTGTCGCATCAACTCGTAGTTGACGAAGATGCCGTCGTCGGCCCGGTAGACGTAACCGAGGATGCGTCCGTAATCGTCTCGGTTGACGATGTCCCGTTCGATGTACACCGGTGTGCCGACCGGCAGTAACAGTTCGGTAAACGCGCTGGCCTCTGGCCCGAAGCACTCGATCGGCGAGTTGCGCTTCTTCGTTTCTGGGGTGTCGATCCCGATGAGCCTGATGCGTTCCTCCCGTCCGTCGATGATCACGTCGACAGTGTCGCCGTCAATCACGTAGTCGATGACGGCGTTGGCGGAGAGGCTGCCTGGTACGGAGATGGTGGTGATCGGTTCGACGCTCGCTGCCTCGGATTGGACACAGGCGCTGAGCATCGCTGCAGTCAGGGCTATTCCCCCGGCTCGCAACTGCATCCCCATCAGCTCTGTCTATCCGCGCTCGCCTCATTCAACGTTTGCGTCGAAGTTCTTGGGCGGATGCCAACGAATTTCTCGACGCAAACGTGGGTGTGGCGGCGTCGCACGCTTCGTCAGGCCCGCAAACGGGGTATCGCGTTGACGGAAGCGTCTTCCATCGCGTCGCGTTGGGCGTCGATTGGGTAATAGAGGCCGATTTCGTCGTAGCCGATTTCGAAGAGGCGACCGGCAATGTCCTCGAACACCGCCGCGGAGTCCCAGTAGAAGAGGTGGCCGCCGCTCTCCCTGGCGTCAGCATCAAAGAGGAGAAACGAATGGCGGATCGTGGCAGGATCACGACCCTCGGCCGCACAAGCAGCTGCCATCTTTGACCGCAAGGCTGCGGCGTCCGCGAGGAGCGCCTCAGCCCCAGCACTGAAGCTCATGGTGCTCCACGTGTCGGCGTGCGCCGCGGCGTAGCGCATCATCCGCGGACCCATCGCAGCAACAGTTATCGGCGGTCGGGGGTCTTGTACAGACTCGTGCACAGCCGCCTGCTCAACGGAATAAAACTCGCCACTGAAACTGCATCTCGACGTGCGAAGCAGCTCATCGACCACACGGATGTACTCACCGAAGCGCGCAGCCCGCTGCGGATTGTCCCAGTTCTCCACTCCGATCATCCCGTACCCGGGATCGACCGTCAGGCCCAACCCGAGTCCGGCCTCAATGCGCCCGCCAGAGATGTGGTCCACAGTGAGGACGGAACGGGCAAAGGTGGCTGGATCGCGCATCGGGATCTGAGCCACGTACGGGGCGAGCCGGATCCGATCGGTAGCTTCGGCTAACGCCGCAAGCGTGGCCCACACGTCGAACCACGGGGTCTCGGGGTTCTTCCAGTCCACGAATTGATCGGCCGTCGTGACGATGTCGTAGCCGAGTTCTTCGACGTGCCTTGCTCGCCGCCTCAGCTCCGCCCACGACACGTCAGGTAGAAGCTCGATCTGGAATCGTTTCGCGAACGCCATCGGGCACCGTACCGCGCTGCAACCGGTCCGACGTCCGCCGTCCTCCGCCTCCGCCAATCACTTTACGCGGGCCTCACCGATTAGAGCGTCTCGCTTGGCCGGTCTCATCTCGTCAGTGCTCAGCGATTCCTGATGAGGGAGAGCAACTCATTCGCGAATGACCGCTGAGACCTCTTCCCCGAAGTGCCTGATTGATGATGGCAAACGTTGCGTGGCGCCGGGTTCTAGAGGGTGTTCAGTTCGGCGCGCACTGCGGCTTTGACGTCATTGGAAGCGAACGATGCGTCGATTGCATCGAGTTGGAGTTGCACGTGGTCGGCGGGTGAGAGCCCGAAAATGTTGGTGCCGATCTCCAACTCGGTGAAGAGGTCTGTGTCGAACCAGCCCGGGTCATCGGTGTTCAGGCACACCTTCACGCCGGCGTCGCGGAGCGCTCGGAACGGATGGTTTTTCAGGTTGTCGACGACGCCCAGCAGCAAGTTACTGGTGGGGCACACCTCGCAGAAGATTCCGGCGTCGGCGATGCGTTTGACCAGTTCGGGGTCTTCGAGGGCTCTGACGCCGTGACCGATACGGACAGCGCCGAGATCGTCGATGGCCTGACGCACGCTGTCGGCGCCTTCGGTTTCGCCGGCGTGGGGGAGCGAGGCGAGTCCGAGCGCTCGACCCCGGCGGAAGTGTTCGGTGTACGGGGCCGCTGGGAAGCCGACTTCGTAGCCGCCCAGTCCGATTCCGACGATGCCGTCGGGGAGGATCGAGCCTTCGAGGAAGTCAATCGTGTCGGTGGAGTCGGGCATCTCGAGGTCGCGGGGGATGTCGACGACCCAGCCGATCGAGACGCCGCGCGCCGCCGCGAGTCGTCGCCCTTCATTGAGCTCTTCTCGGTAGTGCTCCGGTGACATGCCGCCATGGAAGTGGCTGTATGCAGTGGTGGTCAGCTCAGCGTGCCGAACGTTTTGCCCCGCCAGGGTCTCGGCCAGGTCGTCGATCGCGGTGACCAGCGCGCCGTTGCCTCTCAGCAGTCGCAGGCCAAAGAGGTACTGCCGCCCGAAGTCTGGAAAATCCTGGAACGAGAATGCGTCAGGAACTGCCCCGTCCCACACCCCCGAAAAGTCAGCGTCATGTTCGGCTGCCAGCGCCTTCACCGTGGAAGGAGACATCGACCCTTCGAGATGACAATGCAACTCCACCTTCGGAAGCAGATGTAGCCAATCAGAGGAGTTCGGGTCCGTCACGCGTGGAACGCTACGACCATTCTCCGTGAAGGCTCGACACGACCGAAATCGTCAGAAGATGCCAGCCGATCGCACTCAATCAATGAGTCAGTCGTCAGACTCTCTCGATGAGGGTGCCGGTGCCCAGGCCGCCGCCGCAGCACATGGAGATGAGGCCGTACTTTCCGCCTGTCCGCTCCAACTCGTAGATCGCTTTGGTCAGCAGGAACGCGCCGGTGCCGCCGAGGGGATGGCCGAGTGCGATGGCGCCACCGTTGGGGTTGGTCTTGGCGAGGTCGGCGCCGGTCTCTTTTGCCCAGGCGAGCACGACGGAGGCAAAGGCTTCGTTGATCTCAAAGACGTCGATGTCGTCGATTGTCAGGCCGTTGCGAGCGAGGAGGCGCTGTGTTGCATCGATCGGCCCGGTGAGCATCAGTTCGGGGTCAGTGCCGACCAGGCAGGTGTCGACAATGCGTGCCTTCGGCGTGAGCCCGAGTTCCGCCGCTTTCTCTTCAGTCATCATCAGGATGGCAGCGGCGCCGTCGGAGATCTGTGATGCGTTGCCGGCGGTGTGGACGCCATCGGGGCGGCCCACCGGCTTGAGCGTTGCGAGCTTCTCGATCGAGGTCTCCCGGAGGCCCTCGTCGCGGGCCACGATGTGGGTGGTCCCTGTCGGGTTGCCCTCTTCATCGACATCAGGGGCCTCGACGGTGATGTACTGCCCGGCAAAGCGGTCTTCTTCCCACGCTTGGATGGCACGCTGCTGAGAAGCGAGACCGAACGCGTCGGTGTCTTCGCGGGTGATGCCCCACTTGTCGGCGATGCGCTCGGCGCCTTCGAATTGCGAGGTCATCTCGTACTGGTCGAAGTACGGCGGCGGGATCGGAACGCCAAGGCCGAGCTTCTTGGAGCCGCTCGCGCCGATCGGGACGCGACTCATTGCCTCGACGCCGCAGGCCATCGCGATGTCGACGACGCCGGAACCGATGAGCGATGCAGCGAGGCCGGTGGCCTGCTGGCTGGAACCACACTGGGTGTCGACAGTTGTCGCTGCGGTGGTGAGCGGGAGGCCAGCACCGAGCCAGGCGGTGCGGGTCAGGTTGAACGCCTGCTCGCCGACCTGGCTCACGACGCCGCCGATGACCTGCTCAACGAGGGCCGGGTCGATGCCGGTGCGCTCGATCAAGGCCTTCTGGACGAGCCCGAGGGTCTCGCCCGGATGCATCGTGGACAGGCCGCCGTTGCGCTTCCCGATGGGGGTGCGGACGGCATCGACAATCACGACGGAATTTCCAGAGCGGGTCATGCCGACATCGTAGAAAATTGGCGCGTGTCGGCTGTAGCCCGGCCGCCACTGTCACACCGTGGTCAGACCAACGTGTGACGGTTTTGTCACGCCGAGGTCTGACCAAAGTGTGACAAGTTCATGTGCGACAGGGTTGAAGGTGAAGGCCAGGTCAGCTGACGCGGTGGAGTTCGGCGGCGAGGTGGTGTTGGATCGGCAGTCCGACGGCGGCCATGCGGAACGTGTAGCGAAGCGTGTCGCCGGTGATCTCGAAGGTGCGCTCGGTCTGGGTGACTGACTTTGCTGATGAGGAACCGCTGATAGTTGTGGATCGGAGGTCGATCATGAAGGTGTCGCTTCCCGGCATATTCGGAGCGGCGAACCCCTCGAGAATTTCCGTGATGCCGGTCGGGTGTGCGAGGACGACTTCGGCGAGTCCACGTTCGGGGAACCGCCAGTAGCCGGATTCGGCATGGAGTGGTCGGCCGTCTTCGGTCGCTCGAGTTCGCTGCTGGTATGCCAGAAATGGTTTGCCAACATGGCCGAACGTGATCGATTCGGAGTACTCGAACGACGCGATCGTTGGATACTCGCCTCGCCCGGTGCCCTCCCAGGTGCCGAGCAGCACGGCCACGTCGGCGAGGTCGGGATGAAGCGCAGGAGCAGTCGCGGGCGTGGGTGACGAGGAGTCGGCCATGTCGCGATCGTACGCGTGCCTGCGTCGAGTGGGGCTCGTTCGTGGTACAGATGGCAGCGATGAGTATGGAACTGAACCTGGTGTCGATGAACACCGCTGCGCTGTACGACCCGCTGAACGATGTGCCAGACGGGTTCGAAGGGGAGCGTCGCTACGTCCATGTGATCGGGAGCACAGTCTTCGTCGACGACCGGCCGTCCGATGATTCGGGGGCCGAGAGCTGGGGTCACTACTTCATCGGCATCGTTGGCGGTGCCGGGTGGTGGGCTGTCGATGTTCCTGCTGAAGCCGGCGACCCGTCGTACGGCGCGGCGATGGACCTGTACAAGTACTTCGGTGTCGCGTCGGAAGGCGAGTGGCTGGCTGCTGGCCGCGCCGTACAGACCGCCGAGTGGGCGCGCACGCATCGCTTCTGTGGTCGCTGTGCCACAGCAACCGAGCCGTCCGCGGGGGAGCGCGGTCTGAAGTGTCCGGCGTGCGAACTGGTCGTCTACCCGCGCGTCGCCCCGGCAATGATCACGCTGATCACACGTGGTGCGCCGGGCCCCGACCAGGAAGCGCTGCTGGCGCGCGGCGTTCGCTTCCCGATGCCGATGTACTCGTGTCTCGCCGGCTTCGTCGAGCCAGGAGAGGACCTCGAGGGTGCAGTCATCCGCGAGGTGAAGGAAGAGGTCGGTGTCGACGTCGACGACGTTCGTTACGTCGGTAGCCAACCATGGCCGTTCCCGCACAGCCTGATGGTCGGCTTCCGCGTGAACTACACCGGCGGCGAGATCGTCTGCGAAGAGGGCGAGATCATGGATGCCAATTGGTATCGCAAGGACAACCTTCCGATGATTCCGCCGACCATCTCGATCGCTGGGCGAATCATCCAGCAGTGGATTTCTGAGTCATGACGCGGCCAGTCATGCTCGTGACGGGTGGGAGTCGAGGGATTGGAGCGGCGACTTGCCGACTCGCCGCTGCAGCCGGCTACGACGTCGCCGTGAACTACGCCTCGAACCGTGATGCCGCTGACGAAGTCGTCAGTGCGTGTCGGGACGCCGGGGCCGCAGCGGTCGCGGTGCAGGCCCTGGTCGAGTCCGAAGCCGACGTAATCGCGATGTTTGAGAAGGTCGTGGGCGAACTTGGGCCGATTGGTTGCCTCGTGAATAACGCAGGAATAGTGCAGGATCAGGTTCGCTTCGACGAGATGTCGGTCGAGCGGTGGCGCGAAATGTTCGACGTCAACGTGATCGGCTCGTTCATCTGTGCCCGTGAAGCAGTGCAGCGCATGTCGACACGACACGGTGGCGCAGGAGGTTCGATCGTCAACGTGTCGTCGGCAGCGTCGTATCTCGGAAGCCCTGGCGAATACGTCGACTACGCCGCTTCGAAGGCAGCGATCGACACGATGACGATGGGGCTCGGCAAGGAAGTGGCCGAGGAGGGAATACGCGTCAATGCGGTTCGTCCCGGTGTCGTTTACACCGACATTCACGCCAGCGGCGGTGAACCAGGCCGTGTCAATCGGGTGGCCGGCGGTGTGCCGATGCGTCGAGGCGGGCAACCCGAGGAGGTCGCCGAAACGATCCTCTGGTTGGCCTCGGACGCTGCGTCATACATCACCGCGACGACCATCAACGTCAGCGGCGGTCGCTAACAGTACGTCGGAATGATTCTGCACGCGAGTAGTTGGGGTCACCTCCCATGGTTGGTTGCAAACGGCACTCACTGTTGCTTCGCCGGCGACACCTGGACTGGGTTGTAACGGGGGCCAAACAATCCCATCGCGCCAGGGACAACGTCTCCGGTCATTACACCTAACCGCCCGTATCGGCAGGTCGGCGCTCTGCTACCCACGCGAGAACGTGAGCCGCTTCGGTCGCGCATCGGAAGGTCCCGCAAGCTGACCGTCTTGTCGGATCGGGGACGTCATTTGATGACGTTCGGCTACCAGTAGACATCGTCTACAGTTTTTGTATACACTGTCTACATGAACGAGACGCGCCAAGAACTTGTTGCAGCTGCGAGGGCGCATCTCGATGCCCACGGGCTCGAGGGTCTCACCTTGCGTCAGGTCGCACGAGCGGTCGAGATGTCTCATGGCGCCCCGTTGCGTCACTTTTCGGGTCTGTCCTCGATGCTGTCGGCGGTGACCGCTGAGGCGTTCGACGAACTCGTCGCGACGGTTTCGAAACACGTCGATTCAGTTGAAGCTGATCCGCTTGGACGGCTGCGAGCTGCGGGCAAGGGTTACGTCGAGTTCGCGATCGCCAACCCGGGACCGTACGAGCTGATGTTTCGCCCCGAACGTCTGGACAGGACCGACGCCGACTACCTACGGGCATCGCTCGCTGCTTTTGATCAACTCGCTGCGCTTACCGCTGCAGCGCAGGCGGCCGGATGGCAGGCAGGGATCGAAACCGCCGTCCTGACCGGTGTTCTCTGGGCCGGCGTGCACGGTATTGCGTCGCTCTGGATCCAGGGCTCGCTGCCGATCGCGACCAACACCGACGACCTCGACCAGTTCCTTTCGGTCTTCCAGGTCGACCTCGCCGGACTCCCAACGATCAAGGAGACATGAACATGTTGACCATTCCGTGGACCTCGCCAAACAACCAACCACAGGCTGCCGTACTCGTCCAGATCTCACGCCTTGAGCTCGCTCGAACACGTGACGTTCCCGGGTTTCTGATCGCGGCACTACGAATTCGTCGCATCGCTCTGCGGACACCCGGCGCCGGCGGACTCTCCCTCAGAGCGCAACCGCTCCGTCGAACGTTTTGGACGCTCTCGGCCTGGAACGACGAGGCGGCCATTGGCGAGTTCATGCGCTCAGCGGCTCACCGCGCCGTCATGGTCAAGTACCGCGACCGGATGGCTGGCTCGCACTTCCATACCTGGAACGCCGCCGACCAATCCACCAGCAAGCCGAGCTGGGTCGACGCCCGCCAACGCTACGAAACAACACTGGGGCACCAATGATCGACTACAACGGCTGGGATCTTGGACTCGCGGCTGAGGCCGAATGGATGCCATGGGGAGAGGGCAACAACGCCACAGCACGGATCGTCGCAGTTGCCGACGGCTACCACCAAGTGCTCATCAAAGCTCGAGCCGGCTACACCGGAACACCCCACGAACACGAACACGCCGAGTTCTCCTACATCCTGGAAGGAGTCGTGAAACACAACGGCGCAATACTCAACGTCGGCGACGGGTATGGCGCCCAAGCCGGATCGACACACGAATCCTTCGAAGCGGTCACCGACGCCACCTACCTCACAATCTTCAAGCTCTGAACACGGCGCCCAAGAACGCCACTCACTGAGCCACGAAGCTCGCCCCATCGCACTGGCCGAGCCCACCGAGCGACCATCGATATCCCACAATCGGACCGCCCGCGCAGTACTCCTGCCTATTCACTTGCATCGGGGCACGCCAGACGTGATCGTTGCTCTGAACGGCTTGGCCTCGTTATGGCGACCCGGAAGGTTTGTCTGAGCAGGGCCTCGCCCTCAGGTGCGGTCGTCGGGCATCACAATCGTGCTGAGGAGGCGTCGTCGTCTCCGCGGCGCGGGCGAGTTGTCGACGTGCACCTGGACCGCGGTCGCCATGCTCTCGGCGAGTGCATCGAACTCTTGGTCGGTGAGCCAGAGCGGAACTTGCCGGTAGCCCACGCGGTCCTCGCTCAGGGTCGGCGCGCCGGATTTGAGATAGGAGGCAAAGTCTGCGAGGAGGGTGCCGACGAATGTCGCGAAGTAGCGGAAGTGCTCATCGGTAGTCGCCGACTCCAGTTCGACGTCTCCAAGCACGACTGACGAGGTGACCACGCGATAGGTGCGCTCGATGCCGCCCCGAATCGGCCGCTCGCAAACAACCTCCAGCAACCCGCCATCGGCCAGTCGGTTGATGTGTCGGTAGAGCGTTGCTTGCGGCACGTCTCCGAGTCGATCCTTGAGTTGTAACGGAGTCATCGGATCGCCGACAAGGGCCTGCACAATGCGCAGCCGGATCGGATGAAGCAGCAGATCTCGAGTTTCGATCATCGTGTCTCAGCTCTCTTGGTGCAATGTTTCTCATCTTTGATAACATTCGCATTTCTGAGAATAGTTTGCCCTGCAGCGGAGGACAACGACCGTGACCGAATCAACAATTTCCATTTCTTCGAGCGGCCTCGCACTTGAGGGAACGCTGAATGCGGGCAGCACGCTCCCCGGGCCAGCGGCGCTTCTGATCAGCGGATCGGGACCTGTCGACCGCAACTCGAACGCCAAGCGGCTGCCCATCAACGTCATGGGCCAGATCGCAACCGACCTCGCCGCAAACGGCATCACTTCACTTCGCTACGACAAGCGAGGCGTCGGTCAGAGCGGTGGGGACTACCTCGCCACCGGCTTCAATGACAACATTAGTGACGCTCGAGCTGCGCTCGAAGCGCTCCGAGCCCGACCGGAGGTCGACGCAGACGAGGTCGTCGTCATCGGCCACAGTGAGGGAGCGCTCATCGCGTCCGCCCTTGCCGCGGACCAACAGCTCGCCGGCGTTGCCCTGCTTGCCGGCGCAGCCACCAACGGCAAAGACGTACTCAGGTGGCAGGCCCAACAGGTCGCGCCAACACTGCCAAAGCCTGTCAAGTTGCTCATGAAGCTGCTCCGGCAGGACCTCGTTCGAACTCAGACGAAACGGCTCGACCAGATTGAGTCATCCACCGACGACGTGATCCGTATCCAGTTCGTGAAGCTCAACGCCAAGTGGTTCCGCGAATTCATGTCGTTCGAACCGGTAGCTGCTCTCGGCCAGGCGGCGGTGCCAGTGCTGGCGATCACCGGCACGAAAGACATCCAGGTCAACCCTGCCGACGTCGCGCTCATGGAGCACGCCGTCCCGACGCCGTTCACCGGTCATCTCGTCGACGACGTGACCCATCTCTTGAGAACCGAACCCGGAACCGCCTCTGTCCGCACGTACAAGAAACAGGCACGCCACCCACTCGATGAGCGAGTCACAGCGCTCCTCACCGACTGGGTGGCAAGCCACACCCGCATCAAGAACGGAGCCAGCGATGGCAACCTATGACGACGACGCAGTCACCCTCGATGAGAGAGGGGTAACCGTGAAGAACTACTACCTCCCCGGCCGACCTCGAACGATCCGATACGACGACATCGATCATGCTGAGATAATCCAGCTCGGCTTCGGCACCGGCCGGCACCAACTTGTTGGCATCGGCCCACTTCGACCACGTCTTTTCTTCCACTGGGATCGCAAACGCTCCACCAAGTCTCACGGCCTTTCGCTCGACCTCGGTCGCAGAATCCAACTCGCCATCACGCCTGATGACCCCGATCGCGTGCTTGCACACATTCACAGTCGCACCCTCACGCTCGACGTTGACCGTTAATGCCTTGGACAACTCCGACGGCGATCGTTCGGAGTGGAAGCGCTCGATAGCAGCGGGTCATCCCGCATCGATCCACTCGGGATCCTCACGTTTCGCGCACCACGCCCGCCCAGTATTTCTGGCTAGCGGGTATCCCTGCCGCCGGATTGGAGGACGTCGCAGACCATCCAAACGTTGTCTTGACAAGGAACTAGATGTCGTCGAACAGCGTCGGACGGTCGCGCCGGATCTTGATGTGCTTGCCGACTGGCGCATCGACCGCGGGCGGCTTCTCGAACATCTCGAGCTGTTCCCAGGTGACGGCGACATCACTGACGATGCACCATCGCAGGCGACCCCGCGAACCTGGTCGTCGAATCTCGAGGACCTCAGCGCGTAGCGATCGGGTCGCGCCGTCGGGGTCGCGTAATTGAATGCTGCCGTCGTCTTCGATGCCCTCGACTTTGCCGACGATCCAGCGGCCCTTGTTGTTCAGCTGAAAACGGATCGGTTCGCCGAGTCGCAGGCCCAAACGGGCGAGAGCGGCAGGCGAACGTTGCATCGTGGTCGAACGTGGCAGTGGTTACTGGGGTGAAGCAGTCAGCCGCCCATGACGGTCCGCTGCAACTTACGCATGCCACCCAACCAGCGGTCGGGGCTGGCAGCCTTCATCTGCATGTAGCCGGCAACTTCTGGGTGCGGGAGGACGAAGAACGTTTCATTCTCGATCGTGTCGGCGACCTGCACGGCGACGTCGGCGGGCTCCAGGACAACGCCAGCGGCCTTCACGACGTTGCCACCAGATACGGCATCGTCTCCGGCATGGAGCATGGCCGTGTTGACGCCCTGCGGGCAGAGACAGGTGACCTTGATGCCGCGGTCGCCATAGGTAATTGCCATGTACTCGGCGAAAGCGACAGCGGCACGCTTCGACACCGTGTACGGACCGGAGCCGATCTGGGCCAGCAGGCCGGCTGCCGATGCGGTCGAGCAGAAGTATCCTTCGCCGCGTTCAAGCCAGTCGGGGAGCAAGTAGCGAGTTGCCCAACGGTGTGCGTGGACGTTGACGTTCATCGCCAACTCCCAGTCGTCTTCCGGCGTGGCGAGTACATCGCTCCCGTTGCCGACACCGGCGTTGGCAAAGAATAAATCGACGTGGCCCATGGCCTCGATTGCTCCTTCGACGAGGGCTTTGTTGCCGGCCTCGGTGCTGACGTCTGCCTCGAAGGCGATGGCGCCATCGAGGGAGGCCGCCACAGCGTCAGCGCCACGGAGATCGGCGACTGCAACCCGGGCCCCACGTGCGTGGAACTCGCGTGCGAGTGCCTCTCCGATACCCCGGCCAGCACCCGTGACGACGACATTTTTGCCCTGCAGATCCATGGCACGGCATCGTAGGCCCGACGCTGGTGTCGGCGACGATCCCGTGCGAACAGGTCCACCGAGCCAATGTCGGCACTGCTTCGGTTGTGTGACAGGTTTCTGAACTCGGAGCAGGTGCACGCTCGGTGTCCAATCGCCAGGTACCGTGTCAGGTAATGACTGATCAGCGCAACGCCAACGACGCAGTGATCAACGAGGCTGTCGGTGTTATCGACGGCGCGCTCGCCAGGATGATGCAGCGTGAGCTCGTCTCCAGTGGTGAGGTCGCCGACCTCCTACTTGACGTCCGCACACTGTTGACCACTGAGGCCGAAAAGCCGTCCGTGGTTATCGAGACGATCGAACCGGTCACCAGCGAAACCGTCTGACGAGTTCGCCCTCGTCGAGGGCCTACTTTTTCGAGAGTTTCGTAAAACGCGAGATTGCGTCGTCGAGGCATCGCTTAAGCAATCCAGGATCATCGATTGCTGCCGAGTCGATGTTCAAGCCCATGTCCAAGTTGCCGTGGTAACTGAGCAGCGTCAAGTTAAACGCCACGCCGCTCAGCGGGCCGACCGGAATATTGTGCAACAGCTGGGCGCCGGCCACGAACAACGGCATCGGCGCGCCGCGCACGTTTGATGTGGCGAAGTCGACGGTCTGCGACTGCTGGCGAGCCATTCGGGTCAGTAGCGACGTTGGTAGGCCTGTGGCCACCGCTGCCATCGAGTCGAGGTTGGCGCCGCCCGTGGCGCTGACAGCAGCTGTTGCGGCTTGGTCGATTTCGTGGAATCGTTCGTCCAGCGACATTTCGCCGGTTGGGACGAGCATCCGGACGAGCGAAAATGCATTGGCGCCAGAGGACTCGGTGCGCGTGCTGATTGCCATCGATGCCCGGAGCGCCTCAACGGGACTGCCCTGCTCGATGTGATAGGCGCTTGCTGCATCGGTCGCAATCGTTAAAAACGCGGTGTTCAGTGTGCCTCCTAGCCGCTTGGCCGCAGCTTTCGTCGCGTCAAACGGTGCCACCGAATGTTCGAGGGTGCGACGCGTCGAGCGTTGCGTCCACAGAGGCGAACGAGCGGGGTCGGTGTCGCCCAACTGGTTGACGATGCCGCGCAACGTTCTGGCTGCAGCGCTGCTGGCGTCGGGGATCTGTGACGGGTCAGAGAGCAACTCCTTCACTTGTTTGAGGATGCCCAGCGGGAGCCGCATTGATGCGGCGAGGACCTCTCGGACGGCATCAGCAGCCTTGGTGTCGTCGTCGCGGTCGTCCTCGGCGGCGGCCGCGATCTCGTCAGGTGTGAGCGGTTCCGGCTGGATGGCATCGCGCTCGAAGTCGAGGAACTCGAGCGACAGCTTTACGCCGCTTTCACCGTCGGCGATGGTGTGGTGGAGCTTCTGGATGAGCGCGGCCCGGTTGCCCTTGAGCCCTTCGACGACGGTGAACTGCCACAGCGGGCGGGTGCGGTCGAACGGGTCAGCACACAGCAGCGTCGCAAGGTCGAAGAGCTGCCGTTCGGTGCCGGGCTTGGGAAGGGCGACGCGTCGCACGTGCAGATTGATGTCGAAATCGGAATCCTCGACCCAGGTCGGCGCGCTCACGTTGCCCGGTGCGGTGTGCACTCGTTGGCGCAGGCGTGGCATGCGATGGCTGGCGCGGATCAGGCGTTCGCGCAGCAAGTCGAAGTCAGGCTTACGGTCGAGGATCGTCACCGACGCGAACGTCGACGAGAGATGCGGGTCTTTCTCCAGCCGCCACATCAGGCCCTCAGCGTCGCTCATCTTGTTGTCGTACGCGATGTCACTCATTATCACTCAGGATATGCGAGCAAACGCAGCGCTCTGCCCGAGCAATGAGCGCCAAGCCCACTGAGTGCTCTCGGGCTTCATCGCGCTTCTGTCAGGCGGGGGAGAAGTCCCGGGCCGCGCGGGAGTGTCAGGCGGGGAGGAGGCGTCGGGCGATGCGGCGGCCGACGAGGCCGAGAATGCGGCCTACGACGAGGCCGCCGACGACGTCAGACGCGTGATGTATCCGCACATAGGCGCGGCTGGTGCCGACAATGCCGGCAAGGGCGAACCACACGGTGCCCAGCCGTTTGCCATCCCATGCGGTCAGCATTGTGGCGGCGAAGGTGGCGGCACTGGAATGCCCAGATGGGAACGACGAAGTGATCGGCTTGCGAACCTTTAACCGGTCGTCGCCATCGGTGGTCGGACGCGTGCGCTTGAACAGACGCTTGACGCCCTGGTTGACAATGAGGCTCTCAGCGCCGATCAGAACGGCAAGCACGACCACCTGGTCTCGGCGGCCCTTGACGAGACCACGGGTGATACTGATTGCATGCCAGATGAGGCTGAACTCACCGACGTGGCTGGCAGTGGTGAAGACCTTGTCGGCGATCGGATTTCCGCGGACCTGTTCGAGGAGCGTGTCGATGCGTTGATCGAAAGCGTCGACGGCGGGGCCGAACGCTCCCTGGCCGGGAACGCCGTCGATCGGCGCGTCGGCAGTCGAACCCGGGGCAATCGAATCCGGGGCTGTGTCGGCCGTAGCCATCAGGATTCGACGCTGACCGGTGTTGGTGTGAGTAACGCCTCGTAAGCGGCTCGGGCCTCGGTTTCTGCCAGTGCGGGGTCGCCATTGAATTCAGGGCACCACTTCTGAAACGAGCACCAGTTGCAGAGGTTGCTTTTGTTGGGGCGGAAGTCGCCGGTGGTGCATGCACGTTCGACTGCCGCCCACACCGCCTTGGTTCGGGTTGTGATGAACTTGACCGATTGTGTAGACGGCGTGGTTTCGATCGTCTCGCCGGTCTTGAGGTACATCAGGCGGATCTTCGACGGAACGACGCCAAAGACTTGCTCGCAGAGGAAGGCGTAAAAGTGAACCCCTGCGAGGCTCTTCTGCTCGTATCGACCCGACGGTGCTCGACCGGTTTTGTAGTCGGTGACAACCAGCCCACCGTGCTCGTCGAGCTCGAGTCGGTCGATGATTCCGCGGAGTTGCAGGTTGCCGATGTCGGCAGTCATCCAGAGCTCGAGGCCGATCTCACGAATGGTGCTCGGGTCTTCCATGTCGAAGTACTTCTCGATCAGCGATTCGCACTCGCGACGGAAAGACGCGGCGCCAGTTGCATCGAGTTGGAGGCCCACGTAGTCGGGATGTGTGGCGTATTCGTCGAGCGCTGTGGCCAGGTCGAGAGCGAGGGAGGCAGGTGTGCGATCCGCCGCCGAGCGAACGAACAGCAACTCCAGCGCGCGGTGCACGACGGTGCCTTTGGTGGTGGCGACGCCGGGCGGTTCCGGCAGCTTCTGGATGCTCGAGAACCGGAACTGCATCGGGCACGACGTGAACGAAGAAACCCGCGACGGCGAGAGTGTCATCGGCACCGGATAGGCCGGCGCGACGGCAGCTTCTGACATGTCTCTCACCCTACAGATTGCCTGTCACAGCCGGATCGCCGTAAGCCGAGGGTGTCGCGCAGCAGGTCAGCGATGACGTCGGGGGCGATGAACGGCGTGAGGTGGTTGCCGTCAGTCAGTTCGATGTACGAGCCGTTCGGGAGGCGGTCGGCGACACTGGCGGCGATCCCGGCGGGGGAGCGCTCCGTCTCAACCTTGCCCGACACGACGATGACTTTGGTCTCGACTTCGGGGAGCAGGTCCCAGAAGCCATGCGTCCCTCCTGTTTCGAAAGTGCGTGCTTCGTGCTCGGGGGAGCAGCGCAACTCGACCCCGTTACCTTCCGCAATCGGGGCAAAGCCGTGCTCGACGTAAGCCCGAAGGATATCGGCGTCGAAGAACTGCATCGGTGGCTTCGATGCGTACCGCTCGATCGCGGCTTCATATGAGTCGAACGTCGACCGGCGATTGCGGGCAGCGGCGATCATGGGCGTGGGCTCACCCTTGGGGCCGACATCGGGAGCGGGGAAAATGATCGGCTCGAACACGACCAGCGTCTCGAAGAGGCCAGGGTTGGCGTGAGCTGCCATCACGAGCGAGGCGCCTCCCATCGAGTGACCGAACGCGACCAGGCCGCCGTCAGGTGCGATTGCCTCGGCTGCGACGCGAGCGTCATCGCCGTACTTGAACCAGTCGACCTGCCAGTCGTGCGGCATGGCGGTCATGCCGTGACCGCGATGATCGAGGCCGAAGGACGTGAAATCGGCGCCGAGTAGGCGGGCGATTGGCTCGTAGCAATGTGCGTGGAAGCCGGTTGCGTGGGACCAAAGCAGCGGCCGGCCGGTGCCGCCAAACTCGTGAACCGCTACCTGAATACCGTCTGATGATTCGATCCGCACGGCGCCATCATCGTCGGCGCGGAGCGATCGAGGCCAATCGTGATCGCCACTGATGGGCGATGGTCAGCGCTCGTGCTTGCGCTTGCGAGCGCGCCGCCACCAGGCGAGGAAGAGCCGGTCGAGCAGCACACCGAGACCGATCGAAATGGCGATGGCGACCCACGTTCGACTGTTGAAGTCGAAGAACAGGAACTCAATAGCGGTTCGCTCGCGGTTCTGTGCGATAAACGCCGCAGTGACTACTGCGACAAGAATTGTCAGCACCAAGAAGAGCCCTGGCCCGTTGCGTCCGGAGCCGCCGGGTTGTTCGTCGAACTGGAGATCGTTGTCGCTCACCGGTACAGCATGTCAGAAACAGGTCCCCGAACGCGCCGAAGGCGTGAGGGAGACGCTGCGCAGCAGGTGCGGAGCGACCTCACGCCCTCGGCGAAGACTCTTACTTGAGGGCCTTGAGGAACATTGCTGTCTCTTCAGCAATGGCGGCGGGCACTTCGTAGCCGGTCTGGTCGGTGACGGTTTCCCAGTTGTCGCGCAGGCTTTCGGGCGTGAGCGAATCGGATGTGTAGCCCTGGCACTCGGCGATGAACACTTCGGCGACGCGGCCGCCGCCGACCGAGTACGTGCGGCCGGTTGACTCGCAGGACTCGTGGCTGAGGTACGTGACGAGCGGCGAGACAAGCTCGGGCTGCAGCTTCTCGCCGAGCGAACCGAGCAGATCTTCGGTCATGCGGGTGTAGGCGAGCGGCGCAATGGCGTTTGCCTTGATGTTGAACTTCGCACCTTCGACGGCCAGCACGTTGGTGAAGCCGACGAGGCCCATTTTGGCAGCGCCGTAGTTGGCCTGGCCAAAGTTGCCGAAGATGCCGGCAGCGGACGAGGTGGACACGATGCGGCCGTACCCCTGCTCGCGCATGAGCTTCCATGCTGGACCGGTGACGTTGAATGCGCCGCGGAGGTGGACGTCGATGACCGGGTCGACGAGGTCGGGAGTCATGTTGTGGAACGATTTGTCGCGGAGGATGCCCGCGTTGTTGATGACGATGTCCACCTTGCCGTAGGCGTCGACGGCGGACTTGACGATCGATTCGCCGCCCTCAGCCGTGGCGACCGAGTCGGTGTTGGCAACGGCGTCGCCACCGGCTGCGGTGATCTCGTCGACGACCAGTTGCGCTGCGCCCTTGTCGCTGCCGGAACCGTCGACGGAACCGCCGAGGTCGTTCACGACGATGAGCGCACCACGTGCCGCCATCATCAGCGCGTGCTGCCTACCCAGGCCACCACCGGCGCCGGTGATGATCGCTACTTTGCCGTCGAATCCAAGATCAGTCATAGCAATCAACATTACCCAGGGGTAACCGAGGTCAACCAACCTTGTGCCATGTGGCGGCCGGTGGTCGGCCTCATCCACCCGTGGATCGCGGCCGAGTGTTTGACTGTCCAGATGAAGCGCTCTCTAATCCTGTGCACGACAGCAGCACTCCTTGTCGCCGGCTGTTCCTTTTCGACCGGTACATCACCGGCTGATGCGGCCGTCGATTTGATCGAGGGGCCGCTGAGTGAGCAAAGCGGCTTGAAGTACACCGGGGTCACGTGCACTGAACCGGCTGCTAACGAACCGGGGGAGACCTTCACCTGCAAGGCCACCGCCGCTGCAGGCGGCCCAGTGGTGATGTTCGATGGCCTCGTCGAGGCTGACGAAAAGATCTTTGTCTCGCCAACGAACATCATCGATGCCACAGAGATGTCGGTTGTCGAAGCAGAGGCGGCGGATGCGCTCGGCGGGGAGGTCGGGACGACGATCGATCCGTCAGACGTCAATTGTCCAGGCGAGACGACCGTGCTCGTCGACGATCAGATGCGGTGCGAGATCACCGATGTAGATACCGGCGACCGCTACGAGATGATCGTGACCGCCACCGACTTCGTGCTCCGCGAGGGGTACGGCAGCCGCTTCTATGAGATCGGCGCACTGATCGAATGAAACTCGTGGGTCTGCCTACGCGCTGACCTGCGACGCAATTCGGACAGGGTTGTCGGCGCTGACGACGACGCGTTCGCCGTCAACACGGAGCGGGACGCCGAGCCCGTCGTCCAGCGTGAGCGTGCAACCGTCGTGATCGAGATCGACGCGGACCTTTGAGCCGTGTCGCGTCAGGTGAAAAGTGATGCCGTCCCACGCTGCTGGCAGACGAGGGGTGAACTCGATGAAGTCGCCACGTTCGACCAACCCGGCGAAGCCGTACACGATGCCGGCCCACACGCCGCCGGCTGATGCGATGTGTACGCCGTCAGCGGTGTTGTTGTGGGAGTCGTGGAGGTCGAGGTACAAGGCTTGCTTGAAGTAGTCAACAGCGAGCTCTTCGTAGCCGACGTTGGCCGCGACGATCGCCTGCACACACGCTGACAGCGATGAGTCTCCAGTGGTAATCGGGTCGTAGTAATCGAAGTTGCGACGCTTCTGGTCTTCTGAGAAATGCTCGCCGCGCAGGAACATCGCGAGGACAACGTCGGCTTGTTTGAGGACTCGGTGTCGATAGATCACCAGCGGGTGGAAGTTCAGGAGCAGCGGGTACTTCTCGGGTGGTGTGCCCTTCCAATCCCATGGCTCGAGGTCGAGGAACTCGGAGTCTTGCGGGTGGATCTCCAGTTCGTCGTCGAATGGAATGTGCATCGCGTCGGCAGCTGCATCCCACGCATCGAGCTCGCCGACGTCGAGCCCGGTCGATCGCTGTACGTGTTCGAACATTTCGGGATTCCACTCGGCGAGGAAACGCACCGTGCGCGCCGCGTAGCGGAGGTTAAAGCGCGCCATAACGTTCGTGTAGGTGTTGTCGTTGACGACGGTCGTGTACTCGTCAGGGCCCGTCACCCGGTGGATGTGGAAGGTGCCCGATCCGCTGGTGTTGTAAAAGCCAAGGTCGGCCCACATCCGTGCAGTCTCGATGAGAATCTCGGCGCCCTCGTGCGCAAGGAACTCGATGTCGCCCGTTGCGTCGAGGTAGCGGCGGAGCGCAAAGACCACTGCGGCGTTGATGTGATATTGCGCCGTGCCGGCGGCGTAGTAGGCCGACGCCTCTTCGCCGTTGATGGTGCGCCACGGATAGAGCGCACCGTTCTCGCTGAGCATTTTGGCCCGCGCCCGAGCGGCGTCGAGCATCTTCCACCGAAAGCGGAGGACCTTCCGAGCGGCCTGCGGGTTGGTGTAAGCGAGGAACGGTGCGACGTACACCTCGGTGTCCCAGAAGTAGTGCCCGTCGTAGCCGCCGGCGGTAACGGCCTTCGCGGCGATGCCCTGCTCGTGTGTCCGAGCAGATGCCTGGGCGAGCTGGAACAGGTTCCACCGCAGCGCCTGCTGCGCTCGATCATCGCCACGCAGTTCGATGTCTGATGCAGCCCAGAAATCGGCGAGCCACGACTGCTGTTCCGCACGCAACTGGTCGAGACCATCGTCGGCGGCGCGCTGCAGGGTTCGTCGACAACGGTCGGCGAGTTCCTCTGCCGGTACACCAGTGGAGGAGTGGTAGGACGCGAACTTAGTGATCCGGATTGTGTCGCCCGGCTGTGCCTCGACGGTGAACACCGTTTTGGCGAGATCGTCTTCGGTGCTGTGCTGGATGTCGACAGCACACGTGGTGTCAACAACATGATGCATACCGACTGCCAACGTCATCCCGCTGTTGATGCAGCGGTAGCCGAGGACGGTCTGGTCGCCATCGTGCTCGCTCAACATTGGCTCGAGGACGCGTTCGGCGAACTGACTGGCCTGGCGCGGATCGGTCGTGCCGTCGCCCTCGCCGAGCGCTGCATTTGGAACGTGATACTCGTCCTCGCCGTCTTGCCGGTTCATCAGCTGCGAGGAGATGACGATTGGTGCAGCGTCGTCGAGCAAAGTGACCTCGAACGTCATTGCTGCAAGATGGCGGTGCTCCAAGCTGACAAGGCGCGTGGAAGCCACGCGGACTCGTTTGCCGCCGGGGGTGCGCCAGACGAAGTTGCGGGTCAGTTCGCCGGTACGAAAGTCGAGTGTTCGCTCGTAGTCGATGAGCTCGGCACTTTCGAGCAGGAGCGGTTCGTCATCGACGTACAGCTTCATCAGCTTCGCATCGGGGGCGTTAACGATGGTCTGACCAGTCGTCGCGAACCCGTATGCGTTCTCGGCGTGCTTGATCTGCCAGGTCTCGTGGAATCCGTTGACGTACGTGCCGTGAGAGTGAGCGTTGCGTCCTTCCTCCGGGTTGGCGCGCATGCCGATGTAGCCATTGCCGACCGCGAACAGCGTCTCGGTGTGGCCGAGGTCGTCATCGCAGTATTCGAGTTCGGTTAGCCGCCATGGGTCGACGGGGAATCGATAGTCGGGAAAGGGAGTCGGGGTGGCCATGTGAGTTCAGCGATTCAGTAGTTCGTCGAGGTCGGCAACAACGAACGTCGCACCGTTGTCGAGGAGCGCTTGCGGGCCGGCACCTCGATCGACTCCGATCACCACCGCGAAGTTTCCGGCTGCGCCTGCCGCGACACCCGAGGTGGCATCTTCGACGACCACCGTTCGTGCCGGGTCGACGCCCAAGCGTTCGGCGCCCAGCAGGTAGCTGTCGGGAGCGGGCTTACCGGCGAGCCCTTGATCGGTGGCGACGATGCCGTCGATCACGACGTCAAATCGCTCGCTGAGCCCGGCAGCTTCGAGGACCGGAACGGCATTTTTCGACGACGACACAATGGCGTCGGGGATCGATGCCTCGATCAGGAGCGCGAGTGTGGCCGCCGAACCCGGATACGGAGCGATGCCGTCACGTTCGAGCACTTCGTTAAAGAGTGCGTTCTTGCGGTTACCCATTGCACAAACCGTGTTGGCTCCGGGATCGTCAGACGGGTCGCCGTCGGGGAGCGTGAGGCCACGCGATGCGAGAAACGATCGGACGCCGTCGTAGCGCGGCTTGCCGTCGATGTATTTGAGGTAGTCGGCCTCGGTGTATTCGTAGTCGGCAAACAGTTCGCCCCACGCGTGCTCGTGAATTTCGGCGGTTGGTGTGATGACGCCGTCAAGGTCGAAGAGCACTGCGTCGTAGTCGGTCCACCGGAAGGTGGCTGCCGTCGGTTGGTCCATCATCATGAGGCTACGCGACCGACCAGAGTTGCGTATCGGGTCAGGCCCGTTTCAAGACTCTGGAAAGAGTGGCCAATCGGCCCCACCCGTTCCGCAACTACTGGGCCGCGAGGTCGAGGGCGCGCTGCTTGAGGGCGCGGTAGTCGAGTTTGCCGTTGTTGGCTCGCCCGACGGTGTCGATTTCGAAGACGGCTTTCGGGGCCTTGTAGGCCGCGAGGTTGGCCTTGACATGATCGCGCAGCTCTTGTGTGTCGACGGTGGCGCCGGGGTGAGTCTCGATGAGCGCAGTGATTGACTCGCCCCACTTCTCGTCGGGCAGGCCCACCACTGCTGCGTCGGCAACGGCGGGATGTCGCTTGAGGCACTCTTCGACTTCTTCTGGGTACACCTTTTCGCCACCGGTGTTGATGCACTGGCTGCCGCGCCCGAGGAGCGCAACGGTGCCGTCGACTTCGACCGTGGCGTAGTCGCCCGGGATTGAATAGCGCTCGCCGCCGATGATCACGAAGGTTTCGGCAGACTTGGCTTCGTCCTTGTAATAGCCGATCGGGGTGCGGCCTCGGAGGGCCACACGGCCGCGCTCGCCCGAGCCGGGAACGACGTCGTTGCCGTCATCGGTGATGACTCGGGTGTTGGGTCCGAGTTCGAACTGAGCAGTCTGACGATTCGGGTCGCTCACCGAATCGGAGGTCGTCGTGTTCGTCGCCATGCCGATTGCTTCACTCGATCCGAGCGCGTCGACCATGATTAACCGATCGTTGTGGCGGAGCAGGCCGTCCTTGGTCTCTTTCGACCACATCACGCCGGACGACACGATCACGCGGAGCGAAGAGATATCCCAACGATCGGGCTCGGCCTCGAGAGCCTTGAGAATCGGCTTGGCGAACGCATCGCCGACGATCGACGTTGAGTTGATCTCGTACTGCTCGACTGAATCGAGGAATTCCGCGGCGTTGAAACTTCGGCCCACGGTGGTGGTGATACTGCCGCCGACCATCAGGTTGCTGATCGCATTGAACAAGCCGGTGCCATGCATCAGAGGTGCCCCCGGCATGTTGCGCGGTCCGGGCTTGGTAGCGCGTGCTTCAACAGCGTCGAGGTCCTGCTCGGGCGGAAGTCGCATGCGATTGTTGGCGTCGAGCACGCCGAATAAGTCGTCTTGGCGCCACATGACGCCCTTCGGCATACCCGTGGTACCGCCGGTGTACAAGAGGAGCAGATGATCGCCGGAGCGGCCCCACGCGCCCGAGACGTTGTCGTGGGTGCCGCCGCCAGCTGCAGCTTCGTACGACGTTGCCCAGGCGGGGCATGGTCCGGTTTCGTCGTCGATCCAGAACCATGTCGTGATGCGTGGCACGCGGTCACGGATGGCCTCGATTTGGTCGACAAACGTTCCGTGGAAAACAACGGTGGTGACGTCGCCGTTGTCCCAGAGATAGACGAGTTCGTCAGCGGCGTACCGGTAGTTGGTGTTGACCGTGGCGAAGCCCGCCTTGAATGCAGCGAATGTCGACTCCAGGTATTCGGGGCAGTTGTAGAGGTACTGGGCGACCTTGTCCTGTTCAGCGGCTCCGGGAACAGCGAGCATCGCCGTCGCAACACCATTGGCGCGCCGGTTCATTTCTGTCCAGCTGATCTGGCGAGTGCCTTGCTGCTGGGCGAGTGCGTCGCCGAGGCCCTCGGCGATCGTCTCCCAGACGTCGGCGAGATTCCATCCCGTTTCGGTTGGGTTTGAGTCCATTGTCGTCACGACGGACGACGGTAGCCACCTAGCTGGGTGGTCCCTGCATCAGCCGGTCATACGCGGCTGCAACGGGGGAGTGTTCGGCCATCGCACCCCACATCGATTCGATCCACCACGTGGCTCCTGCGTTTTTGTATGCGCCCGGCGAATGCTCGGTCTCCTGGCCCTCGACGACGATGTCGAAGTCGTGGCTGGTGTTGGGGCGTGCAGCAATTTCGGCGCGCAGTGCAGCGACCTCGTCGAGCGTCGGCTGGCGGACGCCCATCTCGGTCAACGGGTCGATCACCTGCGGGATGATCCCGTCCCAACTGAGTGCTCGGCGCATCGACTTCGGTCGGCCGAGAGCGCCAACGCACCAGATGGGGACGCGCGGTTGCTGGACGGTGTGGCCGATCGTTGGAAACTCGGTGGATTTTACTGTGTAGTGCTTGCCCGCGTATTCGAAGGGCTGGCCCTGCCAGAGACCGCACATGACGTCGAGGCACTCGTCCATCAGTTCGGCGCGGACCTTGCGGCTGCACTCTTCGCCGAAGGTCTCGAAGCCGCTGTCGGTCGCGCCGAGCCCGACCGACAGCGTGACCCGACCGTCAGAGATGCGGTCGACGGTTGCCACCTGGCTCGCCAGCTCCCACGGCCGACGGCGCGATGGAGGCGTGAGCATCGTGCCCAATCTGATCTTCGAGGTGCGGACCGCGGCGAGGCCGAGCGAGATCCACGCGTCGACACCCCAGACCGGTTCCCACACGAAGAGGCCGTCCCAGCCCGCCTGTTCGGCAGCAGCCGCGAGGTCACCGACGTCGGCGGCGTCAGCCCACGGAATCACAAATCCAAACTTCACGATCTCGACCTCCTGTTGCCGACGCTAGATCACATCGACCCGACGCGCCGGAAAACCTCGTTTGCGTCGAGTTTTTGGTTCGTCGGCCAACCGATTTGTCGACGTAAACCATGTGAAGCGGTCGGCGCTGGGTTCTACAGTGCTGCGATGGTCACGCTCATCGATGCCGCCCACGATCTCATCGAACTGATCGAGGCGCACGCCGATCTTGCGGAACGTAACCGGCGATTGCCCGGGGAAACCGTCAAGGCGTTGACCGATGCGGGTCTGATGCGGATGTGTGCCCCGGCGCAATACGGGGGCCCCGAGGCTGACCCGCTGACACTCCTGGAAGCGGTCGCAACGGTCGCATTCGCCGACGGCGCAGCCGGGTGGTGCTCAATGATTGCCTCCACCACGTCGTCGATGGCAGCGTTTCTCCCGGCGAGTGCCGCACAGCAGATCTACGGCGACCCAAAAGTGGTCTCCGGCGGAGTTTTCGCTCCGAACGGCAAGGGCCGCGCGACCACGAGTGAAGGCGTCGACGGATTCAACGTCGACGGCCGATGGGCCTGGGGAAGCGGAACGCAGCACTGCCAATGGGTGCTCGGTGGAACCCGCTGTGACGATGGCACCTTCCGCCTCTGCTGGTTCCCGCAAGCAGACGTCACCTTCCACGACACCTGGCACACGTCTGGAATGCGCGGCTCCGGCTCACTCGACTACTCGGTCGAAGGAGCGTTCGCGCCCGCCGAGTTCACGATGCAGCCCGGCGTCACCCGGCCGGTGGTTGACACGCCGCTGGCTCGGTTCCCGAATTTCGCACTGCTCGCTGCGGCGGTCAGCGCTGTTGGCCTGGGCATCGCCCGACGAGCGCTCGACGAAGTGATCGAAACAGCGCAGGGCAAGAAGCCGCAGTACTCGTCGCGGACCCTTGCGCAGAGCGGTTATACACAGATCGAAGTCGCTCGCGCTGAAGCCAAGCTGCGGTCGGCACGCGCATTCCTGCATAACGAAGTCGGCGCCGCGTGGGCTACCGTCCAGGCTGGCGACGAGGCGACGATTGAGCAGCGCACTGGTATCCGGCTGGCAGCAACCAACGCGGCGACCATCGGCGCTGAAGTCGCCGACACAGCGTTCACCTTGGCCGGCGGTACCGCCGTCTACGACACCAGCCTGCTCGGGCGGTGCCTGCGCGACGCCCACGTTGTTACCCAGCACATTCAGACCGCACCCAAGCTGAACGAGAAGATTGGTCAGCTCTTGCTTGGCCAGGACACCGACACATCCATGTTCTGAGTGTGCAGCTGCGCTGCACGGCCGACTTCGTCGGCCCTGCGACTGGCGTCGCAGCTCAGAAGTCTTCGGGCTGGCGCCCGAATTCGCTGCGCTCTCGGGGCCACACTGCGCTGCTCATTCGCGTCGTCCTACGCCCGAATTCGCTGCGCTCTCTCATTCGCGTCGTTCTACGCTGCTCCTCTCACTTGAGCAGTGCGAACTCGTCGTAGCGCTTGCCGAGAATCTGTTCGACGTCGGCGCCGAGCCAGTCGAGGCAGGCGGTGAACATGACTCGGGGGTCGAGCTGCGGGCGAAGATCGCCGTTGAGGAGATCGCTGGTGTCGAGTGCCCCGGACAGTGCGCCGTTGACCGAGTTGCCCATCACGAAGGACACACCGGCTGCGCCGTGGTCGCAACCTTCGCTGGCGTTCTGCGCGACCCGTCGGCCGAACTCGCTGGTCGTGGCGAGCAACACACGATCGCTGGCGCCGGCGGCGTCGAGCGTCGCCCAGAACTGGGACAGCCCGTTCGCCAAATCGGAAAGGAGTGCGGCATGAGTCTCCAACTGTTCGCTGTGCGTGTCGAACCCGTTGACCGAAATGGTGACGACACGCGTTCCGACGTCGCCAAGAATCATCTCGGCGGCGACGGCCAGTCCGGTTGTGTACGCACCCGACTGGACCCCGAGGGCATCGACGTCGCGAACCGGCGTGCGTGCGCGCACTGCGTCAGCAATCTCATCAAACTCTTCGATGGCGCCGACCGAATCGACGAAGGCGCGCTGGGCAGCAGCAACGATCGGGTCGCTACTGGGCTGTTCACCGAGCGCTCGAATGGTGGCGTTGCTCAGCGTCGACGGGAAGGCGAAGGCAGCGACGTCATCGATCACCGTGGCGCTCTGAGAGGCCCCGATGGCCACTTCGCCGACGGCGCCGAGTGACGTGGCGCCGAGCGAGGTGAGTTCGTCCGGCAATGTGTCGAGCCATCGGCCGAGCCAGCCGAGGCTCTCGTCGAGTCGGTCAGCACGCGCCCACCGATCCATCGACACGAAGTGCGATCGGTTCGGATCGTCGAACCCGATGCCCGCGAGCGTTGCCATTCGCCCGCTCTCCGCAAAGGGGAGGAGCGGGCTCAGCGACGGATGCAGGCCGTGGCCCGGAAGCGCGGTGGTCATCATGATGTCGCTTTCCGCGAGCGACAACGTGGGACGGAGATCCCGGTACGCGCCGGTCAACGGAGGCAGTGTGTTGACAGCGTCGTTGCCGCCGCGCAATTCGACGAGCACCAACACGGGTTGATCAACCAAGGCTGCCGAGGCCAGCTCGGGAGGGGTCGACACGGTGGTGACCACGCCAGGGGTGGCGGTTGGCGCTGCCACCGGCGTTGGTGCGGTGGTCGATGACGGTGACGAGGCAAGGGGGTCGGCGGACCGCGTGGCCGTGCATCCGGTGGCGAGTAGGCCGCCCGTGAGTGCGAGGAAACGGCGCCGAGAAATGACGATCATGCGAGCAGGCTTTCTGGGCAGATGAGGGCGACGGTGAGGCGTCCGACGGGGTCCGGTGTCGAGCCAATGGCGCTACGAGTGCTGGGGCCGAACGGCTCACGTAGGCCGAGGTGCTCGGCGAGCTGGTCGACGTCGTTGTCGTCAGCAGCGATGCGGAGCGGCTCTGACGGGTCAGTTACTGCGGCGATTGCTGCAGCAACGTTGGTCCGGGCTACGAGCGAGCTCGAGGTCAGCCACGCGGTTCCCCTGGGCCATCCGTTGACGCTGGGCGGGAACAGTGGGACCTGGCCCATTTCGCGAATTGATCGGGTCGCTGATTGACGGAGTCCGTTCAAATCGACGCCGGTGGCACGAGCGCAGATCACCAGCCAGCGGATTGGGTCGAGCACCATCGTTGCCGACGCACCATCCAGGCCAAGCTGCAAGGCACGCTCAATGACTGCATCAAGGCGACGGCCACTGAGCTCGTATGTGTCGATCAGATCCGTTCGGACATCTTCGCCAATGCCGCCGGTGAGGTCACCCAGATACTCGGAGATGACGCGGTCGGCAACGAAGCCAGCGTGCGCCGGGTCGTTGACGACGGCGTCGATGACTGAGCCGACGTCGTTGACGCCGGTCGCGCCGAGCAACGTTTGTGGTGTGTCGTCGTGCCGTCGCGAAACGAATCTTGGACTGCGATCTCGTCGATCGGTCGTCCATCCGGTGAGCGCGACCGCAGCTGCCTGAACGTCGGCCTCGGTGTAGTTGCCCTCGCCGAGGCTAAAGAGTTCGAGGAGCTCTCGTCCGTAGTTCTCGTTGGGCGCTTCAGCGGTGGACGTTCGGCCGTCGAGGTAGACGAGCATGGCCCGGTCGACCGTCAGGTCACCAAGGAGATCGGCGAAGTCAACGTTGCCGGACCGTTCGAAGAGCTGGATCTGTTCGACCATCGCTGTGGGGTTGGGCACCTTGTCCATTGAGCTGACGAGCCATCCATGCAGCATCCAGGTTCGGCGATCGTGGAACGGGCGGTCGCTTGCAACAAGGGCGCCGAGCCAAGCTCGAACGGCATTGGTGCGGCCTTTGTTCTGCCCATCGAGGTCGACGTCGGCCCAGATGTTGCGAGGCGTGACCGGTGAAGCGAGCAGGGCATTGAGCGCGTCGTCGGGCTCACGCTCGGCTTCGGCCGTGAGGTCATTGGGGTGAAGGCCGAGTCCAGCTCTGCGGTGCAGCCATCCAACTACCTGTCGTCTGTTCATGTACGTCAGTGTCTCGGCCAGGGGTAAGGCGCTGACAAGAGTGGCGCAGGAGCCCGGTGCGAACGCGACGGCCAACCGCGCATACGTTCCGGTGCATGGAGACGATCTCGCTTGCCCGGACCGGCCACGTGGTGACTGCCACGATCGACCACCCGAACTCTTCGATGAATGCTGTCGACGCGCAGTTGCATCGCGACTTCGGCGAGCTGTTTCGAATGCTCAAGATGGCCGACGGCGAATTGCTTGACGGGGCACGGGCAATCGTGCTGACCGGATCGGGCCGGGCGTTCTCGGCCGGCGGTGACATGGCCTGGTTCCCGGAACTGCGTTCGCCGGACCGGCTGGCGCGACTGCGCCGCGAAGGCAAGCAGATCATCTGGGATCAGCTCGATGTGGAGATCCCGATCGTGTGTGGGCTCAACGGCCCGGCCGTCGGCCTCGGCGCTTCGATCGCGCTCATGTGTGACGTGATCGTGATGGCCGAAACGGCAGCGATCATCGATCCCCATGTCCAGGTCGGTCTCGTCGCTGGTGACGGTGGCGCAGCAATCTGGCCGCTGCTGCTCGGCCCGATGGCGGCGAAGCGACATCTGATGCTCGGGGACCCGCTCACTGCCACCGAGGCGCTTCGGCTCGGTGTGGCAGCGGAGATCTGCCCGGCCGCAGACGTTGGGGCCGCTGCGCTCCGGTGGGCCGAACGGATCGCAGCGCAGGCACCACTGGCAGTTCAGGGAACCAAGATCGCCGTCAACCAGCAGTTGAAACAAGCGTTGCTTACCAGCTTCGATGTATCGATGGCCTTGGAGATTGCGTGCTTTAACTCTGCTGACCACGCCGAGGCAGTTGCAGCCTTCGTCGACAAGCGCACCCCCCACTTCGAAGGCAAGTGAAATCACCGTCCGCCTGCAGATGCCACTGTCACACTTTGGTCAGACCAAAGTGTGACAGTCGGTGGGTCTCGGTGTGGTAGTCAGCGGGTGAAGTCAGGCTGGTTCCCCTGCGGAGCGGAGCGCTGCAGGGTCAGAAGATCAGGCTGAGATCGATGTTGCAGGTGCTCGCGGCACGTTGCATCGCGCCGACGACAACGTTGTTGTCGGCAGTCGACGTAGCGAGCGTCAGACCTTTGCCGAGACCGTCGAGACCGATGTCGGTGACGATCGCAGCACCAAAGCATTCGCTTTGTGCCTGACCGAGGCGGCTCGAGCCTCGCCGAGACGACAGGGTCTCGCCGATGTATCGAGCGAAGTCAGGGTTGGCAGCGATATCGAAGGAGGCGACCCCGGGGGTGGCCGGATCGGGAGCAGCGCCCACCTCGCCGAGGCGGGTAGGGGCCGACTCAAGTTCTTGGCGGAGCGTGGCGATCTCGTCGGCCAACTGCTCGTTGCTGGCGGTCAGGTCACCGACCTGCGTGCGGAGTTGAGCCAGGTCGTCTGCGCTGGCTTCAAGTTCAGCAACGGCACCGTCGCGTTCGGCGGCCAGTGCATCGGAGGAAGCCTGCGCAGCGTCAAGATCGGCTCGTGCTGTTGCGAGTTCTGCTTCGAGATTTGATTGTCCAGCGGCGCTGGCTGCAGCGTCGGCAACGGCGGCATCTCGTGCAGCATCGGCGTCACCGGCTGCGCTGCTCGCTGACATCCACAGCAGACCCATTGCGACCGCCACAACGAGCGCGAGCGCTGCGACGATTGCGAAATACGTGAGCCGTCGGCTCCCGCCGTTTTCGGACGGGTTCGGCGGAGGAAATGCTGGTGGCGGGCTCGAGAATGTTGGCGACGCTG
>JBNMOS010000006.1:0-52827 GCA_051275435.1 Ilumatobacter sp.
GCAGCGTGAGTGCCTTGGTGGTGTCGCCGACCATGATTGCGTCGGTGAGGTCCCACGGCGGCACTCCCCCGGCTTCACCGAGGAACGGTTCGATCTGCGCCATCGAGATCTTCGCGTCGGCACCGTATGCACTGGCCAGTGTGGCCAAGATGCCATCGAGTCGACCGGCGTCCTCGCCGAGCCACAGCGCGAGCTGGTTGGCTGCTGATCCGTCGACTTTGAGACCCGACTGCTTGATCTGGTCCTGCACCCAGGACCGCTTGTCGCGTCCGGGCGAGGTGTTGTGGATCTTGCCCTTTGCCTTTGCCGCGTCACTGAGTTTCTTGGAGATCCGCCCGCCACCGGCCACGAGCACAATGTCGGACGTGTCGAGCGGATTGTCGATGTAGGCAAGGAGTGGTGCCACCTCGTCGGTCGAGAACCGACTGATGTCGCGGGCAATGACGACGCGCTTGTCGGAGAGGAACGGCGGAGTTTGCGCCGCATCGACAACGAGGCGCAGTTCGTAGTCGGCAGTGTCGAACTCGTCGACCATCATCGATCGGTCGCCCTCGCCGACGAGGGCGTTCACGAGGTCACCGACCGCCGTGCGCAAAATTGATTCGTCGTCACCGGTCAGGAGATGGATCGCCATGGAGGCCTTGATTCTTACCGCGATGAACGCCGACTGCGACACAGATGGCCGAAACGATCGCAACAACTGCCCAACCGACCCACGGCCACACACCGCCCGGCTCCAACCGCTCCCCGAGCAACGCCACCGTGTCGACCCAGCGCGTACCCAACCTGGCCGGGGCCATCAACACCGGAGCTGTCACCGGCAACCAGCCCGCGACCAAGCCTGCCGGCATCCCGTAGAGCATCACCGCTCCGGCCACCGGCACCGCCAGCAAGTTCGCCGGGATACTCACCAAAGGCAGCCGCCCGAACACCAACGTCACCGGAATCACCACCCCCACCTGCGCGCCGAGCGTGATCCCGAGCGGCAATGCGAACGGCCCGAGCGCCTCGAACCGCTTCGCCAACGCCGGGCCAACCGTGATCACCCCGGTCGTTGCACCGACCGACAACCAGAATCCAATCGACCACACGAGCAACGGGTCAATCAGCACCAACCCCAAGACCGCCAACGCAAGGATGCGAATCGGCGCCCGCTCTCGGCCCGTCGCATAGGCCATTGCTGACAGCGACGCCATCGTTCCGGCACGCACGATGGACGGCTCGAAACGGGTCAACGTGACGAACCACAGAATCACTCCGACTGTTACGCAAAGCCGCGGCCATCGCCGCAACCGACGGAGCAACGGGCCGCACGCAGCCAAAACAAAGGCGACGTTCTGCCCTGACACCGCCGTCAAATGAGAGAGGCCGCTCGCCCGGAACCGGTTGATCATCGCCCGTGGCTGATCCCGATCGTCGCCAACAACCAGGCCACGGAACAGGGCACCGTCGTCATCGGGGAGCGCCGTCGCGGCACGTTCAATTGCCCGGCGCACGCGGTTCGATGCGATAGCAATCGGACCGCCCTCGTACACGTCACTCGCCCAGTCGAGCTCAAATTCGCCGACGACATGCTGCCACGCAACTCGACCAGCCCGCTGCGCATCGAGCTGTGTGCGCCTGCCACTCACCGAAATCCACTGCCCACCACGCCACTCACGGACACGGAGTTGCTGGGCTCGGCCCCGTGACCAAATCTCGTAGCGCTCACCGTCGACGTCGACGATCACACGTGTACTTGACGGGTATGGCTGTGGATCGTCGACAAGCCTGACCCAACCTTCGAAATAACCGAGCTGGTCGGGTCGGAGGCCATCCCACGCATGGTCAGAGCGCACCGCTCCCCCGGCAGCGAGCACGATTGCCACGGCGACCAAAACAACCGACCGGAATGGCAGCGTCGCAGCGAACGCTACAGCGACCGCTATCAGCGGTTCACCTGCCCACACGGACACAGCGACGACGATTGCCAGGACCACAACACCGAAATCGGACAACTGGAGCGCCAGGTGCCCTCGATCAGCCATGTCAGTGCCGTACAATTCGCCAGCAGTGAGCTCATCGATGTCCGCCCCTCCACGAGTGTCCGCCGACCGCGGCCATGACGCGCCGCTCATCGATGGCCCGCGCTGGTACCGCACCCGGATTCGGTCCTGGGGGCCTTTGCTTGGGCTGCTGGTTCCTGCACTGATCGCTGGTACGTCATACGCTGCGCTGCACCTTTCAGATGCTGCATGGAGCGGTGCTGTCGGCCTGGTCGGCGGCGTGATTGCTGCACCCGGCCTTTTAATCGCTGGCGCTCCGTTTGGTGATCGCTCGATCTATCCAATTGCGGTCGCAGCCTCAGCCGTGGCCTGGGTGTTGGTCGGGCTTGTCGCATCAAGGCGGGCAACCCGCCATCCACTGGCAACGTGGAGCGACTATTGGCGCCATTACTTCTGGATGGCTGCTGGCATTTGGGTCGGTGCGGGCATTGCCCTCGGCGTCGCCACCATCTCGCTCGGCGAAGCCCTCTTTTAGACCTCACACCGTCACCAGGTCGCGAATCGATGCGAGCTTGGCGGGGCCGATGCCCGGCACGCGTTCCAGATCGTCGACGCTGAGAAATGGACCGTTGCGCTCACGTTCGGTGACGATTGCCGTTGACGTCGCCGGGCCGACGCCCGGAAGGCCATCGAACTCTGCCGCTGTAGCCCGATTGACATCGATCGGTCCGACTGGCCCAGTCTCGTCGGCACCTTCAACAACCGGCACGTCGATCAGTGCCCCGGCCAAGACCTCCTCACCGACCGCTGGCACGTAGATGCGGGTCCCGTCTGCAAGCGGCGCGGCAAGGTTCAACGCATCGACATCGGCGTCATCGGTGATCCCACCGGCCCGATCGATCGCCTCGTACACGCGAGCGCCACTGCCTAGCTCATAGACCCCTGGGGTCAGCACCGAGCCGGCCACATGGACGGTGACTCCCGATGCCGCCGCTGGCGCGACCTGCGAAGCGACCACGATCGGGACCGGCAGCGTCGACACGGGCAAACCCGCTGCTTCGACTCGGGGTAGTGCTGCCTCGCTCGGGGGCGGCGGTGTACGGACCAACCAGTACGCGCCGCCGCAGACGATCAGAACGGCAACTGCGGACGCGATGAGGCGGCTCAGCCCGAACCAACCGATCCAGGCTTTTGTCCGCTCGGACACGTTGCGTACAGGTTCGGGACGAAAGACTTCCTCCACGATCGACCTCCTCGACCGTCAGGAACCACGCCGCAGCGCAATTCTCTACATTTGGGAGGAGTCGGTACCAAGCAGGATAACGCCTGCGGACCACTTCGTGGCCCACCTCGTTTTCAGTACAGCCGTGTGGTCAGCTTGCGGCGATAGGCGGCGGTGCGGGGGTCTTCGGCGCCCATCAGTTCGAGGATGTCGACAAACTTCTGCCGTGCGTCGTCGTCCGCCTTGACCGAGTCAAGCAGCGCCGTGAGCTGCGTGTCGTAGTCGTCGGTTGGCGATTCACCGATGCGTGCGGTTGCGGCGATCTTGCGGGTCCGGTCGTTCTCGGGGATCCGTTCGATCAACGCCAGCGCTTCGTCGGGCCGGCCGTCTGCGACCAGGAGTTCGCCGAGAATGCCAATCGCCTCTTCGTTGGCGGGTTCTTTCTGCAGTGCAAGGCGCAGGCTGGCTTCGTCGCCGGCAGCGATCAACTGTTCCAGCGCTTGCTCGTCTGCAGAGGGCAGCAACCCATCGACGAAGGCTTGAATCTCGTGCTCGGGAATGGCACCCTCGAAGCCGTTGACAACTGCGCCGTTTTTCAGCGCGTACACCGCGGGAATCGACCGCACCTTGAAAGCCTGGCCAATGCCCGGGTTCTCGGCGATGTTCACCTTCGCCAGCATGACCTTGCCGTCGGTCGCATCGATCATCCTCTCGACGATTGGGCTCAGTACTTCGCACGACGCGTGCCCTGGCGCCCAGAGTTCAACAACCACGGTGACCTCACTGGACTTCGCAAGGACTTTGGCTTCGAACGTTTCGTCGGTGATGTCAATGGCAACCATGACTTCACGCTACCTGTCAGCCGCCTCACGCCTCGCCGCAACAATCTGGCGTCTGGCCTCGCCAACGCACTCGGTGAATCATCGCCATGCGTCTCCAGGACGCGACGTCTGCGGACGCGGGGTCTGCAGGCACACCATTGCCTCGGTACTCTCAGTCTCATGATCGACGGCGACTACGAACTCCTCACCGACGACTCGATGCTCCACGAACCAATCCTGCTCGTCATGATGACCGGCTGGATCGACGCGGCTGGGGCAGCGGCAGCGGCCGTTGAAGCCGTGATCGAGGAGTGCGAGACTTCGCCGTTGATTCGCTTCGATGACGACACCTTCGTCGACTACCGCGCCCGGCGCCCCACAATGGAACTCCGCGACGGAGTAAACACAAACCTCCGTTGGCACCACATCGAGCTCACCGCTGGGCAATCGCCGAGCGGCCGCGACATCCTGGTACTCAGCGGCCCCGAGCCCGACATGAACTGGCGGCGATTCTCGAAAGCAATCGGGGACATCGCCGTGGAATTCGGCGTTACGCAGATGATCGGTTTCGGTGCCTACCCGTTCGCTGCCCCCCACACACGCGACGCACGGCTGTCGTGCTCGTCACCGTCGACCGAAGTGCTCGCCAGCGTGTCGTTCGCTCGGAGTTCCGTCGACGTCCCTGCCGGCATGGCTGCAGCGCTCGAGCACACCATGCACGATCGCAAGATCCCGGCCCTTGGCATCTGGGCACAGGTTCCGCACTACGTCTCGGCCATGTCCTATCCCGCTGCCTCGGCAGCACTACTCGACGGGTTCGAGGAGGCCACCGGCGTCAAGATTGTCGGTGCCGCGCTGCGCAACGAGATCGCCATCCAGCGGCAACGCATCGACCAGATGGTCGCGGAGAACAACGATCACCAGAACATGATTCGTCAGCTCGAAGCGCTCCACGACGCAGCGGTCGAAGACGACGCCGATGCCGCGAGTGCTGCCGCCGAGATGCGCATCAAGTCCGGCGACGAGATCGCTGCGGAAATCCAAGAGTTCTTCCGCGAACAAGACTGAACTGCGACTGAAATCGGGTTGAGCCAGCGTTGTATCTTCGGTCCATGAAGATCGACGGCAATATCGGAACCGACCTGACGAAAGTCGCGGCCCAGGCGCAGGAAGCAGAGGCATCCGGCTACTCAGGAGCCTGGACTGCCGAGTTGGCCCACGACCCCTTCATGCCGTTGCTCCTCGCAGCTGAACACACCGAAAAGTTGGAGATCGGCACGTCGATTGCCGTCGCATTCTCCCGCTCACCGATGACGCTCGCCAACACGGCCTGGGACTTGCAGGCGTATTCGAAGGGTCGCTTCGTGCTTGGCCTCGGCAGCCAGATCAAGCCGCACATCGAGAAGCGATTTTCGATGGAGTGGAGTAAGCCGGCTGCCCGGATGCGTGAGATGGGGTTGGCCATTCGTGCCATCTGGAACACGTGGCTCACCGGCGAGAAGCTCGAGTTCCGGGGCGAGTTCTACAAGCACACGTTGATGACGCCGATGTTCTCCCCCGACGCGTCTGACCTCGAAGGTTTCGGCCCGCCAAAAATGTTTCTGGCCGGCGTCGGCCCGCTGATGACCGAAGTCGCTGGCGAGGCGTTCGACGGGTTCATCTGCCACGGCTTCACCACCGAGAAGTACCTGCGCGAAGTCACGATCCCTGCACTCGAGCGTGGCCGCGAGAAGGCCGGCAAGACCATGGAGGGCTTCGAGATCGTTGGGCCGTCATTCGTTGTGACCGGCAACAACGACGAAGAGATCGAGAAGGCCGCGATGGCAACTCGCAAGCAAATTGCGTTCTACGGTTCGACTCCTGCGTACCGGCCTGTGCTCGATATGCACGGCTGGGGCGGTCTGCAAGACGAACTCAATTCGCTGTCGAAGCAGGGCGAGTGGGACAAGATGGGCACGCTCATCGATGATGAGATCCTCAACACGTTTGCCGTCGTCGGCGAGCCCGAATCCATCGCAGCCGAGCTTGGTTCCCGCTACGGCGACGTCATCCAGCGCCTGAGCTTCTACGCCCCCTACGCCAGCGATCCCGACCGCTGGGCCAAGGTCATGGCCGACCTCAAAGCCGTCTGAGTCTGTTCGGGGGCTTCGCCTGTCATCCAGGGGACACTGCATCGCGGATCGCTCTCACCAGCGGCCACACCCCCGACGACGTGTTCGAGAGCACCGAATATCTCACGTCAGCCTGACGAAACACGCCCGACTGAAACGACACGCCAGCGTCCATCCCCTCGATCCAGACTTGGTCAGCACCCGGGCCAAGCCAGAAGCCTCGTCCGTAGGAACGCGTGTTGTCGTGCACGCTGACTTCGGCCGTCATTGCCTCCACAGCATCGAGCGAGACGATGCTGCCCGCGAACAATGCATCCCAGAAGGCCGTGGTGTCGTCGAGCGTCAGGAAGACGCCGCCATCTCCCATGCCGATCACCGGAAGGTGAAAGACGTTGCTGCGCCCGTTGGCCATGTACCCGAGGGCGGTATTACCTGGGAGATCGTCTGAGCGGCAGAACGCGGCGTCGGGCATCGCGGCGGGTGCGAAGACTCGGTCGCGAACAGCTTGGTGATACGAACCGGTGACCGTCTCTATCACGAGCGACAGCAGCACGAAGCCGCTGTTGTTGTAGGCGAACTGCTCGCCGGGTGGTGTTCGCTGCTTCGGCGCGCTCAGTAACGGCAGGTAATCGCGAGCCATCTCAAGGGTGTGGGCGGAGAGCTGGCCAAGTATGTGATCGTCAATGTCCCCACCCGCGCTCTCGTCCAGATAGTCGCCAACTCCAGATCGATGCGTGAGCAAGTGCTCGATGGCGACGGCTTCGTCGACATTCGAGAGATCATCCGGAACCACCGACCGCACTGTCGTGTCGAGCGCGAGTTCCCCAGATTCGACTAACGACATGATGGTGAGCGCCGTCAGCACCTTGGTGCCACTGGCCACGGCGAAGCGAGTGTGGAGGTTGTTGACGCGTTCGTTTGCTCGATCGCTGTGGCCGCAGGCGAACTCGACGATGACCTCGCCGCGGTGCTGTACTCGCACGACGCCCGAGAAGTCGTCATCTTGCGCACGCTGTTCGAGTCGATCGAGATCAACGTCCATCACGTAATCCTCTCACGGTGCAGCCGAGAAGATCTCGGTTCGGAGTCCTGGCAGGGCGGACGAAATGCCGTGACGGCAGCGACACTGGCGTTATGAGTGACCTGTGGGACGAGACTGACGACCGCGATATCTCCCCGATCTGCCCTGCGTGCGGCGTGAGCGCACTCCCACCCGAGGCGCCCGGCGAGCCATCGATGTGCGAGAACCCCAACTGCTCAGCATTCGGCGAGATGATGGACCGATGACCGCAGACCGAGTCAGTGACCAGGTCGAGGGTGTCACGTACATCGTTGACCCTGACGATCCGCGTCTCGACGACTATCGCGAGCTGAACAGCATCGCGGTTCGTGCCGAGATGGAACGCGACGAATACTTCATGGGCGAGGGGTATGTCCCAATCGACCGGATGCTCGACTCGGGGCATCGCATGCGTTCAGTGCTGCTCCACCCGAAACGTCTCAAGCGGTTCGTTCCCACGATGTCTCGGCCCGAGATGGCCGGGGTGCCGGTCTACGTCGCAGAGCAAGCAGTTCTTGCCGAAGTCGTTGGCTTCAACATGGACCGGTGCTGCCTCGCGTCTGGCTTCCGCGCCCCGATGCCGACCGTTGCCGAGTTGGCCAGCACGTGCCGACGACTCGTCGTACTCGAAGCGCTCAACGACGATCAGAATGTGGGCGCAATTGCCCGGGCGTCGCGTGCGTTTGGCATCGATGGCATGGTCATTAGCCCCACCTGCAACGATCCGTACCAGCGACGCACGGTCAGAGTGAGCATGGGTGAGATTCTGCACGTCCCGGTGGCCCGGGCAGGCGCCGATGATTGGCCGAGCGCCCTGCACACACTTCGCAAAGCCGGCTTTGAGACATGGGCCCTCACTCCCGATGTCGACGCGGTCGACCTCTGGGACATGGCCGTTCCTGATCGGGTCGCAGCCGTTCTTGGCGCGGAAGGCCACGGCCTGGAAGCCGCAACGATGGCCGCGTCGACACATCGCGTCCGGATCTCGATCTCACCGAACGTCGACTCGCTCAACGTTGGCCACGCTGCGGCAGTCACGTTCGCAGTCATCGGTCGCCCGCAGCGGGCTCGGTGACTGCGGTGCCGTCGAGTATCGGTGACGACGCAGATGCCAGCGTGCGCCTGCGCACTAACTCAGAGCGAGATGGTTCCCGTGACTCTGACGTCTGCTGTGCCGCCGATCCAGATCTGACCATCGGTCTGCTCGACGGTGGCACGGCCGCTGGTTTGATGAGCAACGTACGGCGCAGAGATGGTCCCGTTGCCGAGCAACCATTGCGCGATTGATGCGTTGAGGCTGCCGGTCACGGGGTCTTCGCGAATCGAGCCGTTCGGATCGTTGAAGAATGCCCGCACTTCGATCGCAGCGTTGCCGCCCGCCGGATACAGCCCGACGACACCGACGTCGAAGTGCGCAGCAGGTTCGGTCGGCATCGCAATGTCGAGCACGCGCTGCCCATCGGTCAGTTGCAAGCCCATCCAGCCGGGGCCGTTGTCGATCCAGTGCGATGCCACAACGTCGTCGGCTGTCAGCCCGAGCAGCCGCAGTGCGTGAGTCAACGTGTCGGGATCGACCGGCTCGTGACGGATCATCGGCGGCGCCGCGAAGGCAAGGCCTTCGTCGGTGATGCGGATCTCGATCAAGCCAGCGCCGCACTCCTGTACGACAATGCCCGGCTGCTGGGGAACACCGCCGGCATCAAGCCACGCGGCACAAGCACCGAGTGTCGGGTGACCGGCGAACGGCAACTCGACCTTCGGCTCGAAGATCCGCACTCGATAATCGGCGGACCCCGGAGAGGGTCTGAGCAGGAACGCCGCTTCTGACAGGTTCGTCCAGCGCGTGATCGCCCGCATTTCTTCAGTCGAGACATCGTCGGCATCGTGAACGATGGCGACAGGGTTGCCGGTGAATGCACCACGAGTGAAGACGTCCACCTGACGGAACGCGTGGGTACTCACGCCGAGTGACCTGCACATGCTGCGCACACGCCTTCCAGCGCGAAGTGGCCCGGTTCGAGCGTGAACTGCACTGCGGCATGAGCTTGTTCAACGAAGGCCTCGACTACCTCGGCGGGCAGCTGAGCAATCGCACCGCAATCGCGGCAAACCGCAAGGAGCCCATGGTCGCCACCGAGCCGGACGAGTGATGGGCCGTGGCCCGCATGCACGTGCGTGACGATGCCGCGGTCAGACAGCACCCCAATGGTGCGGTACACCGTCGCCTCGTGAATGGTCGACTCTTCGACCTGCGCGAGCCGTGTCAACTCGGCTGCATCGATCGGGCCACCGTGACGGAGCAGCGCCCGCATAACGGCAATGCGTGGGGTGGTTGCTCGGCAGCCATGCGCTCGAAGGACCGCTTCGGCATCGTCGACCGCCCAGCCGTCGACGTTCGCTGACTCTTCTTCGTTCAGCCGCACGTGGTGACCGCAGCGAGGTGGCGCACCATCAGTGGGCGTGGGCAACAGTGGCAGCACGGCGACGGAACGAACCGCCAGCGACGAACGCCACGATGAAGAAGGACGCAGCCGTGAGGACGATTGTTGGGCCTGACGCAACATCGAGGTGATAGCTCGCGTTCATCCCAACGAAGCCGCTGACCGCTCCGATCACGCCGGCGTAGCCGAGCATCCGACCGAAGCTGTCGGTCAGCATTCGGGCAACGACCGCGGGGACCACAAGGTTCGCCGCAATCAGCGTGACTCCCATGACGTTCATCGTTGCCAGCACCGTGGCCGACAGCAAGACCATCAGCAGCCCATCGACGAGCCCGGTGCGCACCCCCGTGGCTTTGGCCACTTCGGTGTCGAACGTCGTGAACAACAGTTGCCGGTATCCGAAGCCGATGAACAACGCCGCACCGATCGACACCGCGACGATCAGCCAGACGTCAGCAAAGGTGACGCCGAGGACATTGCCGAACAGCAGTGCATCAGCATTCTGGCCAGGCGACCCGTACAGCTGCACGAGCGCGAGGCCCAGCGCAAACGACGCCGTCGTGACCACGCCGATCGCCGCATCAGAACCGATCGGCCGACGCCGCACGATCCCGCCGATGGCCAGTGCCGTAATGACGCCCCAGGCCCCGGCACCGAGGAACAGATTAATTCCGATCAGACCAGCCACTGCATAGCCGCCGAAGATTGCATGCGAGAGGCCGTGGCCGATGTAACTCATGTTGCGCAGCACGACGTAGCAGCCAACGACCCCGCAAAGCGCCCCCGCGAGCGTGGCGACAATAACGCCGTTGCGGAAGAACTCGAACTCGAATGGCTTGAACAAGTCGACGGCGAGCATCATGCCGAGGCACTCCAGACGTCGTCGACCAGGAACAGTGGCGAGTCAACAACGACCCGCATCCCACCGTGCTCGAGGATGTGCATCGGCGAGCCATACGTCCGTTCGAGCACGTCCGGAACCAGGACGTCTTCGGGGGAACCGGTGCCGATCACTCGGGTGTTAAGGCACACGATCTTCGGAAGATGTGCCGCAATGCCGTTCAGGTCGTGCGTGGTCAGCACGATGGTCAGGCCCTGACGGTTGAGGTCGTCGAGTAGGTGCAGCACTTCGTGACGGGTCTTGACGTCGAGGCCCGACGTCGGTTCGTCGAGGAAGATCACCTCAGCCTTGGTGAACAGCGCCCGAGCGAGGAACACCCGCTGCTGCTGTCCACCCGACAAGTCGCGGATGTGCCGGTTGGCCAAGCCGTTGAGACCGAGCCGATCGAGCACCGAGTTGATCTCGGCGCGTTCAGCCTGAGTGATCCACGGCGTTCTCAGACCGCGGGCACGTGCCATACCCACACACTCCGTGACGGTGACCGGGAAGCTCCAGTCGATGTGTTCGACCTGCGGCACCAGACCCACAGCGAGGCCCGGGCGACGATCAACCGAGCCTGACCTGACAGGCACGCTGCCGAGCAGCACCTTGAGTAACGTCGACTTACCCGACCCGGACGGGCCGACGATGCCGATCAGTTCGCCATCGGCGATGTCGAGATCGACGTCGATCAGTACTGGCTCAGCGCCATAGTCGACCGTAACGTTTTTGGCGGCAATCACCGTCGAAGCAGCACCGCGCTGTGAGATCACTGCGGGTACGTCGCTTCATCGATTGCGGAGTTGCGCACGTCAAACCCGGTGAGACCGCTCGAATCGCCACCCAGCGCGTCGGTCATCGTGACAAAGTTGAACTTCATCAGACCGAGCCACGAGTGGTCAGCTTCACCAGGCTCGCCAGGTAAGTCATCGTCACGCAGGTCGTCGACATAGATCGCGCCGGTCTCGTTGGCGATCTGTTCGAGTACGGGTGACGGGAACACTTCCGAGCCAAACACGGCAGGAACACCCTCGGCCTCAATCTGCTCAATGAGCTCGATCACGTCGCCGGCCGTCGGCTCACCGAAGTCGGCCGGCTGCACGGCACCGACGACGTTCCACCCATAGGTGTCAGCGAAGTACGCGTAGGCATCGTGGTAGGTGACGAGCTTGCGCTGATCAACGGGGATCGTTTCGAACGTCGCTGTCACGGCATCGTCGAACTCGTCGACGATCGAGATGAACGCCTGCAGATTGGTGTCGTAGGTCGCTGCACCCTCGGGGTCAATTTCGACCATCGTGTCGTGGATCAACTGTGCGTAGACCTTGACCAGGGTCGGGTCAGTCCACAGGTGCGGGTTCGGCTTGCCCTCTGACTCAGGGAATGAGAAGTCGTACTTGAACTGGTCGGGATCGATCGTACGGTCGCCCAGCTCGACGAGCTGCACGCCGTCTCTCAGATTGGCCTCGGCCAGCGCCTTGGTCGGCTCTTCGAGCTGCAGACCATTGATGAACACGACGTCAGCGGTAGAGAGCAACTCGGCTGCCGACGGCGGTGGCTCGAACGTGTGAGAGTTAGTTCCCTCCGGAACGAGGCCGACAATCTGTGCGCGATCGCCAATGACGTTCGCAGCGATCGACGTGATCGGCGCCACTGTTGTGACCACGAGCAGGCGGCCGTCGTCTGTGGCTGCACTCGAATCCGAGTCTGAACCGCTACACGATGCGAACAGTGCAACACCGATGGCAATGGCGCCGAGTTGGCGTGTAATCCCCATCGCAGGAGAACTCGTCGAGTCACGACGGGAGGTGGCAAACCGCTTCATGAGTCAAACGGTAGATGCGACCAGCTCGCAGGACCACTCGTGCGACATGAAACCTTCGAAGTGTGAATTCTGACCGTTCGGACCAGTCGGTGCGCTGTTCAGCCCCAAGAAGCCAATGTTGACCACGGTCAAGCAGCCGTTCCGGCGCCGTTGTACATTCGGACTCGCTATGACGATTACCGACAATCTCCCCCACATTTCCTCAGGCTCAAGAAGCGCACCCTCCAACTTTGGCAGCGCCACGAGAACTGCTGCCGATGTCGCCGTGGTCAGGGGCCGTCTTGATGCTGAGCAAGCCGGCCAACTCCGAGCCCACGCCGAATCCGGCGGTTCGGTCCTCGTCGTCATCGAGCCCGGCGACGATGTAGCCCGCGAACTGTGTGGTGTCTCGGTCACGGCCGACTTTCCTCGGACCGAATGGTTCGTCACACTCAGCGCCCGCCCCGAAGCCGTCCGTCTCGCTGGCGAAGTGCCCATCACCTCAGCGCTTCGCACGCTGCAACCAGCCGCCGATGATGTCACTGTCGCTGCGACAACGAGCGTCCGGTTCAACCACCAGCCAACCGTGGCTGTCCGCACCGTGGGTGCCGGTCGAATCGTCAGCACCGGCGTCTCCGACGTCAAGGCATTGCAGAGCCACACGACACTCGGCCCGTTCATCAGCCGCCTCGTAAACCCCACGTTCAATCCGTCGACAACGACGCTCGGCCTCGCCGTGGTCGGCTACGGCCCATTTGGTGGCATGGGCTACCTGCACGGCTTGGCCGCCACAGAAACCGACGGCCTCGCCTTCGTTGCTGCCGCGGACACCTCCGCCGACCGGATCGACGCAGCTCGCGCTGACTTCCCCGACCTTGTCGGCCACGACTCCGGCACCTCGCTCGCAGCCAACCCCGACGTCGATATCGCCGTAATCGCAACACCGCCTCGCTTCCACGCCGCCCTGGCACTCGAACTCCTCCGTGCCGGCAAGCACGTCGTGATGGAAAAGCCGATGGCGCTGACCCGCGCCGACGCCGACGAAGTCATCGCAACTGCGAAAGCCAACGACCGCACCGTGACCGTCCATCAAAGCCGCCGCTGGGACACCGACTTCCTCGCTGTACGCCGGCTCATGGAGCGCGGCGACCTCGGCAACGTCTTCAACATCGAGACCTTTGTCGGCGGGTTCGAGCACCCCTGCCGGGCGTGGCACTCCGAAGACTCCATCTCCGGTGGCGCTGTCTACGACTGGGGTTCGCACCACGTCGACTGGATCAACCAGCTGTACGGCAGCGCACCGAGCCGCGTGCTCTGCTCCACCCATACCCGCGTCTGGCAAGACACCACCAACGTCGACCAGCTGTCGCTCTGGATGCAATGGGCCGACGGCCGTGAGGCCACGTTCCGCCAGAGCGATATTTGCGCGATTCGCCGCCCCAAGTTCCACATCGAGGGCACCGAGGCCACCCTCGAAGGGCACTATCGACCGCTGCGCACCGAGTCGGTCGTGCCGGGCCGCGGGTACGTCGAACACACATCGCACCACGCTGAGGCACCCGTCGATCTCCAGCTTGCACGCTTCGACGGCGACCATGGCCTCATCACGTCAACCGTTCGCCCCGCACCCGATCCGGGATGGGGCTTCCACAGCAACCTCGCCGATCACCTGCTACTCGGCGAAGACCTCGCTGTTCGGCCCGAGCAGTCACGTGACGTTGTCGCCGTACTCGAAGCAGCGCACCGATCTGGCAACGAGGGCGGCACGCTCATCGAGCTTGACCTGTGAGTAAGCCGGTGGGGATCGGCGTGCTCGGAGCCCGCTCGATGGTTGCCCGCCTCGCAGTCCTCCCGGCCATCGAGGCCAGTTCGAAGGCAACGCTGGTTGCTGCGGCATCGCTCAGCGGGCCGGTGCCAGACCCCTGGGCCGAGGCCACGGTTCCCGATTACCAAGCCGTCATCGACCACCCCGATGTCGAGGCGGTCTACCTGCCATTGCCCAACGATATGCACCGTGCATGGACCAGTGCCGCTGCAGCGGCTGGCAAGCACGTGCTGTGCGAGAAGCCACTGGCGGCGTCGGCCGACGATGCCCGGGCGATGCAGGCTGTGTGCGACGCAAACGGAACGCTGCTGGCCGAAGCCTGGATGACACCCTTCGACCCGCGCTGGGGTCACGCAATGCAGCTCGCCACCGACGGGTTGGTCGGCGAGATCACCGAGATAAATGCAGCGTTCACCTTCACGATCGGACCAGAAGGCGCTGACAACTATCGATGGAGCCCCGACCACGGCGGGGGTGCGCTCCTCGACGTCGGGATCTACTGCCTGGGCCCAGCCGTCGAGCTCTGGGGTGCTCGGCCCATTGCGATCAAGGCGTCCATCGATCTCGCTCCGAGCGGCGTCGACGCGACGACCACAGTGCAGCTGACCTGGCCTGAAGGCCAAGTGGCACGCGCAAGGGTGTCCTTCGTCGACGCCGAACAGCAGCGGTTGGAGATCGTCGGAGCAACCGGCCGCATCGTCCTCGACGGTGATGCCCACACCGGCGGACTCAATGCAAAGGTGATCCGGATCGAATCCGACATCGCAACTGACGCGGCGCCCGAGCGCTTGATCGAAGTCGAGCCTGGCGACCCGTATCTCGGAATGATCGACGCCTTTGCTGCAGCGGTTCGAGGGACCCAGCGTTGGCCTCGCCCGGTCGAGCGCAGCATCGACATGCTCGAACTCCTCTCACAGATCCGGACCAACGCTCAATGACCGATTCGCACATCCTTGAACCGCGCCTTCAGCATCACGAACTGTCGTCCGGCATCAGCATGCACGCCGTGCACTGGGAACCAGCGGAGTCGACCCTGACGCCCTGCCTGCTCGTTCACGGCCTCGCTTCGAACGCTCGACTGTGGGACGGCGTGGCCCGGCGCCTGGCCGCGCTCGGCCACCCCGTTGTGGCTATCGACCAACGCGGCCACGGCCGCTCGTCCAAACCTGATGGCCCATTCGACATGGCCTCCGTTGCCGACGACCTCCGGCTCCTCATCACCGAACTTGGCTGGCAACGGCCACTGATCGCCGGCCAGTCGTGGGGCGGCAACGTCGTCATCGAATTCGCGCATCGGCACCCCGGGGCTGCATCGGTGATCGTGTGTGTCGACGGCGGCTCAATCGAGCTGCAGCAGCGGATGCCCGACTGGGAAGTTGCCAAGGCGCAGATGGCGCCGCCCTCGCTGATCGGCACGCCGATTGCCAAGATGCGCGAGTGGATGACCACGTCGAACGCTGACTGGCCAGCCGAGGGCATCGAAGGCCAACTCGCCAACTTCGAAGTGAGAGACGACGGCACCATTGCCCCGTGGCTGACGCTCGAACGGCACTTGCAGGTACTCCGCGGCTTGTGGGAGCACATGCCGTCTGACCTCTACGCCTCGATCACCGACCCCGTGCTCTGGATCTCCGCCGATAACGGCCAGTCCGAATGGACCGCGACGAAGCGGGTCGGAATCGACGCGGCCGTGTCCGCTCTGGCCACGAGCAGGTCAGAATGGTTCAGCCCCGCACATCACGACGTGCATGCACAGCATCCGGTCGAAGTCGCTGCGCTCCTGCACGGCGCCCTCACCGACCCCGACTTCTTCTGACGCACGCTTCTTCTGAACAACCGAATACAGGAACCGATATGACTGCACTCCCCCGCCTCCTCGTCATCATGGGCTCGGGCGAAACCGCACCGACGATGACCACCCCGCATCGTCGCGTGTTCGAACAACTCGCCGCAGCAACGGGCGGCCCTGTGAAGGCCGTACTCCTCGACACCCCGTTCGGGTTCCAGGAAAACGTCGAGATCCTGGCCGCCAAGACCGCCGAGTACTTCACCGACGCAGCGCACCGAACAGTCGAGATCGCTGGCCTTGCGCGAACCGATCACCGCGATGTTGTCGCAATCGAAACCGCCATCGCGAAGATTCGTGCCGCCGATTGGGTCTTCGCCGGACCCGGCAGCCCAACCTTTGCCCTGCGCCAGTGGGCCGACACGCCGATTCCCCGGGCCATTGCTGACAAGCTACGCAACGGTGGCGCTGTTGTGTTCTCCTCCGCCGCGGCACTCACGCTCGGCCGCAAGACCATTCCGGTCTACGAGGTCTACAAGTCTGGCGCCGATCCGTACTGGGTAGACGGGCTCGACGTGCTGAGCGAAGTCGGCCTCCCCGTCGTCGTCATCCCGCACTACGACAACAAAGAGGGCGGTAACCACGACACGAGCAAGTGCTACCTCGGCGAGCGGCGCCTTGCGCTGCTCGAACCCGAACTCGATGACGATGTGTTCATCCTCGGCGTCGACGAGCACACCGGCGTGATCATCGACCTCGACGCGAATACCGCCGAGGTCGTCGGCAAGGGCGGAGTCACACTCCGCAAGGACGGAGTGTCGACTCGCATCGAGACCGGCGAAACCGTCCCCTTCAGCACACTGCAAGCCGGCCCCGTCACACCGCGGTCAGACCAGCGTGTGACAGATCCAGCCGAGTCCGAAACTGCTGTCACACCGAGGTCTGACCAAAGTGTGACAGTCGGTGATGACGTCGCGACGATTCCCTCACTCGCTGGCGATGCCGCTCGGCTCGAAGCAGACTTCGACGCCGCCCTCGCAGCACGCGACGCCGAGGGCGCAGTGAAGGCCATCCTCGACCTGGACTCGGCAATCCTGCAATGGTCGCGGGACACGCTGCAAGGCGACGAGATGAATCGGGCACGAACATCTCTGCGTTCCATGATCGTCCGGCTCGGCGGCGCAGCAACTGCGGGCGTGCGCGACGTACGCGACGTGCTCGGCCCCGTGGTCGAAGCAGCGCTTGCAGCGCGTGTCACCGCCAGGTCCGACAAGGCCTACGCCGTGTCCGATGCAATTCGCGACAACCTGATCGCGGCCGGTATCGAAGTCCGCGACACCCCTGACGGTGCCGAGTGGGTTGTCGCCGACTGACGAATCAGTTCGGTTGCAGTTCAGCCAACCGTCGGCTGAACTGCAACCGAACGGTCATGCGGGGGTGACGACAGCGTCGGCCTTGAGCGGCTCTTTGAGTTGCTCCACGGTGAGGTGACACTTGATGCTGTGGCCGGGCGACAACTCAACCATCTCAGGCTCGGTGACCTCGCAGAGGCCCGCGATCGCACGATGGCAACGTGTATGGAAGACGCAACCGGGGGGCGGGTTGGCCGGCGACGGGATGCTGCCGGTCAGCGGGATCCGGTTCTCGGCGACGCCATCGACGCTTGGCACTGCCGAGAGCAGCGCCTCGGTGTACGGGTGATTCACACCCTCGAACATCGTTTGAGTCGCACCGATCTCCATGATCCGCCCGAGGTACATCACTGCGATGCGATCTGCCAGGTAGCGCACGACACCAATGTCGTGGCTAATGAATAAGTAGCTCGACCGCTGATCGTTCTGCAGCCTCGCGAGCAGGTTCAGAATCGCTGCCTGGACCGACACGTCGAGAGCCGACGTCGGCTCGTCACAGACGACCACTTCAGGGTCACCAGCGAAAGCACGGGCGATTGCCACACGCTGCTTGAGACCACCGGACAACTGCCGGGGACGCATGTCGAGGTGACGAGATGAGAGCTGCATGCCCTCAGCGATTTCCTCGACACGCCTGTCAGCGGCAGCACCCTTGACACCGGTCAATTTGACGACGCTGCGATGCAGAATGCGCCGCACCGTCCAGGCACGGTTGAGCGCCGAATCGGGATTCTGGAAGACCATGGAGATGGCTCGTACCGACTCCTCAATTCGAGAAGTCGCCTTGTCGGCCATCGTTCGACCGCGGAGGGTGATAGCACCACCCTCGTCGGGTGCGTGGACGCCGAGCATGGTCTTCGCGAGTGTCGACTTACCAGAACCGGACTCGCCGACAAGCCCGAGGGTCTCGCCTTCAGCGAAACTCAGGTTGACACCAACGAGGGCTGGAACGTCTCGGCCACGTTGGCGGAATGTCTTGGAGACACCTTCCACACCAATGACCTGTTCGGTGCCAATGTCGTATTTGACCGTGACCTTCTCAGGTTCCGGGACCTCGTCCAGCCGGTCGACATGATGACAGCGAGTCCAGTGCCCGTCGGACCGTTGGACGATCGGCGGTACGTCAGTTCGACAGAGATCGGTCGCAATGGGGCATCGATCGACGAACGTGCAATTCGGCAGCGAAGCACCGATCGGCGGGGCCGCGCCCGGGATGGAAAACAGTTCGCTGTCGGTTTTGCGCAGGCCGCGTCGCGGGATCGAGTTGAGCAGACCTTTGGTGTACGGATGGCTCGGGTTGTCGAATACTTCGGCAACGGTGCCCTCTTCGACAATGCGACCCGCGTACATGACACCAACGCGATCGCACATGGTGCGGATGACACCGAGGTTGTGCGCAATCAGCAGAATTGCCGAGTTCAGTTCGCTGCGGAGCTCGCGTACCAAGTCGAGCACTTCGGCCTCGACGGTGGCATCGAGGCCGGTCGTCGGCTCGTCGAGCACCAGCAATGTCGGATCGCAGGCCAAGCCCATGGCGATGACCACACGTTGCAACATGCCGCCCGACAGTTGGTGCGGATACCGCTCCATCACGCTCTCCGGAGCGGCGATATGTACCCGCTCTAAAGCGGCCAGGGCTGAGACACGCGCCTCGGCTTTCGACTGGCCCATGACTTGGAACGCTTCGGCAACCTGCGTTCCAATCTTCAACACCGGGTTGACTGCCTGTACCGGGTCCTGGAAGACCATCGAGGCACGCTCAGCTCGGAACTTGCGCAGCTCACTGGCTGACATCGCGGTGAGTTCCTCGCCGCCAGACAGCACACGACCAGCGTCGATCACGCCATTGCTCGGGAGGTAGCGCAGCGCTGCGTACGCGGTGGTGGACTTGCCACATCCTGACTCACCAACGAGGCCATATGCCTCGCCCTGGCGCACTTCGAAGGTGACGCCACGCAAGATCTTGCGCGGTGTGCCGCGAACGACGTACGACATCTCGAGGCCGTCGATGGCCAGCGCAGGCGCCGCGTCCAGATCTGCTGGTTCGGGAGTTTGGGATTCAGTAACGGTCATGAGTTCACTGCCTTGTCGATGGAGTCGGCGATTAGGTTGACGCCAATGACGAGGCTGGCGATTGCCGCCGCCGGGAAGATCGACGGCCACCAGATGTCGCGGGCGATTTGTTCGTAGTTCTGTGACACGTCGATACCCCAGTCGGCGTCGGTGATGTTGCCACCGACGAAGCCCAGGAATGCCAATGTCGTGTAGGTGAAGATCGCGTAGCCGAGGCGGACGGTTCCTTCCACCACGACGAGCCCGGTCACGTTGGGCAAGATCTCGCGGGTGACGATGAAGAAACCCGACTCGCCGCGCATCTTTGCGGACACGACGTAGTCGAGGTCGGATTCGGCGATCGCCGCTGAACGGATCGTTCGAGTGATCGCCGGCACGAACAGCACCGCAATCGTTCCGATGATCACGGTGGTCGAACGCCCGAAGGTGAAGATGATGACGATGGCCATCAGAATGATCGGAATCGACAAGATTGCCTCGATCACGCGACTCAGGATCTCGTCGACCCACCCCTTGTAGTAGCCCATGATCAGGCCCAGGAACGTGCCGACCACGATGGCAGCGGCGGTGGAAATCGGGGCGATTGTGAGGATCTTACGAGCGCCGTAAATCACTCGGGTGTAGACGTCCCACCCGTTCTTGTCGGTGCCGAGCCACGCCTCGCTACTCGGCTTCACACGCGGCCCAGCCTCGACAAATTCTTTCGGGCTGAACGACGTCAGAATTCCTGGCAGCACGCTGGCAATGATCCAGAATCCAACGATGAGCACACCGATAATGAATCCGGGGCTGGTGTAGAGCACACGAAACTGTTCCCTGCGGATCTGCTTCTTGCCCTCAGCGGGCACTTCCGACTCGGTGGAAGTGGCGTCTGCCGTCGGCTCGTTCGGGGTTGACGCAGGCGCGCCAGCTTCTTGAGTTCCGCTCATCAGTTGTCTCCCAACGATTGGCGTGTACGGGGGTTCATGTAGGCGATCAGAAGGTCAGCCGAGAGCGTCGCGAGCATGTAGATGACGGCAACAGCGAGGACACCGGCCCGAAGGACCGGATAGTCGGCACGGTCGACGGCTCGCAGGATGAGGTTGCCGACGCCCTGATAGCCGAACACTCGCTCGAGGGCCACCATGCCACCGAAGAGGTAACCGAGCTGGGTACCGAGCACTGCGACAGTTGGCTGAAGTGCGTTGCGCGCAATGTGCTTGCGGAACACCTGCGGTATCGACAACCCACGCATAAATGCTGTGCGGGCGTAATCAGAATCAAGCGCTGTAATGGTGCCAGCACGAGTGACGCGGGCGATGTAGCCGAAGTAGACCATCAGCACGGCAATGACCGGCAGCAAGAGATGCTGGATCTGAACCAGCGGGCTCGACCCGGGCGGAGCAGAAGCCTGCACCTTGAAGAAGTCGACCGGGACGGCGAGGAAGGCCAGCAAGAACACGCCGGCAACGAAGTCGGGAATCGCCGAGAAGGCGATGCCGACATTGATGATCGTGCGATCGATCCAGGTGTCTTTCTTGTAGGCCGTGATCAACCCACCGAGAACCGAGAACGGCACGATCACGATCAGAGCGAGAATCACCAGCTTGGCGGAGTTGCCAAGCGCGCTCCACACGAGGCTCATCACCGGTTCGCCGGCAGCGACCGAGAAAGAGTCGCCGAAGTCGAGGGTGAACACCGACGTCGCCAACTTCTGCAACTGAGTCAGAACTGAATCACGTAGACCCAACGATTCGGTGACCTGAATGAGTCGCTCGGGCGACGCCGTGCCACCCGCGATCTTTCGAGCAGGGTCGCCTGGAGCGATGTTGGGGATCAGCGTGACGATGACGAGCAAAAACGCCAACGTAACGAAGGCGAGCATAAGTCGCCTGAGGATGAATCTGAGCACGTGTTCCTTCTCTGTTATTCGAACGGTTGATCCTGATAACGACGAAGGGCGCAGCGGTTAGCCCGCTGCGCCCATCGTCGTTACGACGTTCCGGCCTCGGCCGGAGCGGGATGTTCGGTCAGCTCTTCGTCACATTCTGCATCTGCAGGTGACCAAGGGCTGTGGTTTCGAAGCCGTTGATTGCGCTGCTCGTTGCCGAGAGGTAGTTGAAGAAGAACGGGTAGCACGCCGGGGCGTCCTCATGGAGCAGACGTTGGATCTTTCCGACGGCATCTTTCTGACCAGCGACATCGGTCGCGCTCTGGTAGTCACCGAACAGGCCGTCGAATGTGCTCGAGGCGTAGTTCGACGAGTTCCAGTCACCATCGGTGGCGAGTGCGCGACCGAAGAAGATGTCCGGGGTCGGGCGGTGGCCGTAGTCAACGATGCCGATCTGAGCCGATGCGCCGCAGGGGATACCTGGTCCAGCGGTCCCGGGCTGCGATCCCCAGCTTGCGCCGGTGCACCAGTACTCGCCGTAGAAGTCGGAGTTCGGCGTGACGCTCACCGGCGTCTTGATGCCGACGGCGGCCAGGTTCTGCTCGACGATGGCCGCGATGGCCGGGATCTCACCAAGGTCGCCGACCTGAATTGGCATTTCGATGCCGTCTGCATAACCGGCGTCGGAGAGCAGCTGCTTGGCCATCTCGGGGTCGTACGGGCGCTGTTTCAGACCCTCGTCGAAGAACGGGAGCGTCGGGTCGACCGGGTGGTCGTTGGCGACTCGTGCCTGACCCTCGTACACCGTGTTGATGAGCTGCTCGCGGTTGATCGCGTAGCAGACGGCCTGACGGACGCGAGGGTCGGTAAACGGTCCGCCTTCGGGCAGCTGTGTGTTGAACCAGATCTGACGATGGTTCGACGACGGCGGACGCAGAACCTTGACGGCGTCATCTTGGAGCAGGTTTGCACCATCGGAGATCGAGAAGTCTTGGATGATGTCGATTTCGCCAGCGGCGAAGGCCGCGACCTTGGTGCCACCACTCTCGAAGCCCTGCAGCGTGACACTGTCGAGCTTGACTGCGCCGCCCCACCAGTTCGGGTTTGGAACAAACTTGGCACGGAAGGCAGACGGATCGAAATCGGCCAGCATCCAGGCGCCTGTACCAGTAGGACGGTCGCTCAGCGTGGTGCCATTCGAGTAGTCGACTGGGGTGATCAGCGACTGCGGGTTGAACAGCGACACGAGGACCGGCAGGTTGCCGTTCGGCGAGTCAAGGTTGATCACCACGGTCGAGTCGTCGGGTGCCTCGGCGCCACCGGCGCTGACGACACCGGCAAGACCGGCACCTACTTCAACCATGCGCTCGATAGTGGCGACTACGTCGGCAGCGGTAAGCGGCGTTCCGCCGTCCTGCCAGGTAACGCCCGGGCGAAGCTTGAAGGTCCACTGACTCGCGTCAGCGTTTGGCGACCACTCGGTGGCGAGCGCTGTTGCGGCGATGTTGCCGTCAGGACCGAGGCCGACCAGATACTCGAACGACTGCGACAGCACGGCGTACGTGCCGAGGTCGAGCATGTTGACCGGGTCGAGGCCCGAGTTGGCGTCACCGGTCTGGATGCCGGCGATGATGTCACCACCGGCTGCTGCGGGTGCTTCGGTTGCAGCGGGCGCTGGAGCGTCTGTGGTCTGCGGGTCGGTGCTGTTGGTCTCCCCACTGGCAGCATCGGTGACCGGTGCAGAATCGCTGTCGCTGCCGCCGCAGGCGGCAATGATGCCGCCCATGACCGGAACGGACAGGCCGATCATTGTGCCGCGGCGAACGAAGTTGCGACGGCTGACCTTTCCTTGTGCATATGACTCGATGAGATCGAGCTCGATCGGTCCGACCGAGCTACGTGTTTGATCCAAACGTTTGAAGTCCATCTGTGTAATTTCCCCTTGTAGAGCGTTGAGTTCACGCCGGAGCGGACTACCCGCGACGCCTCGACCATACCGAACAGAAACCCTGTGGACAAGAAGCCACAGCGTTGTTGACGTTCTAGCGGAGGTATTACGCAACGTAACACAGTTCCACATTGTGGAATGACGCCCGTCACATTTCAGGTTGTGAACGGCCTAAAGCGTTGCGAGGCCTACGAGCCATCGGTTGACGTTGTTGCCGAGTGAGGCCACGTCGTACCCGCCTTCTTGCACCACCACGGTCGGCACAGAAAGTTGCGCGACAAGTGCTCCTTGCGCTTCGAATCCGTCGGCAGTGACCGCAAGATCCGAGATCGGATCGTTGTAGAAGGCGTCGACGCCGAGCGACACCACGAGCAGATCCGGCCCGAACGCGTCGATGGCCTGCAGTGCTCCAGTCAGCGCCGCGGCGTAGTGGTCGTCGTTGGCAGCAAGCGGGAGCGGGACGTTGAGATTGGCGCCGCGCCCACGGCCGGAACCGATTTCGTCGGCGTAGCCAGTGATGTACGGATAGGCACGTGCCGGATCGCCGTGCAACGACACGTACTGCACGTCGTCGCGCTGGTAAAAGATCTGCTGGGTGCCGTTGCCATGGTGGTAGTCGACGTCGAGCACTGTGACCTTCGAACCGGTCGTCGACGCCGCGTGGTGCGCAGCAACGGCGGCGTTGTTGAAGAAGCAGTAGCCGCCGTACAGCGACATCGGAGCGTGGTGTCCGGGAGGGCGGCACAGGCCATACACGGCGCGCTCTCCGCCCAACACCAGCGAGGTTGCGGTCAAGGCAACATCAACCGCCGAGGTCGCAGCTTCGAACGTTCCCTCGGTCAATGGCGTCGTCGTTTCGAAGCACCACCGACCCAGTTCGGTGTCAATGCCATGGTGGGCACGAAACTCGCCGATTCCCTCCATCAGCCCAGGCATTCGAAAGAAATCAGGGACCACGTCATGGGTACCTGGGTGAACTGTCTGGTAGTCAGCCCAGGCCTTCGATAGGAACTGCACGAGTCCGGGATCGTGCACTGCCTCGATCGGCGACGTACCCCACCGGGCGGGCTCACGAATCTGGTGTGCTGCATCGGCAGCGAGCACCTGGTGGATCGCGTCAGCGCGGCCCGGATGTTCGAATGGGTCCTGCAGCCCCGACGACTCGATTTCAGCGAGCGGAGCATGCTGCCGCTGTCGGGATGGTGACGAAACGATCAACACGGCGCTTTTCCCTACTCAGCGACTCAACGACTGATGCCTGAGGCGGCAAGGGCCACCCAGCGGGCGCTGTCATCGGCAAGCACCGCAGCAAGTGTCAGTTCGAGACCGAGGTCAGATGAGTCACGATACGCGTCCCATTCGATTACGCCGGTGGCCCATTTCTCCAACCGGTTCATACGCGTGGTGAAGACATGTCGAGCGAGTCGTTCGACGTCGCAGTCGATGACGAACAGGCCATCGGCTGCCGCCTTGGCGAAGTCGGCTTCGATGAAGGCCACCACTCGGTCGCCAACCTCACCCATGCCGTGAGAGCCCGGGCCCTGTTTCAAGGTCGAAAAAATCGGACGCCACACATCGGTCGCCAACTCGAACTCGGCGTCGAGCGCTGCGAACAGTGCACGGGTGGTGTCGATCGGACCGTGTGCCGGCTCGGCATCGAACTCGACTTCGAGCTGATCAAGCCCATTGCTGACAAAGGCGACGAGCACACCATCGCGATCGCCGAACTGGTTGTAAAGCGTGGCGACAGCGACCCCGGCCTGCGCTGCGAGCTTGCGCATCGTGAGGCCCTCGAGGCCGTGCTCGGCAATGAGCGCGCCAGCAGCCACGAGGACGTCGCTACGTGTCTGCTCCTGTCGCCGCTCCCAGCCATCTGCCATAGGTTCGTTATCTTAGGATCTTTGAGCTGCAGCTCGGGTGCCTTGGTTGAAACGTCAGTCCCGGTGCCGCTCCACCTTGACATTTGTTTGGAACAGTATTCCAATCAAAGCCATGACTCGTCTCGGCTATCAAATCCCCAGCTTCACGTATCCGGGCGTCGGCGCCGCCGATCTCTTCGACGTGGTTGCACGCCAGGCTCGCGAAGCCGATGCCTCAGGTTTCGACACTGTCCTCGTGATGGACCACTTCTACCAACTCCCCCAAATCGGCAAGCCTGAAGAGTTCATGCTCGAGTGCTACTCCCTGCTGTCGGCACTCGCTCGCGAAACGAAGAACGTGATGCTGTCGTCCCTTGTCACCGGCAACACCTACCGGAACCCTGCCGTCCTCGCGAAGACCGTCACGACGCTCGACGTCGTGTCTGGCGGCCGCGCCATGCTCGGCATCGGCGCCGGCTGGTATGAGCAAGAGCACGCCGCCTTCGGCATCGAGTTCGGTACGTTTACCGACCGCTTCGAAAAGCTCGAAGAGTCGCTCCAGATCGTCGGCCCGATGCTGCGTGGCGAGAAGGCCACCCTCGCCGGCAAGTGGTACAACGCTGTCGAGGCGATGAACAAGCCGGCTCCGGTGTCGAAGATCCCGATCATGATTGGCGGGGCCGGCGAGAAGAAGACCCTGCGGATGGTCGCCCAGTACGCCGACGAGTCCAACCTCATCTGCGACGACGCTGATATTGCGCACAAACTCGACGTGCTCGCACAGCATTGTGCAGCGGTCGGCCGAGATCGGTCAGAGATCGTGGTGTCGAAGCAGAAAAACTGCTGCATCGCGCCAACCCACGACGAAGCTCGCGCCGACATGCTTGCCTTCCTTGGCCGCCGCGGCCTCGACGTCGCGTCGATGAGCGAAGAAGACCTCGCAGCGTGGCTCGGCCGGTTCACGTGGGGCGACCCCGACGAGGTCGGCGAACACTTCGCATCGCTCCTCGCCGCCAACCCTGGCCTCGACGGGTTCACCATCAACATGATCCCGAACGGATTCATCGAGGGACGCGTGCAACTCCTCGGCGAGACCCTCTCCCCCATCATCAACGCCTAATCCATCACCCAACCCGTCGCCAACCTGTTCTGTCGCGCTCCCGCTGTCACCCTCCGGTCTGACCAACGTGTGACAGCGGCAAGGGCTCGAGTGGACTGGCGCATCTAGAGTCACGGTGATGTCCGATCAGGGAATGATCACCGAACCGGCACGCGAAACAGCGGTGCTGGCAACGGCCGATGTCGTCGTCGTCGGCAGCGGACCGGCCGGGCTCGCGGCGGCGCTCGGCGCTGCTCGTGCTGGCGCGAGCGTCGTGCTGCTCGAGCGGCACGGCTGCTTTGGCGGCAACATCACCGCCGTCGGCGTCGAAGGGTTCGCGTGGTACCGCCACCAAGACACCGTCGACACCGAAGGCATCGGCATTGAGTTCGAAGAGCGGGCCAAAGCAATGGGCGCTGCGCAGCCCGAGCCACAATCCACGAGCCACGCGCTCGACGGCGAACTGTTCAAGTATGTCGCCGACGTCCTCGTGCAAGAAGCCGGCATCCACCCGATCTTGCACGCCACCGTGGTCGCTCCCGTGATGGACGGCGAAACACTGCGGGGCGTGATCATCGAGAGCAAGTCCGGCCGCCACGCCATCCTCGGCAAGCGCATTGTCGACGCGACCGGCGACGCCGACATCGCCGCCCGAGCGGGCGCACCAGTCCACCAAGCGCCAGCCGAAGAATTGATGGCCGCGTCGGTGATGTTCCACCTCTCAGGCGTCGACAAGCAGGCCTTTCTCGCCGGCGTGGCCGCTGACCCGCAGACGTATGCCGACTGGGCAGGCGGCGAGTGGACGATCGAAACAAGCGGCAAGGAAGACGAGATGTTCTCGCCTTTTCTGCGTAAGCCATTCGAACAAGCCATGGAAGCCGGCGCCATCCCTGCCGATCTGACCACGATCGGCGGCACGTGGGGCGCAATCTCTGATCAAGGCGACCTGACCTATCTCAACCTCGTCCACCTTCCCAACGTCGACGGGACCAATGTCGAGAGCTTGACCGCTGCAGAGATCGAGGGGCGGCGACAGGCAGTCATGGCCGCCGCTGCACTCACCGAGTTCACGCCGGGTTGCGAGCGAGCCAAGATTCGCAACTTCGGGATGAGCGTCGGCATCCGTGAAACCCGCAAGATCGACGCCGTCTACAACATGACCGACGACGATGTCCGTGGGCAGGGCCGCTTCGACGACAGCATCGGCATCTTCCCCGAGTTCATCGACGGGTACGGCATTCTGATCCTGCCGACCACCGGCCGCTACTTCCAGGTGCCCTACCGGGCGATGCTCCCCAAGGGCGTCGACAACTTGCTCGTCGCCGGCCGCTCGATCGGCGGCGACAAGGTCAGCCACGCAGCCGTCCGCAACATGATGTGCTGCGCTGTGAGCGGCCAGGGAGCGGGCGTCGCAGCGGCTATCTCCGTCGCGACGAACACCTCGGTTGCCGACGTCGACATCAATGCGGTCCAGGCCGAACTGACGCGCCAGGGCGTCCGCATTCACTGAGCGCCGCGCGACTCAACGCGCGGCCGTGCACCGAGCTCACCGCCGCAAAATCGACCGCGCCGTCGGGTCGCGACGTCCGTACCATCAGGCTCCGTGGGCGCCATCGATCTCATCGCACCGCCCCGATTGGGCCGGTCATTTCGCTGGCTGCTCGGTTCGTCCTGGGTGTCGAACATCGGCGATGGCGTCGCGCTCGCTGCCGCTCCGTTGCTCATCGCATCACAAACGCGTGATCCGTTCCTGATCTCGCTCGCAGCGCTCGCTCAACGAACACCGTGGCTCTTCATTGGCCTCTATGCAGGCGTGCTCGCGGACCGAGTCGATCGACGTCGCCTGATCGTGATCGGCAACGTGGTGCGGGTCATCGTGCTCGCCGGTCTGACCGCCACAATCGTCGGGGACAGAGTCGACGTAACCATCGTGCTCGCTGCACTGTTCGTGCTCGCGACCGCAGAGGTCTTCGTCGACATCAGCACCGGCACGTTGCTCCCGATGATCGTCAGCAGCGATGACCTCGGCATCGCGAACTCCCGGTTGTTCTTCGGCATGGCGACACTGAATCAGCTCGTCGGCCCCGCGCTCGGTGCCGCGCTGTTCGCGATCGGTTCAGCGATCCCGTTCGGATCACAAGCCGCCGCAATGGCCTTGGCCGCCGTGCTCGTTTCGCGAATCGCGGTCAGTCGACCGGCGTTGCCTGACCCCGCCGCACCACCCCTGGCAAAGAGCGTCCGTCGAGAGATTCGTGAAGGCACCCAGTGGATCTGGGCGCACCGGCCAATGCGCACGCTCACCATCACCATCTTCACGTTCAACCTCGCGTTCGGCGCGCTGATTGCACTGCTCGTGCTGCTCTCCATCGAACGGCTCGGGCTCGGCGAACTCGGATTCGGATTGCTGACGAGCGCGAGCGCTGCCGGAGCAGTCATTGGGTCGATCCTGTACGTCCGGACCGAACGTGCCATCGGGATGGTGTGGATCATGCGCATCGGCCTCGTCATCGAGACATTGACCTATCTCGTCTTTGCTGTCACGACCGTGGCCTGGATCGCCATGGCAATGTTCTTCGTGTTCGGCATTCATGCGGCGATGTGGGGAACGACGTCAACCACGGTGCGCCAGCGCGCCGTTCCCGAAGCGTTGCAGGGCCGGATCGGCAGTGTGTACCTCGTTGCGGTGCAGGGAGGAATCGCGATCGGGGCCGCGCTTGGCGGGCTGATCTCCAGTATCTGGGGCGTGGCGAGCGCGTACTGGTTCGCCTTTACGATCAGCGCTGTGGTTCTCGCAGCGATCTGGCGCGAACTCCGCTACATCGCGGAAGCTCCGGCCACCTGATCAGCTGTCGAGTAACTCAAGTTCTTCGTCGAGATATTCGGTCTTGCACTTGCTGCGCTGCAGCTTGCCACTGCTGGTCTTCGGGAGCGTGCCGGGGTTAACGAGCATGATGTCACGGGGCGGCAAGCCACACACTTCGAGTGTCCGCTCGTGGATCCGGGCACGAATGTCAGCTTGGTCACCGGAGCTGTCGGTCAGGCGCGCTTCGGCCACGACGACGACACTTTCCTTGCCCTTGTAGCCCTCCATGCCAAAGGCAATGACGTTGCCGGCGCGCACGCCATCGAGCGGCCCGACAGCGCGCTCGATGTCTTCGGGAAACACATTGCGCCCGCCGACGATGATGACGTCCTTGATACGGCCACACATGACGAGTTCGCCATCGAGCAGGTACGCGAGGTCACCGGTACACAGCCAGCCGTCGTGGAAAAGCGCCGCAGTGGCGTCTTCGCGCTTGTAGTAGCCAGGCGTGACCGATGTACCGCGCAGCAGGAGCTCGCCGACGTGGCGTTCCGGCAACTCTTCGAATGTTTCGGGATTGACGACCTTCATCTCCAAGCCCGGCACTGCCTTTCCGAGCAGGGGAAGCTCGCGAGCGAGGACGGCGTACTCGTCGGGGTCCGTGACCTCGATCGGCTTGGCAACTCGTTGGGTCTCGAGGACGATGCGGTCGACCGTGTCGGTTCGCAAGCCCAGGCCGCGCTTCGGGAACGTTCCAGCGATCGCGACCTCGGCCATGCCGAATGCCGGGAAGACTCCGCCCTCGGGGAACCCGAAGCGCTTGGCTTCTGCGACGAACGCAACCACTGCCTTCGGATCGACGGGTTCGGCACCTGAAAGAGCAAGCGTGAGGTGCGACAGATCGAGCCCCTCCATCCGCTTGAGCGCACGAGTCGCGAGCACCCACGAGAAATTTGGGCCGGCCGTTGCGGTGCACTTGTAATCACTGAGCCACTGCATCCAGTTGCCCGGGTGCGCCAAAAAGTCTTGCGGGGCAGCCTGCACCAGATCGACGCCCTTCGTCATGGGGATGGCGAGGAACCCGACGAGGCCCATGTCGTGGTAGAGCGGCAGCCACGACATCATTGTTTCGTCGTGCTGGATCTCGGCCGCTTCGAGGGTCGCGTCGACGTTGGCCGACAGCACCCGATCCGGGATCATCACGCCCTTCGGTTCGCTCGTCGACCCGCTGGTGTATTGCAGGATGACGAGACGCTCGGGGTCGTGATCTGGCAGTTCGAGTGCATCGCCCGTGGGCACGTTCGGTGCGCCCGGCAGGACGGACGCCATTGGTTCGATTGGCGGGTCGCCCTCGACGGCGGTGTAGAAGTCGGCGAGCATGTCGTCGATCAAGACAAGCTTCGCGTCGCCGTGGCGAATGCGGCCGCGGGTGCTGTCAATGAACGCATCGAGCGAGCCCATGCGCATCGGAAGAGGGAGCACCATCGAGGCAATGCCGGCCAACCAGCAGCCGCGCACAATCGTCATCAGCTGGCGGCTGGTCGGGCCGAGCACCGCGACGTGGTCGCCGGGCACCAAGCCCTTTGCCTGCAGCGCCGCGCCGACGGCGCGAGCGTCGTCGTGAATCTCGCGCCAAGTGACGAGCGCGGGCCGGCCGTCGGCATCGAGGTCGCCGCTGAGCACGGACTTGCCGACGAAGCGGACACCGGTGCCAAGATCGGCAGCAGCTTCCAGACGAGTAATCGTGGAGTCGACGGGATCCATGGTCCAAGAAGGTACAACCTCAGCAACAACACGCTCCAGCCGCCTCGCACCCTTGTCACGCTCCGGTCAAACCAAAGTGTGACGTTCTTGTCACGCTCCGGTCTGACCAAAGTGTGACAACGGCTGGGTGGGAGCGGATTATTGGCTGCCGTTGAGCCGCCCAGGGAGGTGATGCATCGAGCCGCCGCGCACCCTGACTTCTTTGGGCTGACACTGATGACAGCCATATTCGAGGTGGATGCCCTGGATCGACATCTGGGTACCACGTGACTTCTCGAGGATCACCTGGGGGAGGTGGTACAAGTCATCACCACCACAGATCGGGCACTTCGGCCGCGGGTCGCGAGTCCACTGCACTTTGCACGCGGCACAGGTCAGGCGCAGCAGGCCGTCGCCCGCGGGCTCGCCGTTGAGGTGCTCGTCCGACTCGCATGTCGGACACACGATGTCGAGTGCCATGTCGGCATCGTAGGTGCCGGGAGACGGGGGTCAGTCCGCGGCGAACGCTTCCGACAGTTGCGTGATGCTCTCTGGCGGCAGCGTCGTATACAGCAATTCGGCCCCTTGGAAGCGTGCGGCCTCTGCGGCGAGCTCACCGACGTGGACGTGTTCGGCGAGGATCACGACCGCGGTTGTGCCGTCGTGAACTGCCTGCTTGAACCAGCCAACCCACTCGTCCGGAATCCCGAGGTCGACGACCTTTGCCGTGACCGCGCCGACACCGGCACCGACTCCCATGCCCGCGAGCCAACCGATCGGGCCGCCAACAATCAGGCCGAGTAGCCCGGTCCACATGGCGCCAGATGCGGCGGCCTTACCTGGCGTCGGGTCGATCGTCTCGATGACGTTGACCTTGCCATCCTTCTTTGACACGATGACCGCGTCCTTCAGCTTCAGTGACCCGCTGACGCGCAGACCATTCATGGCGAGCAGAAACTCCTGCGCCCGCAGCGGCGTGCTGAGAGCGACGCCGATAATCACGGGGGCATCGGGATCGAGATCGATGTCAGCGTTCGCTCGGAGGCTCGGATCTGGTGGCTGAAAGTCACTCACCCTGTGAGTCTGACCTGCGTAATGCTGCAATCAAACCTCGCTACGCAGCTCTGACCTCTCCCTTGGTCCACCCGAGCGGCAATGATGGATCGATGCCCGACTTTCGCACCCTCTCGTTCGACCGCGGCCCCAGTGCCGGACAGCCCATTCTTCTTGGCCACAACGACTTCTGGACGAAGTCGCTCGATGAGCGAAACACCGCGTTCGCTCAGCTCCGCCACGAGAACACCGAGGGAGCTGGTATGTGTTTCCATGAAGAACTCTCGGTCATCGAAGGCGGCACGGCCGGGCCCGGGTTCTGGTCGGCGGTCAGCTACGACGACATCCGCCAGATCAATCGGACACCCCACGCATTCTCGTCGGCAGCAGGGATCACGCTTGGCGAGGCACCGCCCGAGACACTCGAGTTCTTCGGGTCGATGATCGTCCTCGACGACCCGCGTCACGCCAAGATGCGCATGCTCGTCCAGAAGGGCTTCACCCCGAAGACCGTTGCCCGCATCGAAGAGTCGGTTCGCGCCCGAGCCAAGGACCTGGTCGCGAAAGCGAAAGAAATGGGCGAGTGCGACTTCGTTGAGCATCTCGCGGCACCGCTCCCCCTCGGCGTGATCTGCGACATGCTCGGCGTGCCGCCCGAAGACGAACAGCAGATCTTCGATTGGACCAACCTCATCCTCGGTGCTGGCGACCCTGATTTCACGATGGACCTCCACGAGTTGATTCTCGGAGCCGCCGGGATGTTCGACTACGCGCAAGCCCTCGGCGAGGAGCGACTAAAAAACCCGACCGACGACATTGCGTCGATCCTGATGCATGCCGAGGTCGACGGCGAGCGGCTCACAGCTGCCGAGTTCGGCTCCTTCTTTATCCTGCTCGCAGTGGCCGGCAATGAGACCACCCGCAACGCCATCTCGTGGGGCATGCATCAGCTCCACCATCACCCTGATCAGAACGCCCAACTCCGCGACAACTACGCCGAGATGTCAATGCCGGCCGCCGAAGAGATCGTCCGCTGGGCGTCGCCGGTCATCCACATGCGCCGCAATGCCAACTTCGACATCCAGGTTGGCAACACGATGATTCGCGAGGGCGAGAAAGTCGTCATGTGGTATTGGTCAGGCAACCGCGACGAGAACATCTTCACCGACGGCCACGCTTTCGACATCAACCGCGCCAACAGCAAGGAGCAGGAGGGTTACGGAGCGGGCGGCCCGCACTTCTGCCTCGGTGCGAACCTTGCTCGCCGCGAAATCCAGGTGATGTTCGACGAGATCTTCAGCCAGATCCCCAACATCGCAATCACCGGCGAACCCGATCGATTGGTCAGCGGCTTCATCAACGGCATCAAACGCATGCCCTGCTCTACTTCAGGCTGAAACCGATCGGGGTTCGTGGGGAGCACAGCCCGTAGGATCGAGGGCCGTATGAGCGACACCGACATCCCCTCCAGTATCGACACTCCGGAACATCGGTACACGTCGGCGCTCGCGCAGGATATCGAAGTCGGTTGGCAGGACTTTTGGGCCGAGAACGGCACGTTCCACACGCCCAACCCCGTCGGTGCACTCGCTGATCCCGATCGCATCGAACCACTCGGTGAGAAGGTGTTCGTCCAGGACATGTTCCCGTACCCGTCTGGCGTCGGCTTGCATGTCGGTCATCCGCTCGGGTTCATCGGCACTGACGTCTACTCCCGCTTCAAACGGATGACGGGCCACAACGTCCTCTACACAATGGGCTTTGACGCTTTCGGCTTGCCTGCCGAGCAGTACGCCGTCCAAACCGGCCAGCACCCGGCAATCACCACGAATGCGAACATCGCCAACATGCGGCGGCAGCTGCGTCGGCTCGGGCTGAGCCATGACATGCGCCGGTCTGTGTCGACCACCGATCCCGAGTTCTACCGCTGGACGCAGTGGATCTTCAGCCAGGTGTTCAACGCCTGGTACGACGACTCCCCCGACGTCGACGGCGCACGCCCGATCAGCGAACTGATCGAGATGTTTGAGTCAGGTGAACGCGACACCCCCGACGGCACGCCGTGGGCCGACCTCTCTACTGCCGAGCGCAACGTAATCATCGACGACCACCGCCTCGCCTACATCTCCGAAGCCCCCGTCAACTGGTGCCCCGGCCTCGGCACTGTCGTTGCGAACGAAGAAGTCACTTCCGACGGCCGCTCCGATCGCGGCAACTTCCCCGTGTTCAAGCGCAACATGCGCCAGTGGATGATGCGGATCACCACGTACGCCGACCGCCTGATCGACGACCTCGAACTGCTCGACTGGACTGACGCGATCAAGGCGATGCAGCGCAACTGGATTGGGCGCAGCAACGGTGCCAAGGTCGACTTCGCCTCCGAGGCCGGCCCGATCAGCGTCTTCACCACACGGCCCGACACGTTGTTCGGCGCGTCGTTCATGGTCCTCTCCCCCGAGCACCCGTTCGTCGATCAACTCGCTGATCCAGCACGGACACCTGGGATCACAGAAGAAATCGCCGCCTATCGGGCCCAGGCAGAAGGCAAGAAGGAATTCGAGCTGCAAGACGACACGCGCGAGAAGACCGGCGTGTTTACCGGCGCGTACGCCACCAACCCGGTCAACGGTGAGCCAGTGCCAATCTGGATTGCCGACTACGTCCTGATGGGCTACGGCACCGGCGCGATCATGGCTGTCCCGTGCGGCGACACCCGTGACTTCGAGTTCGCCCGCAAGTTTGATTTGCCGATCCCGGCAATTCAAGAGCCGCCAGCATCTTGGTTCGAAGAACGCGGCCTCGACGTCACGCTTGACACCCGCCAGTGGCCCGAAGCCTTCGTCGGCGATGCGCCCTACGTGAACAGCACGAACGAGCATCTCCAACTCGACGGGCTCGTCAACAAGGTCGAGGGCATCGCCGTGATGAACGCGTGGCTCGAGCGGGCCGGGGCCGGGGAGGCCACCGTCAATTACAAGCTGCGCGACTGGCTGTTCAGCCGCCAGCGCTACTGGGGCGAGCCGTTCCCGATCGTCTACGACGCCGACGGAAACCCGCACAGCATCCCCGACTCGATGCTGCCGGTCGAGCTGCCCGAGACCGATCAATTCGCGCCCCGCACGTTCGACGCCAATGACGCGATGTCCAACCCGGAGAGCCCGCTAGACCGACTCGACGACTGGATGAACGTCGAACTCGACCTGGGTGACGGCATGCAGACCTACCGTCGCGACAGCAACGTGATGCCACAGTGGGCTGGCTCGTGCTGGTACCAGATGCGCTACATCGATCCACTCAACGACGACCGGTTCTGCGCCGTCGAGAACGAGGAGTACTGGATGGGCCCACGCACCGACGTGCGGCCCGATCATCCCGGTGGAATCGACCTGTACGTCGGCGGGGTCGAGCACGCGGTGCTGCACCTGCTCTACGCCCGCTTCTGGCACAAGGTCCTCTTCGACCTCGGCCACGTCAGCTCGGTCGAGCCGTATGCGCGTCTGTTCAACCAGGGCTACATCCAGGCATACGCCTTTAAGGACGAGCGCGAGATCTACGTCGAGGCCGCCGAGGTAGAAGGGAACGCCGCCGACGGCTGGACCCACAACGGCGAACCGGTCAAGCGCGAGTACGGCAAGATGGGCAAGAGCCTGAAGAACGCCGTGTCGCCGGACGAGATGTACGAGGCCTACGGCGCCGACACGCTGCGCCTCTACGAGATGACGGGCGGGCCGCTCGACTCTTCACGTCCCTGGGAGACCCGCGACGTCGTTGGCATGTACCGCTTCCTGCAGCGGTTGTGGCGCAACGTCATCGACGAGTCGACCGGCGAGTGCACCGTCGTCGACGCGCCGGCCGACGAGGACACGCTCAAGCTGCTGCATCGCACGATCGACTTCGTTCGTACCGAGATGGACGAACTCCACTTCAACACCGCGATCGCCAAGCTGATCGAGCTGAACAACGCTGTCACCAAGCTCGACGCCACGCCACGCGAGGTCGCCGAACCAATGGTCGTGATGCTGGCGCCGCTGGTCCCGCACATCGCCGAAGAGCTCTGGCGCAAGCTCGGCCACGGCAGCGACAGCGGCACGATCACCTACGTCGACTTCCCGACAGCCGATCCGTCGATGCTCGTCGACGACACCGTCGAACTGCCGATCCAGATCAACGGCAAGGTCCGGAGCCGGGTCAGCGTTGCTGCTGATGCCGACAAAGCGACGATCGAAGCCGCAGCGCTCGCTGACCCGAAGGTCATCGAGGCCCTGGCCGGCGGCGAACCCAAGAAGCTCATCGTCGTCCCCGGCCGCATGGTGAATGTGGTCGTCTGACGACGCCCGGGCGACTGCGTCGCCTGGCGACTTCGTCGCCTTCATTCATTTTCTTCAGCCTGGCGGCTGAACTCGCTCTGCTCGGGGTGCTTCTCAGGCGTCGACGAGTTCCCTTTCGGGTTCTGGCTCTACTTGCTCGTCAGCTGCGCCTTCGACGTTGAGGGTCGGCAGGATGCGATCGAGCCACTTCGGTAGCCACCAGTTCTTCTCACCGAGCAGTTCCATCGTGGCGGGCACGAGCAACATGCGGACGAGGGTGGCGTCAAGGAAGACGGCCGAGGCGAGGCCGAGACCGAACATCTTGATGACTCGGGCGTCTTCGAGCACAAAGCTGCCGAACACGACGACCATGATCGCTGCTGCGGCGGTGATCACCCGGGCCGTTGCGGCGAGGCCGTCGGCAACCGAGTTCTTTGCGTCACCGGTTCGGTCGTACTCCTCGCGGACACGGGACAGCAAGAAGACCTCGTAGTCCATCGAGAGGCCGAACACGATGGCAAACAGCATCATCGGGAGGAACGGTTCGACTGGACCACTGCCGGTACCGAGCAAGCTCACGCCCCATCCCCACTGGAACACGACGACGATGATGCCGTAGGCCCCACCGATCGACAGCAGGTTCATGATCACCGCCTTCAGCGGCACAAGGATCGAGCGGAACACCATCATGAGAAGCAGAAACGACAGACTCAACACTGCGATGAAGAACACCGGTAAACGTGCGCTGAGGTAGTCGGAGAAGTCCACGCTCGATGCCACCGCACCGGTCAACTTCACGTCGAGGCCAGAGTCGCCAACCGCATCCGGAATCGTCGTCTCGCGGAGACTCCGGACCAGCGTCGAGGTGGCTTCCTCCTGTGGCCCGGTCTCAGGAACCACGAAGATCTGGAAGGCCTGCTGGTTGTCTGACGGGATCGGGCCCAGCGCTCGGGCCACGCCATCAGTATCGTTCAGCGCCGCGACAAGTTCTTGCGCAGCCACGAACTGGTCAGGGCTGTCGACTTCCGCCACAGCAAGCAACGGGCCGTTGCTGCCCGGACCGAATCCTTCGGCGAGGAGCTCATAAGCATCACGAGTGGTCGTGCCCTCGGCGAAGGTGCTCTCATCGCCGAAGCCGAGACGGAGCCCCAAGACAGGAATGCTCATAATGAGCAGCAAGACCGTCACGCCGATCGCCATCGGCCACGGGTTGCGCTGCACGAAGTGGCTCCAGCGGTACGACCAGGTTTCGCGCAACGGCTTCTGCGGCCGCGGCGGCAGTTCTTTGCGGAGACCCGGAATGAAGAACGACAGGATCAGCGTCGCCAGCGACATGACTGCAAATGCCGCGGCAACGGGCTGGAATCCGAGGCCGAGGGCGAGCAGTGCAACGGCGACGAAGCCAGCCATGATCAGGCCGCGCCAGCGAGTGACTTCGACTCTCGGGCCGGCGAATCCAATGAGTGCTGGCAGCAGCGTGACCGAGGCGACCATTGTGATGGCGACGGTGACTGCGGCGCCGGTGGCCAGCCCGTTAATAAACGCCAACTGCATCACAAACATGCCGAGCAGCGAGATGACGACGGTCAGGCCTGCGAAGAGCACAGCGCGGCCCGCTGTATCGATCGCTCGAACTGTCGCGTCGTGCGATGACAAGCCAGCGCGCGTCCCCTCCCGGTACCGCGTGACGATAAAGAGTGCGTAGTCGATGCCCACACCGAGGCCGATCATCGCGCCGAGGGTCGTTGCGAAGTCGGGAATCGACATGACGTTGGTCAGCAGCGTGATGGTCCCGACACCGATTCCAACGCCGAACAAAGCGACGCCAATTGGCAGGCCCATGGCCAGCACCGAACCGAAGGCGAGGATCAGGATGACCACGGCGAAAGCGAGGCCGATGAGTTCCGATTCCGGTGGCTCAAACTCTGCAAGTGCGGCGCCGCCAATCTCGATGTTGACGCCGTCGATTTCGGTCGCCTCGACAAGCACGTTGATCTCCTGGCCGATCTCGCTCGCCCGCAGCTCGTCGGTGTTCTCGTCGAAGTCGATGCTGGCGTAGGCGATAAGCCCGTCAGGAGCAACGAGGCCACGCTGCTCACCGATCGACGAGTACGGGCTCGTCAATGTGATTTCCTCAAATGCGGCGATCTCGTCGAAGAGGCCAGACATGGTCGACTCGACTTCGGCATCGCCGACGCCCTGCTCTGCCTCGTACACGATCGATCCGGACAGGAAGCTGCCGCCCGCACCGAAGTTGTCTTTCAAGATCTCGAACCCTGCGAGTGAATCGGAGTCGGGGCTCTCGAACGAGCTCTCCGATGAACTGCCGATTGCGCCGACGGCGACGAAGGTTCCAAGAAACACGACGATCCACGCAAGCAGCACGGCTCGGCGACGACGGAACGCGAACGAACCAAGCCGCGCCCACACCGATGCGTCAGCACCTGGCACCGTGACCACTTCGGAGCGCACTCCACTATTGGACAGTTTGTTCATATTGGGTATCCTGCCGAGTAGGGTGGACAAAGGCAAGGACCGGTCCCCCATCGTGTCCAAAGACACAACCCATGACCCTTGACGCAAAGTCCTCCGATCCAGATGCACCCGACCTTTCCGTCGATCCTCGGATCGAGCGGTCGCGGCAGGCGGTGCTTGACGCTGCGGTTGCGCTCCTCTTCGACGGCGGGCCCGACGAGATCACCCACGCCACGGTCGCCGCTGCCGCCGAGGTGAGCAGAACCACCGTTTACAAGCACTACCCGCAGCGGTCTGACCTCCTCCACGCCACGCTCGAAGCGGTTGGTAAACACGTGCCACCGGCGAGCGAACTGACAGGCATCGTGCGCGATGACCTCGTCACGCTGCTGAGCAATCTTGCGTCGGACCTCCGAGACGAGGGACGTACGAAGATGATCGCCGTCATGATCGAACGGGCACTACACGACGACACTGTCGGCACCGTCCGCGATCGTTTCATCGCCGAACTCGTCGAAACGTTCACGGCGATCGTCAGGCTGGGAGAAGAAACTGGCCAGCTACGCGCCGGTGTCGTTCCGATGCAGGCACTCGGTTCGATGGCGGGCTCACTGCTTTTCCATCGCCTGCTTGCGAACGAAGTCGTTGACGACCAATTGGTGGCCGACGTGGTCGATTCGTTCGTCACCGCACACGCGCACGTTTGAACGCGGCCACCTCGCTGGCACTCGGCGTCGGCAACCTCCGGGTCTGCCCGTTTCTTATCTGGGTACTGACGGACCCTTGGGCAGGGGCGACGTCCAGTCGATCGCCTTGATCGCCGACTGCGACATCGGTTCCGCGTAGTGGAAGCCCTGTGCGTAGTCGCATCCGATCCGGATGATCTCGTCGCTTTGTTCTTGGTTCTCGACTCCCTCGGCCACCACCACCATCCCCAACTCGTGCGCGAGGTTCGTCACTGCCGACACCACGACTGCTTCGGGCCCGCCCGCGATTCCGGCAATCAGACTTTGGTCGATCTTGACGATGTCGATCGGCAGCCGGGTGAGATAGCTCAGCGACGAATAGCCGGTACCGAAATCGTCCACAGCGATCCGGACACCGAATCGTCGCAGGTCACTCAACACCTTCATGGCGCGGTCCGAATCTTCGATGAGTAGGTTCTCCGTCATTTCCAGCACCAACCGAGTTGGCTCGAGACCAGCGCCGGTGACGGCATGCTCGACAGTCCCGAAGAAGTCACCGCTGACAAGTTGTCGGGCCGACACGTTCACTGCAATCCCGATTGGGGCAGGGCGGTTGGCAAATTCCCAGGCCACCAATGCTCCGCAGCTCTGCTCAAGGACCCATTCGCCGATCAGATTGATCAACGAGCTTCGCTCGGCGGTTCCGACAATCAGTAGGGGAGAAATTTTGCCTCGGGTCGGGTGTTCCCACCGCAACAATGCCTCAACCCCGCTCATCAGGCTGTCCGACGTGCGAACGATCGGTTGATACGCGACCGCGAGCTCGGACCTTTCGAGCGCGTCACCAATTTCTTGCTCGAAGTTTTGAGGGAGGTGGTTCAGTGCGCTGTCGATCGGCCCGACAACGTGACGTCGACCTCCTCGATGTCGCTTGATGAGATACATCGCCGTATCCGCATACACGATGAGGTCGTTGGAGATTTCTTCGCCGGGGCCAGCGACGGCCATGCCGATGCTCGCCGATATGGACAGCCGGAGGCCATCGACCACGAACGGCCGCTCGAACACCTCCTCGATGCGCGCGCCGATGACGTCGGCCTCGACCGCGTCGGGCAGGTCCTCACACAAGAACACAAACTCGTCGCCAGATATCCGCGCGACCATGTCGTCTGCTCGCAACATATTCGAGAGCCGCTGAGCGACTGCGATCAGAAGTTCATCGCCGACGTGATGGCCGTGATGGTCATTGACCAACTTGAACCGGTCGAGGTCGACGAAGTACACGGCCGCGTACTTTCGCGACTGTTTCGCGCGCAGATTCGCCTCGTCGAGACGGTCGATGAGCAGCGTCCGGTTCGGCAGCCCCGTCAACAGATCGTGCAATGCGTCGTACAGATATCTTGCCGATGCCGCATCAGCCTGTTCGCGCGCTTCGGCGTTGATCAGACATGCCGAGACAACGTCAGCCATTGTCTCAGCGGTGATCATTTCATGGACGCTCAGCGGGCCCGTGGTGTCCCGATACAGATTCAACGCTCCAATACAGCCATCGCCGTGGCGCAACGGGAAGGTGAACACCGCAGCCAGGCCTTCGGCGCGCGCTGCTGGCCCAAACACAGAAAATCGGCTGTCAAGCATCAGGTCGGGAACTGCGACCGATTCGCCCGACTGGTACGCCAAGATGCACGGGCCGTCGGCGTACTTCGACTGCAGCTGTTCGAAGCCCAGCGCAGCATCGTTCGACGCCGACACATACTTCGGACTCAAGTCGTGCGAAATCAGGGTCACGCCAGCACCGGTCACCGGAAGAACGTCGACGATCTCCGCGACCAGATGATCGACAATGCCCTGCATCGGAAAATCCGTCGTCAGCGTGCGAGCAAACTCCCGCAAAACCACGGCCAGCCGTTTGGCGTCATTGATCACGCCGACATCCGTGACAACCTGGCTTGACGACATGCTCGCCGACGGAAAGGGCAGGGTATAGACACCATCGTGGAGCCCTTTCTATCAGGTTCGATGCAACTACCAGCGAGGTCCCCTGTAACCCATGGCCCGCTTCGCAGGTTCGCTTTCCTCGGGCGGGCGAACGTTGCGGAACATGGCAAGCAGCAGTAAGTCGTAGGCGGCCTTCAACGTGCCCGCAATGAACAAGCGGCCACCCGAGCGTCGAGTGGTCGAGCATCCAACCCGCATCGATCGGCGGGAGCGCTCCGGCCAGGCTGCGCGGCACCCCGGTGATACTCGCCGCTGCTGGGCGCTCTTCGGGCCCGACCACCGCCATCACGTATGAACTGCGTGCAGGGACATCCATCTGAGACAAAGCGGCGTGGGCTCGGGTCTGCAACAGCACCTCGGCGTCCGGAGATACCGACGCCGGCAGCAATCGCATCCGCACTCGGGATCGCGGCGTCGGCAGGTATCGGATACTACGGAGGGATCAACCTGCCAATGAGGTGATCAGCATCGTCAACGCCTGCGCTTGAGTGACGGCGTCGGACGAGGAATCCCGAACGGAACTGAGGACGTCTTTGAAGCCATTGATGCCCGGCAGCATGATGTCGAGCACGATGGCGTCGTAGGTGTTCTCGGTCGCCATCCATTTTCCATCGGTTCCATTGAGCGCGATGTCGACCGCGAAGCCGTCGGCTTCCAGGCCGCGCTTGAGTGACACCGCCAACTTCTTCTCGTCCTCGACGACCAGCAGTCTCATTTGGTGTCCCCGTGCTCGTGTCCCCACCAAAGCGGCCGAAACGTCATCTGATCATGTCACCCCAAAGCTGAACGTCAGCTGAAGCAGAAGTTGCGCCGTCGCTGCCTGATGAGATTGTCAGGTGATGCGTCAATCATCGTTAGGCATGGTTAACATTCGTTCATGGGATCAGCTTTCCTCATCACGCTTCGCGAGGGGCTGGAAATCTCGCTCGTCGTCGCGATCATCGCCGCCTACCTCGTCAAGACGGATAGCCGTCGACACCTCCCCGCGATGTGGATCGGCGTCGGTGCGGCCGCGATCGCAAGCATTGCGAGTGGGTTCGTGTTCGATGCCGTCATCGGCGATCTCGAAGGACGCTGGGAACAGGCAATCGAGGGCACCCTCGCATTCCTCGCCGTTGCCGTGCTCACCTGGATGATCTTCTGGATGCGTCGCAACTCGCGGAACATCTCCAGCGATCTCCACGCCAAGATCGATGCCGCGCTCGACCGCTCCCCGCTGGCACTCGCAACGATCTCCTTCATCGCGGTCGCCCGCGAAGGGTTCGAAACAGCGCTGTTCCTCATCGGCGCCGAAACATCAGCGACTTCTGGAGCAGCGGTCGTCCTTGGCGGATTCATCGGACTCGTCGTGTCGATCGTCATTGGCGTGGCGTTCTATATCGGAAGCGCCCGCATCGATCTGCGCCGCTTCTTTCAGTACACGGGCTTACTCCTCATCCTCTTCGCAGCCGGACTGTTCGCCAAAGGACTGCACGAGTTCCGCGAGCTGCTGGGGATCGAGTGGGGGCTCGTTTCCGACACGGTCTGGAATGTCACGTCGGGGCCGTTCGCCGAGGGCTCGACAATGCACGACTTCGTCAAGGGCCTCTTCGGCTGGAGTGCGAACCCGGAGAGAATCCGTGTTGTTGGATACCTGGCCTACCTCATTCCCGTTGCGTGGTTCTTCTACCGAGACCCCGCTCCGAAACGCTCATCGGCAGACAGCAGCGAACGATCCCCCGCCGAAGTGAACTGACCCAGGCCGGGTTGCTCGATCAGCCCGTTCCGGCAGCCTGGCCTGAGCCACGATCGGTCCTCCGCAATCATCAACGCTCGTTGACGGGCCCCGGCACTGTGCCGGGGCCCGTCGCTTGCAGATCCGGCTCACCGGCTTGGACTAGTTCACGACTCCTGCTGGTTCGCACTCGCGCTCGGGAGTCAGCCGTCAGCGGCGGTGGTATCCGCTGGTGCATCGGTGGTCATCGTGGTATCCGCTGGCGCATCGGTGGTGATCGTGGTGTCTGCCGGAGCATCAGTGGTCATGGTCGTATCCGCAGGAGCATCGGTGGTGATCGTGGTGTCCGCCGGCGTGCTGCTGTCTGAGCCGCAAGCAGCGACGGACAACGTGACAGCAGCGGCTAACACGACAATCTTGGCAATCGTGGTTCGGTTCCTCATGAGGAATGGACTCGCTTTCGTGTTGGTATGCGGCGGAGATGCCTGACTCCGTTTTCGCACAGCGAGCAGGTCGATGGGTGACTCAGACGTGTCTGATGCCATGACTCAGATAGGCACGTTTGTGTCATGCGCGGGCATCCACGCAGAGCGAAGCTCGACGAGATGGATAGTTCTTCGCAGCCAAACTCAGTCGGCACCGACGTTCACGTTGTGGTCGAGATTCCGAAGGGTTCCCGCAACAAGTATGAGCTGCGGCACGGCACCGACGAGATATGGCTCGATCGACATCTTTTCACTGCAACGCTGTATCCCGCCGACTACGGCTTCATTCCCGACACCCTCGGCGAAGATGGTGATCCGCTCGATGTGTTGGTGCTGCTGGAGGAGCCGACATTTCCGGGCTGCCATCTTTGGGGGCGGCCGATCGGTGTGTTCTGGATGAGCGACGATGCCGGCCCCGACGCAAAGATTCTGACGGTGCCAGCAAACGACCCGCGCTGGCAGCACGTACTCGACATCGATGATGTTGCCGAACACTTCCGTGCCGAGATCGGCCACTTCTTCGAGGTCTACAAGGCGCTCGAGCCATCGAAGTTCACCGAGGTGAGGGGTTGGCAGGGCCGTGGCGAGGCGCTCGAGGTGATCGCCGCGTCGCGGGAACGATTCATCCCCAACTGACTTGGCATCGACCGCTGGTCTTGGTGCTCGCGCACGACTCTCGTCGTCGATCAGTCGACCTGGTTGCCCCGCGCAATGCGCAGCGCATTCATCTGACCCTCAACCAGCTCGTCATCGAGACCAAATTCTCTTGCAGCCTCACGCAACGAAATTTGGTCGCGCTGCGCGCGGCGAACGATCTCACTCGCTGCGTCGTATCCGATGATCGGGTTCAGCACGGTCGCTGACGCCAGCGTGTTGTCGGCCAGCCACGCGAGTCGTGCGGTATTTGCCTCGATACCGGCCACACACCGCTCGGAGAACAGGGTTGTCGCTGCCGCCAGGATCTGCATCGAGCCCAACAGGTTCCGAGCGATCAAGGGAACCCGGGCATTGAGCTGGAAGTTGCCCTGCATCCCCCCGATCGTGATGGCCGTGTCGTTGCCAATCACCTGTGCCGCCACCTGCAGTACGACCTCAGCGAGCACCGGATTGACCTTGCCCGGCATGATCGATGAACCCTTCTGCAACTCGGGCAGCGTGATCTCGCCCAGCCCGGCGCGCGGCCCACTCGCGAGTAGAGCGATGTCGTTCGCAATCTTCGTCAGTGACACAGCAATGATCTTGAGCACGCCCGACAATTCGACAAGGGCATCCCGACTGGCCTGAGCCTCGAATCGGTCGGCTGGCTCGATCACCTCGATGCCGGTTCGTTGGATCAGCAGTTCGAGCACCCGACGTGCGAAGTCGGGATGGGTGTTCAACCCACTACCGACAGCCGTGCCACCGAGGGGTACTGCTGACACACGCGCTATCGAGCCTTCGACCCGCTCGATGCCCAACCGCATCTGCTGGGCGAACGCGCCGAACTCCTGACCGAGTGTGATCGGTACCGCGTCCATCAAGTGGGTGCGACCCGCCTTCGCCAGATCGGCAAACTCGATCGACTTCGCTGCAAGTGACTCATGGAGTGAACGCAGTGCTGGGATCAGGCTCGTGGTCGCCATCTCGAGCGCCGCGAGGTGGACGGCGGTAGGGAACACGTCATTCGAGCTCTGACCCAAGTTGACATGGTCGTTGGCGTGCACGCCGTCGCCCGCGAGATGAGCGATGACCTCGTTGACGTTCATGTTCGTTGACGTCCCAGACCCCGTTTGGAAGATGTCGACCGGGAACTGGTCGCCGTGCTGGCCGGCGCCGATCTCGTCAGCTGCAGCCGCTATGCGACGGGCGATATCGCCGTCCAACATGGCCAGCTCGGCATTCGCCGTCGCAGCTGCCGACTTGATCCGACCGAGCCATCGGATAACCGAGGCTGGCACGCGCTCCCCCGAGACCGGGAAGTTCGCAACAGCCTTCCGCGTTTCGTTACCCCAGTACTCGATCATCGCTACTCCTTGCCTCGGCGGACTACGACCACGATACGAAATTCACGACGTCCACAAACGACTCATCTCTGTCATCACCGCTACCTCTGTCAGTAGCCCTACCTGCGCGCCAGGTTGACCGCCGGATGACGCTCGATACCGGTCGATCATCGTTGGCCGCACCATCGAGTCAGATCACCCGTCGATCCAACTGGCTCGAGTGATCAACGCTGACACGTTGATGTCATGGAAGTCGATCCGTCAGCGTCATGAGTGCTGTCGAGATCAAGGCGACAGTGGGAATCAGCCACACATCGCCACATGCAACGACACCGAGCCGGCCGACCGCAACTCTCGCCGAGAGCGTGGTGCGGGCCCTGTCGCACTGGTCCCGCTGCATGGTGCTGGCCGAACCCGTACGGCACCCAGACGTGCGGAATGACACGAATGCGTCACGCAAAGTTCGGTACGAGCGGCAATGCTGAAGATCCGAAAGAGGAATTCCCATGCCGACTACCACCGACACGATCGCCGACAACACCACCCTCATTACGGTCGTGGTCATCGATGACCACGAAGTCGTTGCGCTCGGCCTCACCGCGCTGCTTGCCGACGCCGATGGCATCGATGTCATCGGAACGGCGACGACGTGTGCAGCAGCAGTCCAGCTCGTCACCAAGAAACGCCCCGACGTCGTCCTCATGGACTACCGCCTCCCCGACGGTACGGGCGCCGATACGGCCCGCGCGTTCAAAGAGGCGCAGCTCGGTGTCAACGTCGTGATGATCACCTCGGTCGCAGATCGGCGAGTGCTCTCCCAGGCGCTCGACGCCGGCTGCTGTGGCTTCCTGTCAAAGAACAGCGATCGAGCGGATCTGATCGAGGCCATCACCGCTGCTGCAGCGGGCGAGTCATACTTCACCCGTGACATGTTGAAGCACCTGGTACATCTTCGTCGATTCGACGACGTCGGCCAGGCCGAACTGTCAGATCGCGAGATCGAGGTACTCCAACTGACAGCCGACGGGATGTATCCCGATGAGGTCGCCAAGACGCTGCACCTCAGCGCCCACACCGTCAAGAACCACCTTCGCCACGCCATGTCCAAGTTGGACGCCCACACCAAGCTCGAAGCTGTCGTCAAGGCGGTCCGTGCCCGGCTCATCTCTATCGAGGAGTAGAACGATCATGAACACCGACTCGGGCAGGGCCGCAAATCCAGAAACGCCACCGGGCACCGACGACTCCACCTACGGAGTGGTGATTGCCGACAACGACAACAACGTTCGACAAGCACTCGCTGACCTCATCAACGATCATCCCCGGCTCCACCTCGTCGGAGAAGCAATGGACGGGCTCGAGGCCGCAGCGCTCTGCGCGCAACACGTCGTCCACGTCGCGCTAGTCGACGTGCGTATGCCGCACGGTGGCGCCGATGCGGTCACTGCGATCAAAGCAGCAAATCCCGACACCATTGTTGCCGGCTACACCACTCTGAATGACCGCCGAACGCGTGAACGCCTGCTCGAGGCTGGCGCCACAGCAGTGTTCGCCAAAGGTGGCGGGCTCGACATCGGTGACGAGATCGTTCATCTCGCCACCACCTGACCCATCCCGCTCTCCCCCAGGCTGAAAGCAAACAATATGAAAATCAGTGAACTTTCGATCAAGCCGGCGCGCCTCATCTGGGGCCGCCATCCTGCGGTCCGTACCGCGGACCAACTGACACTCGGCGAACGCTCCGCCGACCGGCTTCGCAACGGCATGGGCTCGTGGGCATTCGTCATCAGCGCGCTGGTGTTTCTTGCGTTGTGGATGGCGTTTAACCGCAACACCGGCTTCGACCCGTTCCCGTTCATCCTCCTCAACCTCGTCCTGTCCTGCCTGGCCGCACTCCAGGGTGCGATCCTTCTGATCGCGGCCCGTCGGTCCGACCAGATCTCGGCCGAACTCGCACAGCATGACTACGACACAAACCTCAACGCCGCCGCCGAGATCCACGAACTGCACGCCGGGGTCCAATCGATCCTCGATCGCCTCGACCGCATCGACCCGTCCTCCTTTGGCCAGCCATCCGCTGAACCAGTCGGCTGATAGCTCGTATCGCAACCAGATTTTTCTCCCGCACTGACAGCCAGTCCTTCGAGGTCGGCACTTCAGACGCACGGACGGGCACTCATCGTGCCCTCACGACGGTGAATTTGGTACGACGCATCCGTTCACACCCCGGTGACATAGATACGTCATTCGACCGGCACTGCTGCGCCCTACGCTCGTCGCCGTGGGCAAGGTAGAAACCGACGAGATCGAGCGCGAGCGCGATCTGTTCCGCACCTTCAACCGCGGCCAGTCGACCGTCCTCAAGCTTCTCGCTGCGCACCGACCGACAGCCGAAATCATGCAGGCGATCTGTATTCATGCGGAGGAGACAATGGTCGGGGCCCGGGCAGTTGCGATCCGCATCCTGTCCGACGACGACCTGGAATTTGTCTCCACCTCTGACCTACCCGACGCTTTCCGAACAACCATCGCCACCCGCGTTCGTGCCGATGCCGACGCAACACGCAACGGCGAAGAGCCTTCCCGCTTCGAGTTTTCTGACCCATCGAACGACTTGTGCGATGTATGGGGAATCGTCTTGCCCGGGCTCGGCGGCCATCCGCTCGGCGCGATGTGCATCAGCCGTGACTGGCCGGCGCACCAGATCGAGCGAACCAAGACCACCTTTCACTCGGTGGCACGGCTGCTACAACTCGCCATCGAGCAACAGCGCGCCGCCCAGGAATCCTCGGCCACCTTTGCTGCCGAACGCGAGCGAATCGCGAACGAGTTGCACGACGACCCGATCCAAGCGATCACCGTGCTCAGCCTGATGCTGCAGCGTCTGAAACGCGACGCTCCTCCCGAACTCCACGATCAGCTCGGCGCCGCCCGGCTGAAGGCCGATCACGCAATCAACCGGTTGCGGCGCATGCTTTTCGAGCTGCACCCCGTTGTCCTCGAAGACGAAGGACTCGCGATCGCTACCGAGGTGTACCTCGAAGAGACGATGGAACCGCTTGGGGTGAAATGGTCGCTCGACGATCAGCTCGATGCCGAGCCCGATGGGCCGACTCGCGTCCTGTCATTCCGGTTGATCCACGAGGCGCTCTCGAACGTCGCTGCCCACGCAGATGCGCACGAGGTGTCGGTCTCACTCTCAAGTATCGACGGGGGTATCAGCGCCGTCATCGTCGACGACGGCGACGGTTTCGAGCCCGCTTCGATTCCACAACCTCGACCAGGTCACCTCGGCATTTCAAACGTCCGCTACCTTGCGCAACGCGTCGGAGGTCGTTTTGACATCGAGAGCGCGCCTGGCGCTGGCTGTGCGGTGCATATCTGGATACCGCTTGATCGCCGGGTGCCAGCCGAGGTCGATTCATAACCCTGGAGGAGGCACCACCATGAGTGGCAGCTTCGAACTGTGGATGAGCTTCATGGCAACCCCGCCGACGCGCAAATCCGGGACCCCGCCCGCACCACGCGAGCCCACGACGATGAGGTCAGCCCACCATTGAAGTGCAGCGGCTGAACCGTCGACGCCAACAAGAATCCGATTCACGGTCGGGCACCCGCCTTGGCTTCAGGACGACTCGGAGACTTCGTTCGCCACAGGCTCTGCCACGTCCTTCGCTACAGGCCCGCTGATTTCTTTCGCGAGTGGCTCTGAATCGGGACGCGTGGCATCGGCCAGCCCGTCCTTGAACTCCTTCTGGGCACGCCCAAGGTTGCGCGCGAGCTTCGGAAGCTGAGCGCCGCCGAAGAGCACCAAGACCAACACCAGCAACACCATTCCTTCTGGACCACCAAGCATGACATTCTCCTTTAGTTAAGTCGGGTGCGACTATGACGCAGCCGACGTTGTTTCATACGACATTGCATCGAGATCACTGAGAAGCTCTTGCGTTCCGGTCAGTGAGGTCATCAAGATCTCCTTGGCAACCGCCAATAGATCAAGAATTTGTGGGTCTGCGATTGTGTAGATGACCGACGATCCATCGCGGTCGGATTCTACGACTCCCGCGCGACGCAGGACGGCTAACTGCTGTGACAGGTGTGACGACTCGATGCCGACGTCGGGCTGCAACGCAGACACCGAACGTGGCCCATCAGACAGCACCTCAAGAATACGGATCCGGGCCGGGTGCCCAAGCGTCTTGAAGAGCTGCGCTTTCACCTCATAGATCGGACCTCCTGGCATGGTGTGACGATATCACGTTCTTGTCAGATCATCATTTCGGCATGACAACCACAGCGCTGAGATTAAGAGGACGCTGGTTCGGTGATCCCAATTGCTGGTGGGAGGATCGTGCCAAGCACCCGTTCCCAGTCATCGATTCCGCAACCGTTGCTGCGGTCGACGGTTGTGTTCACCGCATCGCCGTCGTGGGTGCCGACGATCGTCGCGACGTCAGGGCCACCGTAGATCTCTGTGCAAATCTGGTCAGCGGGTGCGCCGTTGATAAGCCGGGTGCGCACATCGGCGTCGGCAAGAGCTGTGCATGCTTGTTCGGCGCTGATGGGCACGTCGCCGAGTAGCGTCGCCGTGTCTCCGAGGCACGTGACGGTGTAGCTGAGGTCGCTGGCTTCTGGGTGTGTGACGATGATGTCGAGTGTGGCTACCGGATAGGGACCTGCTCCAAACGGGCCGTCGGGAATCGTCGAGTCCGTTCCGCCGGAATCAGAGACATCGTTGGAGCCGCAGGCCGCAGCGAGCAGGGCAAAGAACAGCAGAACAGCGGGTGATCTCATACAGGTTGGACGATGGCTGTGCCCCTTTGGTTCCCGACGAGTCCCTACGAGCACGTCGGGGTTCTGTGCGGCCACGCCTCGACCGCCGACCTCCGCGCACCGGGGTGAAGCGCGTGCGTTAGCGTCCAGTAGGCGTACGAAGCGGGGCTGGATCCGCGTGCGTCACGAGGGAACTCGTGTGGAGCGTTCTGATCCTCAGCACGCCCGAAAGCAGGAGGCATACATGACCAACGTGGATCTTGCAGCACTAGCTGCGCCGTTCGCCTCTCCGGTCGAACCTGATCGATGACGGCCGTGTCGTTATCGCCAGAATGGCTGATCGCCACCTTCGGCACGATTGGGATCCTGGGGATCGTGTTCGTCGAATCTGGATTACTCATCGGCTTTTTCCTACCGGGTGACTCGCTGCTCTTCACCGCCGGGTTGCTGGCGTCGCAGGGCCGCTTGAACATCACGATCATTGTCGTCGGGAGCGTGGTCGCAGCAATCGCTGGGGACCAGCTCGGTTTCGCCATCGGGCGACGGTTCGGCCCACGCCTGCTCGCTCGCGAGCGATGGTTCACGCGTCGACATCACGTCGAGCGAGCGGAGCGCTTCTTTGCCGAGCGTGGCGGCAGAGCGATCCTGCTCGCCCGTTTCGTCCCGATCGTGCGAACGTTCGTTCCGGTGATCGCCGGGGTCGTCGGGATGCCGTATCGGTCGTTCGTCTACTGGAACGTCGCCGGCGGTGCGTGCTGGGCCGCGGGTGTCAGCATGGGCGGTTATGTACTGGGCGAGACGGTGCCAGGTCTCGACCGGTATCTGTTGCCCGTGATCGGCGTGATCGTCTTGGCGTCGATCGTGCCGGTCATCCGAGAGCTCCGGACGCCGCTCGGCGATCCGACTGGTCGGACGACGGAGCCCTAACGAGTCGAGGCTGCGTTCGGATCCGACCACTTCGCGCCAGAGCAGCCCTAGCGTCTCGGCCCTGGCGCCCGTTCGCTCAGACTCTCTCGATCACGCGCCTGCAACGATCTGATTCGAAAAAGTAAAGAACCCCCGGGCGTGGACCTGGGGGTTCTTCGTGGAGCTTAGGGGAATTGAACCCCTGACCTCTTCCATGCCATGGAGTGACGAGTACCTGACCACGGCTCCACACTCACCTCTTACTGGCCGTTTATGTTCGCCACTGTTCGTCCTTGTTCGCAACGTAGAACCCCCAGGGGGTTCCGACCGCCCGGATGTGCCAAGCTGACCCGATGGGGAGACGCCGCCCGGCCGGAGACGGAACTGTGTACTACGAGAAGGCCCGGGACCGTTGGGTCGGCGCAGTGACGATCAACGGGAAGCGGGTGAAGAGGACCGGCAAGACGGAGACCGAGGCACGCACGAAGTTGAACGCCGTACTTCGCCAACGCGATCTCGACGAACCCGTCGGCGACGGCAACCTCACGGTCGGGCAACTCCTCGACCAGTGGCTCAAGAAGGACGCCGCTGCCCGAGATGTCGCCCACGCGACGATGCTCAACTACGAGTGGGCTGTCGCTCGCCTCACTGAAGGGCTTGGAGCGATCCGGGTCCGCAGTCTCTCGGTACAAGACGTCGAGGACGTCTTCGAGGCCTGGGTCAACGAACTCGGCCGAAGTTCCTTCGTGAAGCTGCGGAGCGTGTTGTCGCAGGCACTTCGGTTCGCTTCGAGGCGCAACATGGCAACCAGGAATATCGCACCCGACGTCATCATCCCGGCCCGAGCGGCGAAGCCCAAGGAGAAGCGCTCGTACACGCCGGAGGAGGCACTTAGGTTGTTCGAGGCTCTGGACAGCGAACGGCTGGGGACGCTATTCCTCATCGCAGCGACCGTAGGCACAAGACCCGGCGAAGTTGTCGGTCTGCGATGGAGCAACGTCAGCCTCGATGCCCGAACTATCACTCTGGCGAGCGCAAGGCAGCGAACAACGTCGGGGCCAGCGGTTGTTGACCAGCTCAAGACCACTGGGTCCTACCGAACAGTCAAGCTCCCTGCGCGGGTCATACAAGCACTGCGCGCTCACCGGATCACGCAGCTTGAAGAGCGAGAGCGTGCCGAGCGGTGGGACGACCCGGACCTGGTCTTCACGACCCAGGTCGGCACCCTCATCGACGACGCAAACCTGCGCCGACAGCTCCGGCGCATCACGGAGGCAGCCGGACTCCCATCGCTGACGCCGAACGAACTCCGCCACACCGCTGCCTCCATTCTCTCAGACGATGGAACGCCGCTCGAAGAGATCGCCGACCTACTGGGACACAGCTCGACTCGGATGCTGGAGCAGACGTACCGGCACCGAGTCCGCCCTTCCGTGGACGCCGCCGTTAATACCTTCGACAAACTCTTGGGAGCCGATGATGGATGAAGACCACCCGCTTGGGCGCGGCGGTGAACCGGGCGTTCGTGTCGTGGCCGAGATTCGCTGCACTGCATGCACCGGCAAGCGCGGTAAGGCCCTGCTGGCTGTGGTGTACTCCGACGGACGACGCCGCTGGCTCGTGATGAACCCACCGGATGGCCAATTGGTCTCCCTGGTATACATGGTCAGGGGCAACGACTCGTGGCCGGGGCTCCAGAGCGCCCA
>JBNMOS010000007.1:0-52483 GCA_051275435.1 Ilumatobacter sp.
CAGCGCGGCGACTTCGGTGCCGGGCTTGTCGAGGCGCTCGTCGAAATGGCCCAAAGTTCGCTCGACTCGGTTGCTGACCCGGCACGCCGGTCACGGTTCCGGGTCAACCTGTTCATCAACACCGACCGCGACGAGCGAAACATGGCCGACGCAGCCGGCTGGAACGTGCCTGATGCGATCCGCCGGTACCTCACCTGTAATGGCACCGTCACCCCCGTGTTCCTGAAGAACGGGCTGCCGGTATCGGTTGGTCGCACCCAGTACGTCGTCCCAGCCCGGACCCGCACGGTGATTGAACACCGCGATCATGGCGTGTGTCGGGTTCCAGGCTGCGATGCCACGCTCGGTCTCGAAGTGCACCACCTGATTCATTGGGAGCACGGCGGCCGCACAGATACCGACAACTTGCTGCTGGTCTGTGGGAAACATCATCGAATGCATCACCGCGGCCGACTCGACATCACCGGCAACGCCGACCGGCCCGACGGCCTCGAATTCCGCAACCAACACGGCCGCCTCATCGCACCATCAGGTGCTGCACCAAACGTGCCGACCGGGCCGCCACCGAAACCGGTGGCCGTGTATGCGCATCCCGACGGCGGGCGGATGGATACGGGGCAGATCTACTTCAACCCGCCCCGCACCTACTACGACGACCTCCGCCAACGGCTCGGGACCAGCAACGACTACCTCGCCAAAATCCAACCACCAGGCCTCCGTTAACCCGAAGCGGGCACCCGGCATCCGTTAACCGGAACCGTCGGTGAAGAACGGGCACCCGGGCTGCGCTGGCCGGAACCATCAGTGAAGAACGGGCCGGCGGGGCAGCGCCGCCAGGGCAGTGCCAGCGTTAGCTCTCGAAGGGCATGTCGGTGATGGCATCCATGATCGAGTCTTGATCGGGAACCGCACCAATCATCAGCTTGTACCGCAAGGTCAGGCCGAAGGTCACCATTGCAGCGATGGAGGAAGCAAGGAGGCCGATCTCCACGCGACGGAATACATCGTCGCTGCCTTGCCACGTGCCGATGATGAAGGCAATGACGCCGATGCCCCAGCCGATCGACACCAGAGCGTGGCCCTTGAGGGCAATCACCGCCTGCGCTGTTGCCAAGGCGACCATGTAGCAGGCGCTCGAAAAGGCGAGGAGTGCCAATGTGCGGCCGGTGAGGTCGGCATCGAAGACCACCTCGAGCGCCCACGGTCCGATCAAGAATGCGCCCGTGGTGCCGACGACGCCAACGACCAGGACGACCACCATCAGGCGCTTCAGTCCGCTACGGAACTCGTCGAGTTCGCCCTGCGCCGCCAGTCGGCTGAGACGGGGGAGAAGCGCGGCCTGGACGGCTTGGAAGAGGAACAGTGGGATGCGTGCGAGCAGGACGCCCTGGCCGAACTGTGTGACGAGCACATCCTGGTCGTCGGCGGCGAGCAGGCTCGCAGCGATGGGACCGGCGTTGAGCAGCGACGCGGCGAACACCGAACCGAGCAAAAGCCACCCGAGGTTCGGCGTGACTTCGCTCCAGGAGGCCGGAGGGCCGTCGTCGTTGGAGAGTTGGCCACGCTGATAAACGTAGGCAACCGCGAAAAGCGGGGCGACGGCGACGGCGAGACCGTAGGCGCCAACTGCGGTGATACCGACGACGGCGAGTGCGATGCACAGAATGATGCGGATGACGCCGTCGGAGCCCATGATCACCGCATACGAACGGAATCGGCTGTTACCCGAGCAGATACCGCGCGCTAAGTGGGCAGGCGCATACGACGCGAAGGCCAAGACGAGGGCCACCACCATGAACCAGTTGCCGTCGAAGTAGCTCTCGGCGATCCATGGACTGGCGATGGCGATGACGGCGACAACGCTGATCGTGAGGCCGATGCCGAGTTGGACGACCTTTTTCACCACCGGGCCGGTGCCCTGGCCGAGTGCCCGGCGGTGGGCGAGTGCGCGACCAAGCTCTTGTTCGAGCGGTAGGAAGAAGCCTGGAGCCAGGGCGAAGGTGGCGAACCAGAGCGAAGTGATCGGTGCGAACGCTTTGTCGCCACCCACTGCGACGTTGCCGATCTTGAAGAAGGCGTACGTTGCAACTCCGGCAATCAGGAGTGCGATGCCAACTGGAATGGTGCCGTCAGGGAGCGGGAGCCGCTCGCGCGTCGGCGACGTCGGCTCCGGTGATTCGTCAGATGTATCCACGGCGCTGCTCAGTCGCGAAGGTTTCGTTCGAATTCGCGTCGTTGCACCTGGGCCCGCTGAAACAGGAGTAGCCCCAAGCCGACCCCGACATAGGTGGCGTCCTTGGCCACATCAATCGAGCGCTTCGCCACAACTTCTGACACATGTTGGGCAGTGCGCGCGGCGGGAGCGAGATCGAAGTTCGTCAGGTTGACCGAGTGCCACTGCGCCATGTGACAGAGGCTACCTGGCAGTGGGGAGGCATGACCTCGACCAGTGGGTTGACGCAGCTAACCTCGCTCCATCGTGAAACCGGAATTACCACAGGCACCGCCAGTCGTTGCGGTCGTCGTCGTTCACGAACCGGGTCCATGGTTCGAAGAGACACTCGACGCACTCGCCGATCAGGACTATCCGAACCTCCGGTTCCTTTTCCTTGCCGATGTCGCGGACGAGTCTCTACAGGCGCGCATCCGCGTGCGGATCCCGAATGCGTTTGTGCGAGGTAGTGGCGTCAACGCAGGGTTCGGCGCGACGGCGAACGAAGTGTTGCGCCTCGTTGAGGGCGACAACGGATTCTTCCTCCTGTGTCACGACGATGTTGCTCCAGAGCCCGACGCGGTCCGCACCCTCGTCGAAGAGATCTACCGTTCGAACGCAGGCATCGTTGGTCCGAAGCTCGTCGAGTGGGACGACCCGAGTTCGCTGCAAGCCGTCGGCCTCGGTCTGGACCGATTCGGTGAGGTCGATCTCGGTATCGACCCTGGCGAAGTCGACCAGGAACAGCACGATGGTGTCCGCGACGTGTTTGCGCTGGCATCTGCGTTCATGCTGGTGAGGGCCGACCTGTTCCGTGAGGTTGGTGGGTTCGATCCCGCCATCTCGTTCCACGGCGATGACGTCGAACTGTGTTGGCGGATTCATCACAGCGGTGCTCGTGTGGTGGTTGTTCCGGCTGCACGAGTTCGGCACCGTGGCCAGCTCGCTCAGCGGCGTCCTGACCTCAATCACAATCTGCTCAGTGCACGTCACCGGATGCGTGCGGTAGCGACTCTCACTGGGCCGACGCGCCTGCCAGGCCGATCGGTCGAAATGGTTGTCCTGACCGCGGTTGAGATGGTCGTTGGAGTGTTCACGGGTCGTTTTGGTGAAGCATGGGCCTCGGTCCGTGCCCTTGTCGGGCTAGTGCCGCGCTCGCTGTCGATGCTCGCCCGGCGGCGAGTCGTGAAACCTCTGCGTCGTGTACCCGAACGAGAAGTCCTCGGACTGCAGGTCAGGGGAAGTGCCCGACTGGTTCGATTCCTGCGCTCCAGAGACACCGAGACGTTCATCGGCGCCGACGCTGACGTCCGTCGTTGGCGTGAGTCGACAACAGCGCCGGTCCTTGCATGGCTCGCTGTGCTGGCCGCGATCGTCATTGGAAGTCGTGACTTCTTCTCGGCTGGAATTCCAGCGGTCGGCGAGTTCTTGCGTTTTCCTGAGAGCCCGAGGGACCTGCTTGACAGCTACGTCAGCGGTTGGAATCCGTCCGGCTCCGGAGCGACTTCGGCGAATCCAACGGGATGGGCAACGCTGTCAGGGCTCTCATTCTTCACGCTATTCCGCATGGGAGCACTCCATACGGCGTTCATCGTCGGTCTCGTCGTGGTCGGCCTGATCGGGCTGTGGAAGCTTGCCACCGTCTTCCCCTCGACTCGTGCTCGCATTGCTGCTCTCGTCGTCTACGCCGCAAGCCCGCTCGTCATCGGCGCGATGTCGACGGGGCGGTTGAACACCCTGGTTACGTACGCCGCCGTGCCATGGATGATCCACACGATTCGTCGTGCTGTCGGTGTCGAAACTGCCGATCCGCGCAGCGCTGAAACAGACATGGTCGATGGGCTAGTGCAGCTGTCGCTGCCAGAACGACTTCGCCGAACGGCATCTGCAGCGATCGTCGTAGCGCTCGCCGCCGCTTTCGTTCCCGTCACAGCCGTTGTCGCTGTGGTTGTCGTGCTCGTACTCACTCTGTCGACCCTGCTGGCGCTTGCCCCGTGGCGAACGGCGCTCAGTTATCTAGGGGTTGGTACCGCAGCAATCGTCGGCGGGCTGTTGCTCAACTTCCCGTGGGTCGCCTCGTGGTCGTGGGATCAACTCGTCGGCCCAGCGCCAATTGGTGATCCGGGCCGCGGCTTGGCCGATCTCGCATCCTTCCGAATCGGTGACGTCGACTTCGCGTGGCTCGCACTCGCGCTGTATCTCCCAGTCATCGCAGCGGTCGCGTTGGCCCGCGCCTGGCGACTCACCTGGGCCATCCGCGCAGGAGCGCTCATTGTCGTTTTTGGAGCGCTCGCTGTGTTTGCCGACCGCGATGCCTTGCCCTGGCGGGGCCCTGATGCCGGCATTTTGCTCGTTCCTGTCGCCGTCGGCCTCGCGATTTCTGCCGCTGCGGCCCTTGCAGCGTTCGACCTTGATGTTCGGGGCGGATCATTCGGTTGGCGTCAGCCTCTCGGGCTGCTGGCGAGTATCGCCGTCGTCGTCGGAGTCTTCCCTGGTGTCGTTGCAGTCGGTGATGGTGGATGGAACACGCCAACGACGCCGCTCGCTCGTCTACTCGAAGCGCAACTTCCGCAAGACACGATCGATCGACCAACTGGCGACTCGAACGAGAACGGACCCCTTATCGAGCCGGGCCGTGGTGGCTACAACGTGTTACTCGTGGGTGACTCCCGCCTACTCCCCGTGCCGTCGGTCGAGTACCGCGACGGTGTCTCGTTTGCAATTCTCGACGATGGACTCCTCGACGTGCGCGATCGTTGGGCTGCTCCGTCGAACGATGCAAACAGCGCAATAGCGCTTGCACTGGACGAAATGGCGAGTTCGTCCACATTGCGCGCTGGGCGATTGTTGGCGCCGTTGGGCATTCGGTTCATCGTCGTTCCCGAATTCGACAACGTCATCTCGACCACTGCGGATCCCCTTCCACTTCCAGGCGGTTTGATCGATGCGCTCGAAGATCAGCTCGATCTCACCTCGGTGACCGGACTGCCGACGCTCGAGGTGTTCGAAAACAAGGCGTGGATCCCAGCAGTCAGCCAGCTCACCGGAACCACGGCTGAAGCGAGCCGGACCGCGGGTGCCGGTGCGCTCGTCCGTGCAGAACTCAGCTCGGCGTCGCCGGTGTTTCTTGGTGCCGACCATCAGGCGACGTCGATCGACGATGTTGTGCCCGGTGTGATTCACCTTGCCGTCCCCTTCGATGAGAACTGGTCGTTGACCGTCGATGGTCAGTCGATCGAGCCTCGCCGTGCCTTCGGCGTGACGACGGCGTTCGATGTCGAGTCCGCTGGCACCGGCGAACTGGCCTACACGACGCCGTCGTCGCGAGCATTGTTATTGGCGCTACAGGTCATCCTTTGGGCGATTGCGCTGTTCGCAGCGACCCGCGTGAGCTTGCCGCTGGCCCGACGGAGCGGCCCCCTCGTCGAAGACGAAACACTGATCGATCTGCGTGAGGCCGACATCGCCGCCGATGTTTCTTCCAGCGCCGGCCTCGACCCAGGATTCGACCTGGCCGGTGCAGTAGCTCGGCAAGACATGCCGACCTCAGGCGATCAGCTACTCCTCGAAGATTCGACTGACACCCCTGAGACTGCTGACGCCCCTGACACTGATGTGCTGGTGGTTGCTGTCGATGCGGCATCCGACCCGATCGTGCTTGACGATGTGGACACCGAGGAGCCGTCATGAACCGTCGTTCCATCCCCGCCCTGGTCGTTCTGTTCGCATCGTTCGTCGGGCTGTTTGTGGTTGGTCGCGACACCGTCGTGAGTCCGGCCCCCGTGTTCTCTTCGCCAGCCGGAACCTGGATGCCTTCTGTCACGGACACAGGCTCATTGACCGGCAGTTGGTTCTGCCCCGGAATCCCTGCGACTGGTGAGGATGGGGTCGGCGGCTCGGTCGTGATCTCCAACCGCGAGAGTGAACGACTCGATGGACGCTTCATGGTGATGAGTCCAGAAGGTCTCGAGGTTGAGCAAGGGTTCACCGTGGGTCCGTGGTCGCAAAGCACCATCGACGTCGATGCGTTCGTCACGACGTCGTTCGCCAGTGTCGTCGTCGAGATCGACGGTGGCCGCGGTTATGTCGAACAGGTTGCGAACCACCCCGCTGGCGATTCTGTTGCACCGTGTGCCGGGGAAACCTCGAACGAGTGGTATCTCGCTGACGGGTTCACTGCAGGTGGCAGCATCGAGACACTGATCTTGACCAACCCGTACGACGATCTCGTACTCACCGACCTTGCCTTCGCAACCGAGTCAGGGTCGAGCGAGCCCAATGCCTTCCAGGGGTTCCCTGTGCCGGCCAAGTCGGTCAAGGTCATCCCGATCGCCGAACTCGGCAACCGGGACGAACCGATCATCGCTGCCAGCATTACGACCCGCGGTGGCCGGCTGGTTGTCGGTCGTGCCCAACACTTCACCGGCGGTGGCCGCCTGGGTTACGACGTATCACTCGCTGCGCCGGCGCTACGCGACCAGTGGTGGTTCGCTGACGGTGAGCGCGGCGCAGGCATCACCGAGTCCTTCTCGATTTACAATCCGACCGACGGAGATGTCGAGGTCGATGTGTATTTCTTGGGCTTACCCCTTGAGTCCGACGGGGGTGGCTTCGCACCGATCAATGTTCCTGCTCGTCAGGTCGTCATGTTCAAGCCGTTCGAGGGTGCCGCCGACGACACCGAGAACGAAACCTCCGACCCCGAGTTCTTCACCTCGCGTATCCCAAACGGGCGCCACTCGGTTGTCTTTTCGACGTTGGCTCAGCCCACCGTCGTGGTCGAACGCGTGCTCACGCGGCCTGTTGGCGACTCGTTTGTTACATCGGTGGTCCAGGGTGCACCCCCTCGGCCTGACGGTTTCGTTGCAAACCGTTGGCATATTGGCGTTGGGCCGTCGGTACCGACCGAAGATGCCTTGATTGTCTACAACGTCGACAACGAACAGGCCACGATCACTATCGAGGCCGTTGGCCCCGGTGGCCCGTCGGCGATCCCGAGCCTGACTGATATCCCGCTCGGGCCGGGCGCTGTGATCACAATCGACTTAACAGCTGACGACGCACTCGGCCAGGAGTTGATCGTCAACTCGTCGAACCGGGTCTTTATCGAGCGATCGCTCGGTCGTGGTGGCGATCTGCCAGGGCGCTCCGGGTCGTGGGCGTTGCCTGCCAGCAACATCTGAACGTGAACAGCGCTCTGTTGCGCTACTGCTGGATCTCGGTTCGATGACTACGCTCCGGCGATGACAACACCGGCACCTTCGCTTGCAGCAGAGGGTGTCGAGGAACCGGGTCGCGACGCTTGGCTGGCCGTCGGGGTGACCACCCTGGTGTTCTTCCTCGTTGTCATCGACGTGTCGGCGGTCAACGTTGTGTTCCCGTCCATCCGCGACGACTTCGAAGTCTCGGAGGCGACACTCGGCTGGGTCATCTCCGGTTACAACATCACGGTCGCCGCGCTGCTGATGGTGGCGGGTCGCTACGCCGACAGCATCGGCCGCAAGAAGCTGTTCCTCCCGGGCGTCGGCATCTTCATGTTCGGTTCATTGCTGTCTGGCCTGGCCCCGAACGCCACGATGTTGGTCGCGGCTCGCGTCGTGCAAGGGATCGGCGGCGCAATCATTTCGCCAACAGCGATTGCAGTCGTCCTGCCAGCCTTTCCGGCCCACAAGCGGTCATCGGTGATTGGGATCACCGGAGCGACTGGTGCTTTGGGTGCTGTAGTCGGCCCGGTGATCGGAGCGTTCGTCACCGAAGCCTGGTCTTGGCGTGGTGTCTTCCTGATCAACGTCCCACTGTGCCTGCTCGTGCTGGCCCTGGCACCGAAGCTGCTGACCGAATCGAAGAACCCGAACGCGACCGGTCGGGTCGATTTGCTCGGTGTGCCGATTGGAACGGCGGGCGTGGCACTCGTGATGTTCGCGATCGTCCGCTCGGAGTCGAACGGTCTCACCGATCCGGTCACTGCCGCGCTCTTCCTTGTCGGGATTGCGCTCATCGCTGCGCTGGTTCGTCGCTCCCGTCATCATCCAGAGCCACTCATCGAGACCGACCTTTTCCGGCACCGCTCGTTCACCAGTACGAATCTCGGGCTTGCCTTCTATTCGATGGCGTTCACCTCAGGATTCCTCGTGAACTCGTTGCTGTTGCAGGAACTGTGGGGCCAATCGTTGCGGACGACCGGTTCGGCCCTGATGCTTTCGCCCCTCATTGCTGCATCGATTTCGCCGATTGCCGGTCGCTGGGCAGACCGGATCGGACACCGGTGGATCCTCGCTGCAGGCAGTTCGTTCTGTGCCGCCGGGTATTTTTCGTACCGGCTGTTGCTTGGCGACGATCCCGCAGTCTGGACACGATTTGTCCCCTTGTCGGTATTGACCGGCATCGGGGTCGGAGCGACGATTGCGACGTGGGCGAGTGCCGGGTTGGCTGATATCGAGCCGGCGCGTTTTGGCACCTCGAACGCGATGATTCGAACCACGCAACAGGTGTTCTACGCCTTCGGTATTTCGGTGGCGATCGCGATCATCGCTCGTGGTGTTGGCAACACCGACGTCGCCAACTATCACCTGGCGTATACCTTCGTTGGCGGTTGCTATGCGCTGGCGGCGGTAACGGTTGCCATCACGTTCCCATCGGGTTCGAGCCGCAGTCGATCGACTTGACGCCGGCCGTGAACCCGGCCGTTAGCCTGACGAGCGCATGGAGCGCCTCATTATTGCTGCCGTCATCATCGCTGTGGTCGGAGTCGTTGCACTCGTGTCGCGGTCTCGCCGCACACCAGACGCTCCAACGCAGCGTCGCCACAACGTGCCGGAGCAGATCGACCGTTCCGACTTCGCTCGCCCGGATGCGCCGTGGCTGGTCACCATCTTCAGCTCAGCAACATGCGACGTGTGCAAGGGCGTGGCCGAGCGAGCTGCTGTGATGGAGTCGAAAGACGTCGCCGTCGTCGAAGTCGAATACGGCGAGGCAAAATCCTTGCACGAGAAATATCAGATCGACGCTGTGCCGACGCTGCTGATTAGCGATGCCCAGGGCGTCACCCGCAAGCACTTCCTCGGCCCGGTCAACGCCACGGATATGTGGGCCGCAGTTGCCGAAGTCCGAGAACCAGGCTCGGCCCCCGGTCACTGACTGTCACACCAAGCAGACCTCGGTGTGACAAAGCGACCGCAGTGCGGCCGTCCAATCAGTGCCGGCCGGTCAGTGAACCGGTGCGTTGCTGGGCAGGGCAGACTGGATGAGCCGGGCGACTTCTGGGCCGTCGATCGTCTCGTGTTCGAGCAGAGCTTCAGCGATCAGGCGGAGGCCTTCGGCGTGCTTGGTGATGACTTCGTTCGCCCGCTGTTCCTGCTCGTGCAGGATCCGGCCGATCTCTTCGTCGATGAGCTTCGCGGTGTCGTCGCTGTACTCGCGGCCCGAACCCATGAGATCGTCGCCGAGGAAGGTTTGCTGCTGGCTGCTCCAAGCCTGCGGACCAACACGTTCCGACATTCCCCACTCGCGAACCATGCGGCGAGCGATGCCCGTGGCTTGTTCAAGGTCGTTTGCTGCACCTGAGTTCAGGTTGCCGAAGACAATCATCTCGGCGACGCGGCCGCCCATTGCCTTACAGATGGTGTCTTCGAAGTACTCCTTCGAGTACGTGTGACGCTCCTGGGGGAGCGACCATGTGACACCGAGCGCCATGCCGCGGGGCAGGATCGTGACCTTGTGTAGTGGGTCACCGTGGGGGAGCACGGTGGCGAGCAATGCGTGCCCGCCCTCGTGGAAGGCGGTTGCCTTCTTCTCTTCAGCACTCAGGATCATTGACTCGCGGCGGGCCCCGAGCACAACGCGGTCGCGAGCGTTCTCGAAGTCGATGCGTTCGATCTGCTTCGACTTACGACGGACTGCGACCAGCGCTGCTTCGTTGACCAGGTTGGCGAGGTCGGCACCGGACATGCCCGGTGTGGCCTGAGCCATGGTTTCCATGTCGACGTCAGGGCCCATCCGCTTGTCACGGCTGTGGACTTCGAGGATTGCCTTGCGTTCGCTCCACTCGGGCAGCGGAACCACGATCTGACGGTCGAAGCGGCCGGGGCGCAGCAACGCCGGGTCGAGAATGTCAGGACGGTTGGTGGCAGCGAGGATCACGATGCCCTCGGTTGCCTCGAAGCCGTCCATCTCGGCGAGCATCTGATTGAGCGTCTGCTCTCGTTCGTCGTGACCGCCGCCGAGCCCAGCACCACGCTTGCGGCCGATCGAGTCGATCTCGTCAACGAAGATGATGGCCTTGCCCATGCGCTTGGCCTGTTGGAAAAGATCGCGAACACGGCTGGCGCCGACACCGACGAACATTTCCATGAAGTCGGAACCGGTGACGCTCAGGAATCCGACGCCTGCCTCGCCGGCGACGGCGCGGGCGAAGAGCGTCTTGCCGGTGCCGGGAGGGCCCACGAGCAGGATGCCCTTCGGGACGCGTGCGCCGATTTCCTTGAACCGTTCCGGCATCCGCAAGAAGTCGACCACTTCAGTGATTTCCTGCTTCACACCGTCGTAGCCGGCGATGTCGTCAAACGTCGTCGAGGGGCGACTCGCGTCGTACGCCTTGGCCTTCGACTTGCCGATCGACATGACGCCGCCCATTTGGCCTTGTGCCCGGCGCTGCATCCAGACGAAGAAGGCAATGATCAAGGCAATGGGGAGGAAGATTGAGAGGAGGCCCAGGAGCCAGTTGCTGCTCGGCGGGATGAACTTGTACTTGACATCTTGGGCAATGAGTAAGGCTTCGTCGGCCTCGGACACGCCGCGCTCGCCGCCACCGGAAGTGCTGTATTTGTCTTCGTTGTTGAACTCTCCGGTGATCTTGCCGGAGCCGGTGTTGATCTCGGCCGAGGCGATCTCTCCGTCGACGACGAGTTCACGCCATTCGGAATACTCGAGCGACTCACCGGTGTCGGAGGGCCACAGGGTCGGGACCAGGATGGCAGCGGCGAGAACGCCGACCATGACATAGATCGCCCACTTCGGCCAGCTGCCCGGGCCTTTGCCCGCGGGCGTACCGTCAGGGTTGACATCTTTGCCGGGGGACTGCTCGTTCTTGTTGCGTTGCTGCTGACCGCGGCCGCGGCCGGGAGGCGGCGGAGGCGGGGGAGGAGGCAGGTTGCTCATCTCGACATTGTACGGTGCTTCGTTGGGCGTGCCTGATCGAGCGGTGCGACAGAGCGCACATGACTGCGAAACGATCGCGAAAGCATGCGCAACGATCGACGCGTCGTCGCGCGGACCGCGCGAATATCTCCCGAAGTTCGCGCGAACGGTGACTATCCACCACCTGGACTATTCGGCGATCTAATTTCAGAGATGTTATTTCCGCCGGGTCAACAGTTGGGGCAGTTGGAACAATGAAACTCACGAATCACTACACCGGAGAACACGTCCGGCCCGCAGTGGCAATCGCATCCGAACGTCAGTGCACGCGTACCGGCTGTTCCGAGCGAGCCGAGTGCACGCTCACCTACGACTACGGGCAGTCCCATGCCTGGATCGAAGAATTGCTCTTTGAGCGCGATCCGCACACATACGACATGTGCGCTCGTCACGCGGCGCGGCTGAGCGTGCCGGGGGGCTGGCACCTTGATGACCGTCGGGTAACGATCAGTCTGGCCGCATATAGCGTTGCGTGAACTCGACGGTGCATCGAGGCGCCGTCGTCATCATGATCATCGTCTGGCGATCGTCATGTGCGATCCGAAGAACTGGTTCACGAAGCAGGGTGCAGCAAGTGCTATGGCCCTGCCTGTGGGTAGTCGAGCACCGTTAGCGTTGCGTCGATGACCGATTCGCGCAAACCTGTGGTGCGCAGCGCGATCCGTCCTTCGCAGACCTTGTCGCCGATTGACGCCACGAGCGCGGTTGTCGCATTCTTCGCAGCGTGGTTTGCGGCACAGGTGCTGTCGCTCATCGTGCTGAGTATTTCTGGCGAGACCGGGGGCACCGACACGCCAATTGGCGTCTTAGCAATCGCACTGGCTGCATCCTGGTTTGCCTACATCGCAGGCATGTGGACGGTTTCCGAACGTTCCGGCACCGCAGACCCGGTGAACGACTTTGGCATTTCGATGTTGCCCATCGATGCGATTGGATTCGGCATCGGCGTGCTGGCGCAACTCGTCGTCATCCGCCTCGTTTACCTGCCGCTTGAGAACATCTGGCCGACAGTGTTTGCCGATGACGAGCTGAAACGAAATGCTGAAGGTCTCGTCGATAGGGCCGGCGGTCTGATGACAGTGCTGCTTTTCGTGCTGGTCGTGTTCGGGGCTCCAATCGTTGAGGAGCTCTTCTATCGCGGGCTGCTGCAGCGTTCGTTGCTTGCTCGTTTTAACGACACGTTCGTCGTCGTCGGCGTCGCAGCGTTGTTCGCGTTCGTCCATTTCCGGCCCGTCGAGTACCCCGGCCTTTTCGTATTTGGCCTCATCCTCGGTATCTGCGCGCAGGTCACCGGCCGACTCGGCATGTCGATCATGGCCCATATCGGGTTCAACCTGGCCGGGCTCGTCCTCGTCCTTTGACAGTCATCCGGCCGTTCTCTGACCTTCATGCGACCATCATCTGACCGGGGTGGTTGTGTGTGCCGTCGGCCACGGCGTCTGATGAACAATCACGGAGTGACGCGCCGAGTCGACTTCGGTTTGTCACAATGGTCTGCGTTGTATGACTGATGATGTGAAGCCCCCCACCGCCGGCTCGGGCGACGACGATCCCACCGAGTTCGCGGACTGGTTCGACCGAGAGTTTGAAGCGGGCGAATCCCCTGACGACGGCGACCGTTACGACGTCCACCGCGACGACGTCATCGGCGTCGGTCCCGACCTCGACGGTGTCGCTGATGACAATGTCGTCATCCCAGACGTAGCGGTCGATGGCGATGCGGACGACGCTGTTTTCGACCAGCTCGCCGTCCCGCTTGGACAGCGGGTGGTCCAGCGCGTGTTTCGTCGTCCGGTCGGATGGTGGAATCGTGAGTGGACGAACGAGCGAGTTGCCCGGGTGCTGGTCACCTCCGCGTCATTGGTGACCACGACGGTCATCATGATGCTGATCGTCCACTTCAACCCGCTGTCACCGAGCCGCGACCTGCTACTCGACAACACGACGCCCACAGGTGGCGATATGGGCGCTCACGTCTGGGCCCCGGCGTTCCTTCGCGACTACCTCCTCCCAAACTTCCAGCTCAGCGGCTGGAGTATGGACTGGTATGGAGGCCTCCCGCTGTACCGCTTCTACATGGTGATTCCGGCGCTGGCGATCGTGCTCCTCGACGCTGTGCCATTCGTCCCCTACGGCGTCGCCTTCAAGATCGTGGCCGCATCAGGGCTCCTTCTCTTTCCGTTGGCCTGCTGGACGTTCGGTCGCCTTGCCAAGTTCCGTCAGCCAATCCCCGAGCTGTTTGCGTTTGCCGGACTCTGCTTCTTGCTCGATGAGAGCTTTGAGATCTATGGGGGCAACGTCAAATCGACGATGGCCGGCGAGTACTCGTTCTCGATTGCGCTGACCTTGGCGATGTTTGGTTTTGGCTTGCTCGCCCACGGGCTCCGCACAGGCCGCTTCCGTGTCTGGGCAGCAGTGGTGCTGTCGCTCGCAGCGGTGTCGCACGGCATTGTCCTGATTTTCGTCGCCGTCGGGGCCATCGTCATGTCGCTGATCTGGATAGATGCCAAACGCGCCTGGTATGCCGTGACGACCGGTGTCACCACGCTGCTGTTGTCTGCCTGGTGGGTCGGCCCGTTCCTCTTTGGTCACGAGTTCATGACCGATATGAAGTACGGGTTCCGGCCGAGTAGCTCCACCGACTCGTTCTGGGACATGTTCTTCCCGCTAACTACCGCACTCGATTTCTTAATCACCGGCCTCGCGATCGTTGGATTCCTCGCGATGATCATGCGCCGGAATCTGACGGGTACGGCGCTCGGTGTCATCACCCTGGTGTTCGTCGGGCTCGTCTATGTCACCCGTGACAGCCTCCCTGGTATCGGCTTGCTGTGGAACCCGCGTCTGCTGCCGTTCGTCTATCTGCTGCGTTACATGCTCATGGTGATTGGCGGGCTTGAGCTGATCACTTGGGTCTTCAACGCCTCCCGTCAGCGGCTCGCGAGCAGCGAACTCAATCCGTTCGAAGGCGCCTTCGCGGCCAGCGCTATTGGGCTCAGCTGCCTGACCGTGTTCGGGTTCATGTACGAGACCCTGCCGTTCGATGGTCGGGTGAACATCACGGACGCAACCGACGACTCCGCAGCCACGAGTGTGTATGCGTGGGGCCCGTTCCAAAAGACGGCCGACGCGGGCCGCGCCGTTGCCGACGGATGGACTCGCTACAACTGGGGCGGCTACGAAGCCCGAACCCAGTTCCCTGAATACAACGCCGTGGTCACGCAGATGGATGAGATCGGCCAGACCAACGGCTGCGGTCGTGCGCTGTGGGAGAACAACTCCGACAACGGGCAGTACGGCACGACGATGGCACTGATGTTGCTGCCGCACTGGACCGATGGCTGCATCGGCTCGATGGAGGGCCTCTTCTTTGAGGCGTCCGGCACGACGCCGTACCACTTCATCACGGCAGCTGCTGTCTCTGAAAGTTCCTCGAACCCTGTCCGCGAGCTGCGCTACACGAACAACGATGCTGAAGTCGGCGTGCAGCACATGCTCGACCTGGGTGTCCGGTATTTGATGGTCCGAACCGATGCGGCTAAAGCCGAGGCCAGCCAGCGGAGCGAACTGCGCTTCATCACGACATCGGCACCGTGGGACATTTACGAGGTCACGGGATCGAGCATTGTTGAACCGCTCACCGTGCAGCCAGTGGTCGTCAATGAGCGCGCCGGCGACCAGCGTGAACGCAACCTCGAGTTGGGGACCAGTTGGTTCCAGCGCCGTGACGACTGGGCCGCCATCCCTGCTGACGAAGGCCCCGAGAGCTGGCAGCGCATTGATGTCGAAATCGACATGACCGTGCGCAAGGGTGAGCCAGGGGAGCGGAGCCGCAACGTCGACTACGTGCTGCCTGTGCAAGACATCACTCCGGTTGCACTGCCCGAGATCGCCGTGACCGACATCGTGATAGGGCAACAGTCGGTTGAGTTCAGCATCGACCAGATCGGTGTACCTGTGCTCGTTCGAGTCAGCTACTTCCCGAACTGGCAGGTCAGCGGTGCTGATGGTCCGTACCGCGTCTCGCCGAACCACATGGTGGTCGTGCCGACGAGTACCGACGTCCGGATGGAGTACCAAAAGAGCAGTCTCGATTGGTTCTTCTACGCACTCACGGCGCTGGGTATCGGGCTGTGCGTTTTCTGGCGCCGGCGTGGTGACCTCCAGTTCGCTAGCGAATTTCCGTCGTGGCGTCCTGATCGCCTGCCCGGCGCCGACAACCCGGACGACGCTGAGTTTGCTTCGGGCGACGTTGCTGTGGTCCCAGACGTTTGGGCGCCAGCGCAACCCGACCTCGCCGACTCGACGCCGATGTATTTGCCGAATCCACTCGATTCAGAGCAGCAGCAATCAGACCTGGTGATCGACACGATGCCTGACAATGTGCCGTATCCGCGTGACACAGGTTTCGAGCGTCCGGACGATGACGACAATCAAAGTCCCGGGCACTGACTCCAGTACCTCGCTAGCCTCCGAAATACATGTCAGTTCTCGATCAGATCGTCAAGGCCTACGACATCCGTGGCACGGTGCCCGATCAGCTTGACGCTGACGTGGCCCACGCCCTCGGAGTTGGCTTCGCCTCCTTCCTTCGCTCCACCTCGAACGCCGAGCGAATCGTTATCGCCCGCGACATGCGCCCCTCGGGTCCGGCGTTCGTCGAGGCGTTCTCGCGCGGTGTCCTGAACCAGGGCATCGACGTGATCGATCTCGGCCTCGGTTCGACCGACTTGATGTACTACGCGTCGGGCGTGCTCGATGCGCCTGGTGCGATGTTTACGGCCTCGCACAACCCTGCCGGGTACAACGGCATCAAGCTGTGCGTGGCCGGTGCCCGCCCGGTTGGTGTCGACACGGGACTGCTCGACGTCAAGCGAGTTGCTGACGAAGTTCTTGAGGGCGGCGGCCCAAAGCCTGCGACCGCGGCGGGGTCCCACAGCGAGCGCAACGTGCTGAGCGACTTCGCCGAGCATGTGTTGACTTTCGTCGACCTCGCCGACATTGGAAGTATGCGAGTCGTTGCCGACACGGCCAATGGCATGGGCGGCCTCGTGGTCCCCGCAGTCATGGAACGCATTCCGAGTGTCGAACTCGAGGTCATGTACGGCGAACTTGACGGCACGTTCCCGAATCATCCGGCAGATCCTCTGCAGCCTGCAAACCAGCGTGACCTGCGCGCCCGCGTCAAATCGGGCGGCTTCGACATCGGGCTGGCGTTCGATGGTGATGCCGACCGCGTGTTTGTCGTCGACGAACTGGGGGAGGGCCTCAGCGGTTCAACCACCACTGCGTTGCTCGCTGTCTCGGCGCTGCGCGCTACACCGGGCGCCACGATCCTGCACAACCTGATCTGCTCAAAGAGCGTCCCCGAGGTCGTCACCGAGCACGGTGGTGTGCCAGTGCGGACCAAGGTCGGCCACTCCTACATCAAGCAGATCATGGCCGAAACCGGCGCGGTCTTCGGCGGCGAGCACTCCGCTCACTACTACTTCGCGCGCAACTTCAACGCTGACAGCGGCTTGATTGCATCATTGATGGTCATGGCCGAAGTCGGACGATCAGGCGGGCCGTTGTCTGCGGTCCGTGCGCCGTTCGAGCGCTACTCGGCAAGTGGTGAGATCAACACCCAGGTCGATGATGCTGCGGCAGTGATCGAACAGATCAGTGCCGCGCACAGCGACCACCAGCAGGATCGCCTCGATGGTCTCACGGTCGACTGCGGCGACTGGTGGTTCAACCTGCGCCCCTCGAACACCGAGCCGTTGCTGCGGTTGAATCTCGAAGCTGCCGATCGGAATACCTGTGACGACCGGGTCGCCGAGCTGCTGACGATGATCACCAGCTGACCCCGTATCCTGGCTGACATGTCACTCGCTCCGGCTCTCCTCGAGATTCTCGCCTGCCCCGAAGACAAGGGCGCGCTCTACTACCTTGAAGCAGAATCCATCCTGTACAACCCGCGTCTGCAGCGCAGTTACGCAATCCGCGACGATATTCCCGTCATGCTGATCGACGAATCGACAGCGGTTGATGCCGATGAGCACGGCCGGATCATGGGTGTCATCGGCGATTTGGGCATTGCACCGACGTTCAGCTGATCCCAGCAGGCCGCGATTCGCCCAAGTTGGCAAGAATCCGTCTGGACATTCAAGAATGTCCAGACGCTGCCGATGATTGAGACAAGAAAGTTTTCGATCAACGCGTGGGTCCGATGAACCTGCCTTTTATGACGAATGGGTTACGATGCTCCAGATGAGTTCGAAGCAATGGTTCCGACGTACTTTCGGCGCAGCGATCGCATGCGCGAGCCTGGTGTCCTTTACTGCAGTCAGCGGCCCCTCTGCTGGCGTTGTGTCAGCGCAAACGTCGATCGATGCGGGTGGCGAGTTTCATCGGCTCACTCCGAAGCGCATCTTGGACACGCGTACCGGCGACAACAGCATCAACGACGTTGCGCCGAAGGGCCCCAAGGCGGCCGGTTTTGGTACTGGCACCAGGATCACCGACGGCGAATTCAACTTCAACCCGCTGGGGCTCGGTGGTCTTCCTGCTGACGCTGACGACATCTTGGCGGTCGTAGCGACCGTTTCGGTCGTCGACCCGACGCGCAGCGGCTTTTTGGCGGCGTATCCCAAGGGCTTCGTGTTCGGTGGCCCAGACGGCAACGGTGACGTCTCCTCGCTGATCACCTATTCGCCCGGCCAGGCCGTGCCGAACCTCGCAATCGTCGGCATCGGTGACGACAACTCGATCACATTCAACTTGTTCATGGATGGGGCCGGTACGGCCAACGTGGTCGTCGACGTGTTCGGTTTTATTTCAACCTCGCAGTACGCCACCGCTGGTTCACGCCTGGAGATCGTGACTCCGGGTCGAATTCTCGACACCCGTACATCACCAAATCCTCGACCAGGCCAGAGTATGGGATCGAAGGACAGCATCGCCGTGCAGATCCGCGGCGTTGATGCCGTCGAGCCGAAGGTCGTCGACATCGTGCCCAATGATCCGTCGATCACTGCGGTCATGGTCAACTTGGCGCTCGTCAACAACAAGCCCGGCAGCAAGACAACGTTCATCACCGCCACGCCCGATCCGCTGGGCACGAGCAAGCCGACGGCCAGTTCCCTCGCAGCGCCAGGCGTCGTCAAGGCAAACATGGCGATTGTACCGATCGGTGCTGACGGGAAAATCCATCTCTATAACCACCAGGGCGACACGGACCTCGTTGTGGACGTGCTCGGCTACTTCAAGTCGGGTGTCGATGCCACGACCAACCGTGGTCGCGTCGTGCCGCTGCAGGCACCGTTCCGAGCATTCGACACTCGCCTCGCCGAGTTCGGTGATGCACCGCTGCAGCACGGCAGCTCGGAAGAGTGGAGTTTTGAGAACTTCGCTGGTTCGGTCACCTTGAACCCGGGTGCCACCAATGAACAAAAGGGCCCGAACCAGCAGGGGTTCATCGGCGATCTGGTCGCTGTGGGCCTGCAAAAGCTCTACCCCGAAGACTCCGATCGCTCAGGCTCGTACCTGCAGTTGGTCCCCGCCGGTCTCACGACTCGTCCGTTGTCGACCAATATCAACTTCGGTCTCGGCGAAGCAGTGCCGAACATGTCGCTCGTCAAATATGGCCAGAGCGAGGACGGCACCGACAAGCACGTGATCGAAGCATTCAACGTCTACGGCTCGGTCGACTACATCCTCGACGTGTACGCCATCGTCCTTGACGACTGAGCAACCGACGTCGGCGGTTCCGCCGCCACAACTGAGACTCCGCTTGACCGGCCGCAACCACTTGGTTGCGGCCGGTAGGCTGTCGGGACCGAATCACCGGGCTGATTCGATCGGTGCCTGAAGGCCCCTGCCCGGTTCGAAGAGCCAGACGCCATCCGGCGCGTGGCATTCCGAAACCATGCCTCCTAAGGGGACCCCAATGACTGACACCGCACTCTCGCGCCTCGCCGAGACCAAAGACTTCCGCGTCGCCGACCTTGATCTTGCGCCATTCGGCCGCAAGGAGATGATCCTCGCCGAGCACGAGATGCCGGGCCTGATGGCGACCCGCAAGGAGTTCGGCGCGTCGAAGCCGCTCGCTGGCTGTCGCATCTCCGGCTCGCTGCATATGACGATCCAGACCGCAGTGCTCATCGAGACGCTCACGACGCTCGGCGCCGAGGTCCGCTGGGCCAGCTGCAACATCTTTTCGTCCCAAGACCACGCAGCAGCGGCCACTGTCGTTGGCCCGCACGGCACCATCGACAACCCCCAGGGCGTCCCTGTCTTTGCCTGGAAGGGTGAAACGCTCGAGGAGTACTGGTGGTGTACCGACCAGATGATGACGTGGCCCGACGGCCCGAACGGCGAGGTCTACGACGGCCCGAACATGATCCTCGACGATGGCGGCGACGCCACGATGCTGCTGCACAAGGGTGTCGAGTTCGAAAAGGCTGGCCAAGTTCCAGACCCGACCGAGGCAAGCAATGCCGAGTTCGCGATCGTCCTGGGACTGCTGCAGCAGTCACTCAAGACCGATCCCGGCAAGTGGACGCGTATGGCTGCTGGCATCAAGGGCGTCACCGAAGAGACCACCACGGGCGTCAAGCGCCTCTACAAGATGATGGAAGACGGCGAGCTGTTGTTCCCGGCTATCAACGTCAATGACTCGGTCACCAAGTCGAAGTTCGACAACCTGTACGGCTGCCGCCACAGCCTGGTCGACTCCATCTCGCGCGCCACGGACGTCATGATTGGCGGAAAAACCGCCCTCGTGCTCGGCTACGGCGACGTGGGCAAGGGCTGCGTTCAGTCGCTGCAGGGCCAAGGCGCTCGCGTCATCGTCACCGAGATCGACCCGATCAACGCGCTCCAGGCCGCTATGGAAGGCCTCCAGGTCATGCCGCTCGAAGACTGCGTCGGGGACATCGATATCTTCGTCACCGCATCGGGCAACTTCGACCTGATCAACATCGAGTCGATGAAGAAGATGAAGCACAACGCGATCGTCTGCAACATCGGCCACTTCGACAACGAGATCGACATGGCCGGCCTCGCCCGCTCGGGTGCCGTTCGTGACGAGCTCAAGCCCGGCACCGACGTCTGGAAGTTCGAAGACGGCAAGCAGATCATCATCCTCGCCGAGGGTCGCCTCGTGAACCTCGGTTGCGCTACCGGCCACCCGAGCTTCGTGATGTCGTGCTCGTTCACCAACCAGGTGCTCGCCCAGATGGAGCTGTTCAACAAGACCGAGCAGTACCCGCTCGGTGTCTACGTCCTCCCGAAGCACCTTGACGAAAAGGTTGCCCGTCTGCACCTCGATGCCCTCGGCGTAAAGCTGACGCAGCTCACCGACGAGCAGGCCGAGTACCTCGACATGGATCCGTCAGGGCCATTCAAGCCCGAGACCTACCGCTACTGAGCAGTCGTTCAGCAGCCTGATTGACGATGGGCCCCGACGATGTCGGGGCCCATCGTCGCGTCTGAGGTCAACAACCGCAGTAAGTAGACACAAGTACTGACATTTCTTCTTAAGTTGTCGTTCGATCTGACGAAACATTACCGGAAGGCGTCCATCCGGGATGTCGAGTGAACCGAAGGAACGATTCCAAGATGACGATGAAGAGCAAGAGCATGCGTAAGAAGTCCGTAGCGATCCTGGCCGGCCTCGCCGTTGCGGGTGCCGTCGGCGCCTCGGCAGCCAGCCTCAATGGGCTGAACAGCGACAACCTCGGTGCCGACACTGGCATCGTGGCGAGCTGCGACATCACTGGCATCAACGTGGACTACACCACGGCGTTCGATGCCACGGTGGGTGATTACTTCGTCGATGGGATCTCGCTGTCGGACGTCAGCCCCGACTGCGCGGACCAGACATACGATTTCACGGCCATTGACGGATCGGGTGTAGAAATCTTCAACAACAGCGACACCCTCACCCTCTCGGGCACGGCCGCCGACACCCTCGCCGACACCAATGACGGCAACACCGCATCGATTTCGGTCCCTGCAGGCGACGAGTTCTTGGCGGAGTCCGTCGAGGGCATCGCGTTGAGTATCAGCGGAACCTGATCCTGACGATGACGGCCGAGGCCGGTCGATCCGCCGCGCCGCCGTCGTTCTCTCCCTCCGAGTGAGCGATGCGGCGCAGCGGATGCGGCCGGCCACGTTCGATTTTCGGCTCGCCTTGAGGCGAGCTGAAGTCGGCGTCCACGAGGACGGCGAAGACCTCAGCAGAAAAGTGTGGACATGGGTGTCAAGAGAACGAACCACCGTCGCTTCTTAGCGACGCTGGCAGCCGTGGCCGTGACGATTGGGGTCGGCGCATCAGCGGCCAGCCTCGGTGGCATCGAATCCAACCAACTCGGTGCGGACACCGGCGTCGTGGCGAGCTGCGACGACAACGGCATCGACGTGCTGTATCGCACGGCGTACCACCGTCGCAGCGGCGAGCTTCGAGTCAATCGGGTGATTCTTCGCAACGTCAGCGCGCAGTGCCAAGGTTTGCCGTACCAACTGACGTTGGTCGGTGCTGCCGGCACCCCATACGAGGTCGACGGCACCAGCTTGTTGGTAACAAACCTCAGCGATCGCGATCCGGGCCCCGGCATCGATCTCGCCGGAATCTCACGGATCCGCGTGCGATTCCCGATGGAGAACGTCGACGGGATCGCGTTGACTATCGGTGGCGGCCCAGCGGCTCCCTAATCGTTCGCGTTGTGTCAAGTTTCTCTCAAGGCGGCGTCTGGATCGGACGAAGACAAGTGGAACTCATTGTCAGACCGCAGTAGCGGAAAGGAACGATCAGCATGTGCGCCGAGACCCTGAACTGCTTGCTGATCGTCCCGCGCCCCAGCGTGGATGACCTGAACCTTGCGGCGGAATCACTTCGCTTGCGCCGCGCGACCGGCAGGCAGAGGTGTCGGCGATGAGCCGATCAGCTCGCGCCGCCCTGTTCATGCGGTCGCTGGTTCGCCCAGCGTTCGTCGTGCTGGTGGCACTGAGCGCCATCGGTGTTGGTCACGCTGCGAGCCTCGGCGGCCTCAACTCTGCTGACATGACCAGCTTCGCGTCGAGCGGGACGGTACCGATTCCGACCGCCCCGCCGACCACTCCGCCCACCACCACGGTGCCGCCACCGCCACCCAACATTTGCGGGTCCGGCGACACCACGCTCCCGTGTGTCGTTGAAGCCGGCACGGTGATCAACGGAAAGCTCGACTGGGATGGCGACGTCACCGTGCTCGGAACGGTCAGCAAGAAGGTCACCGTCGACAACGGCGACGTGGTGGTTGGCCCAGGCGGCGCGGTCGGCGGAAAAATCACCCAGAGTGGGGCCGGCGGTGTCGTCGTCGAATTGGGAGGTACCGCAAGCGGCGATATCAAGGAGTCCGGTGACGGATCAGTCGTGGTTGCTGGGCTCGTGAATGGCAATGTCTCGGAGAGCGACGACGGCAACTTGACCGTCTCCACTGGCGGTGTCGTGCGCGGCAACGCGACAGAACAGGGTGCAGGGTCTGTGACTGTCGACGGGCGGGTCGACGGTGGGGTAACCGAAAGCAATAATGGCGACCTCACGGTTGGCCCGACGGCATTCATCGGCAACGGGGTTGACTCAAAACCCGGAGGGGCCTGCATGATCTCGCCGACGGCGACGGTCAACGGGCGCCGAAATGGTGTTTGCGCATGACCGACGACACGGCGATCCTGCTTGGCAAAGGCGGGGTGGAGCACGACAGCAACGTCGTCGAGGAGGAGCCGCTGTGGCATCGCGTTCTCTCGATCGCCTTCACCGTTGCAGTCGTCGTCTTCACGATCTACTTCTGGCCGGCCGTCTTGGGGGGAGGTAGCCGGATCATCACGGTGTCGGGCCATTCGATGGAGCCAACCTACGTTTCCAACGACATCGTCGTCACCCGGGACTCAGGCGGCATCAGCCTCGGCGACGTTGTCGTCTTCGAAGTTCCTGAGGGGCCCGCCGAAGGGATGCTCGTCATTCACCGTGTCCACGAGGTCAACGATGAAGGACTCTTCATCACCCAGGGTGATAACCGGGACACCCCCGACCAGTGGCAACTCACCGAGAGCGACATCGTCGGCAAGCCCTTGGCGCACATCCCGAGGGGTGGGATCTTTCTGGATCTTCTCCGGAATATCCGGGTGATTGGCGGTCTGGTCGGCCTCGTTGTTCTGTTCCTGCTCTGGCCCGACGACGAAGAGATCGACGCTGCCAAAGACTTCGCCCGCAACGATGAGACCAATGCGTTCGAACGCGACGCTGCCTGGTCTCTGGTCGATCCTTGGGTGGTCATGAAACCCGTGATGAACGCGATGGCGTCGCTGGATGAACTTGCCGTGAGCTGGCTGGATCACGAGCTCGAGCAGTCCATCGACGACGATGTCATGGCGGACGCAATCGCCTGGCTCAACGAGCAGCTTGAGGGCTGCAACCAACCGGCTGCGCACTGAACTCGACGGCACCCGCCGGGCTTGGCGCTGGGACGCGGCGGTCGGCGTCTCAGGCGAGTGCGGGAGCTTTCGCGGGATGCATTGCGAGACGCGGCAAGAAGATCTGCACGAGCGGGCCGATGCCGATGGTGAACGCTGCGGTGCCGATACCGATGGAGCCGCCAAGCGCAATGCCGACGATGAGCACGATCAATTCGACCGAGGTACGCGCGACGCGAGTGGAAATAGCGTATGAGCCGACCGAGCGCTTCGAGAGCCCGGTCATCAGTCCATCGCGCGGGCCAGGCCCCAGCCCTGCCCCGATGTAGAAGCCGGAACCGACGGCGATCACGACAATCCCACCGGACATCAACGCCAGACGGGGAACGAGGAGGTCGGTACTTGGTATTAGCGGAAGCATGAGGTCGACAACGAGGCCGATTTCGACGGCGTTGAGGATCGTCCCGAGGCCAGGACGCTCACGCAGCGGGATCCAGATCAGGAGCAGCGCGAGGCCCGTAATGATGATGATGTGGCCAGTTCCGATGCCGGTCAACTCGCTCACACCGGTGTGGAAGACATCCCACGGTGCTGCGCCAAGTTCGGCATCGATGAGCATCGCAATGCCGAGGCCGAAAAGGAAGAGGCCGAAGACGCAGCGAGTAAGTCGTTCAGGAAACCGATCCCGAGGAATCAGCGGCAAGGCAGCGATCATCAGCCTGCACGGTAGCGAAAGGAGACAAAGAGCAAACAGAGCAGAGCGTTGTCTCTCCTTCCACTGAACCACCGCGCCCGCCCACCCCCCCGTCCCCCGAGCGAAGCGAGCAGCGGCGAAGCCGCTGGACTCACAGCAAGCGCCGAAGGCGCGCTGCGCCGAAGGCGCAGGTCGGCGCAGCCGACTCTGTGACACCCCATCGTCATGCTGGGTCACATGATGTTCGAAACGCGTTGTGCTGGCTGCGAGCGACCGGGGGCTGCCATCTGCATCACCTGTCGCATTGCACTCGTGAGTCGGTTGCCGCAAACCCAAGAGCACGGGGTCATTGCAGCAGTTCCGTTCGCCGGGCGGGCTCGTGACGTGGTGTTGTCGTTGAAATACCGCAACCGGCGTCAGGTTGCACGGCATCTCGGCAGTCTGCTGGTCAATCGCCTGGTCGAGAGTGGGCAGTACGGCGACCTCGAGTCGGTCACCTGGGCCCCGACGAGCGCCAAGCGACGCCGTCATCGCGGGTTCGATCAGGGGGAGGAAATCGCACGCACCGTCGCGCGGCAACTCGGTCTGCCCTGTCGCCGTCTCCTCGATCGACGCGGAGTGGCAGTGGCCCAGACGGGTCGGAGTCGAGCTGAGCGACTCGATGCTCCCGAATTTGCTGCCCGTCCGGACGTCGCTGGTAGGTCGGTGCTCGTCGTTGATGACGTCGTCACGACCGGTGCGACGCTACGCGCAGCTCGCGACGCCCTGCTGCTGCAAGGTGCGCGTGATGTCGTGCTCGCTGCCGTTGCGTCGACTCCGGCGCCGAGCAGTGCCCGGAATCGCGGCAAAGTGATGCCGTTCCGTCAACTCACAGCTGCCTGAACGGCGCCATGAACACACGCAGAACCCTCGTCAGGGTGGCGTCGGTGCCACTTTGGGGCACCAATCCCGCCGGTAGCATCTGAACCACATGGGCATTCTCGATCGCATCCTCCGCGCCGGTGAGGGCAAGAAGCTGAAGGCACTCCAGGGCATCGTCCCAGAGATCAACGCCTTCGAAGCCGAAATGTCGGCTCTCACTGACGATCAGCTCACCGGCAAGACTGCTGAATTCCGCCAGCGCCTGGCCAACGGTGAAGAACTTGACGACATGCTCGTCGAATCATTTGCCGTCACGCGCGAAGCCGCTGTCCGTGTGCTCGGGCAACGCCACTTCGATGTCCAGATGATGGGTGGCGCTGCGCTGCACTTCGGCTGGGTCGCGGAGATGAAGACCGGTGAGGGCAAAACCCTCACATCCACTGGTCCGATGTACCTGAACGCGCTCGCTGAGAAAGGCGTTCACCTGGTCACGGTGAACGATTACCTTGCGCAGTACCAGTCCGAGCTGATGGGCCGCGTCTACCGGTTCATGGGTATGGATGTCGGCCTGATCCTGCCGGGACGCAACGCCACGCCTGCTGAGAAGCGGGCGGCGTATGCCGCCGATGTCACCTACGGCACCAACAACGAACTGGGCTTCGACTACTTGCGCGACAACATGGCGCCAACGAACGAAGCCAAGACGCAGCAGCGCGGTCACAACTTCTGCATTGTCGATGAAGTCGACTCGATTCTCATCGACGAGGCACGTACTCCGTTGATCATCTCCGGGCGCGTCGCCGATGCCGCGAAGCTCTATTACCGCTTCGCATCGATTGTTCGCTCACTGAAGCGCGACGAGGACTACGAGTACGAAGAAGACAAGCGCATCGTCGTGCCGACCGAGCAGGGCATCGAGACAGTCGAAGCAGCGCTTGGCGTCGACAACCTCTACGACGACGTGCAGGCCAACTTCGTGCACCAGTTCACCGTGGCGCTCAAGGCCAAAGAGGTCTACAAGCGCGACAAGGACTACATCGTGCAGGGCGGCGAGGTCAAGATTGTCGACGAGTTCACCGGTCGCATCCTCGAAGGCCGTCGCTGGTCCGAGGGCATCCACCAGGCCGTGGAGGCCAAAGAGGGCGTGAAGATCAAGGAAGAGAACCAGACGCTCGCCACGATCACGCTGCAGAACTATTACCGGCTCTACGACAAGCTCGCGGGCATGACCGGCACGGCCCAAACTGAGGCCGCCGAATTGATGGGCACCTACGAGCTTGCCGTGGTCCCGATTCCGACGAACATGCCGATCGTGCGTCTCGACGAGGCCGACTTGATCTACAAGACCGAAGAAGCCAAGTTCAACGCGATCATCGACGACATCGAGGCGCGCCATGCCAAGGGCCAGCCGGTCTTGGTCGGTACAGCCAGCGTGGGCCGCTCCGAGCATCTTGGTCGGTTGCTTGAACAACGCCAGATCCCGCGGGAAGTTTTGAACGCCAAGCAGCACACTCGCGAGGCCGACATCGTCACGCAGGCTGGCCGCAAAAATGCCGTCACGGTCGCCACGAACATGGCTGGCCGCGGTGTCGACATTCTGCTAGGCGGCAACCCCGAAGGTCTCGCACGTCATGACGTTCTCAAGGAAGGCTTCGACGTCGGGCTCCTCGCTCCCGAATTCGAGCTGCCCGTGCCGCTCGATCAGATGCCCGAAGAATTCCAAACGACGCGCGCCGCCGCGCAGGCTCGCTATGCCACCCTGCTCGCTGAGCATTCGGCCGTGTGTAAGGCCGAGGGCGATGTCATCCGCGGTCTCGGCGGGCTGTACGTCATTGGTTCAGAGCGCCACGACAGCCGTCGTATCGACAACCAGCTGCGCGGCCGCGCAGGCCGCCAGGGCGACCCGGGCGAAAGCCGCTTCTTCTTGAGCCTCGACGACGATCTGATGCGTTTGTTCGCTACCGGCGCGCTTAACTACGTGATGGGCCGTGCCCTTCCGGACGACGAGGCAATCGAAGCCAAAATGGTCACCAAGGCCATCGAGCGTGCGCAGACCACCGTCGAAACCAAGAACGCTGAGATTCGAAAGAACGTCCTCAAGTACGACGAGGTGATGAACGAACAGCGCAAGATCATCTACAAGCGTCGCGATCAGATTCTCGATGGCGAAGACCTCCGTGCCGCCGGAACCGAATACTTGGCCGATGCGGTCGACGCACTGATCACCACGCATTGTGCATCAGTCGCCGACGACGAGTGGGACATCGACGGTCTCGCCAGAGAACTCACCCTCTACTGGCCGAACTCGATCAGTGAAGGTCAGCTTCGTGGTTGCGCTGACACCGACGAGATTTATGACGTCGTGATGGCTGATGCCACAGCGCACTACGAAAAGCGTGAAAAAGAGCTCGGTGAGGACGTCCTGCGTCAGGTTGAGCGTCAGGTGATGCTGCGGATCATCGACCAGCGCTGGCGCGAGCATCTCGAAGAGATGGATTACCTACAGGGCGGTATCAACCTCCGTGCGATGGGCCAGAAGGACCCGCTGACCGAATGGCAGCGGGAAGGCTTCGACATGTTCGGCACAATGATGACTGCAATTGCCCAAGACTTCGTCAAGTATGTGATGCACGTGCAGGTCGTCAAAGACGGCGATCAGCCGGCACAGGTTGGCACCGGCAACCCTCCGCCCGCATCGGTTCAGAACCTGCAGACCAGCTCGTCTGATGACGTGCAATCGACTGGCTTCGATCGTGCGGCTCGCGCGGCTGCCGCTGATGCTGCGGGGGCACCAGCGACCGCTGCTGAAACACCCGAACCGAAGAAGCAAGCGACCATCGTCAAAGACGAGTTCTCCAAGACGCCGCGCAATGCGCCCTGCCCCTGCGGTTCTGGCAAGAAGTTCAAAAACTGCCACGGCGAGGGCTGATCGCCACCGATGCGTGACTTCACACAAGACATCCGCGAGCTGCAACGGCGCCTCAGCGAGGCAGAGGTGTATCTCTCGGTCGCTGACAATCGTGAGCGTTTCGCTGTCCTCGAGCATGAGGTAGCGGAACCTGGCCTCTGGGATGACCAAGACCGAGCAAAGAAACTCAACGCCGAGTACGCGAATATCAAAGATGACATCGGTGTGTTCGACAAGATGTCGGACGAGATCGAGAACGTTGAAGTTCTGCATGAACTCGCCCGTGACGAAGACGACGCATCCCAAGAACCCGAGATCGAAGCAGCGATCAAGTCGGTCGCAACAACGTTCGATCAGCTCGAACTTCGCAGCCTCTTCACCGGCGAACATGACGACAGCGACTGCATCGTGCAAATCAACGCCAAGGACGGCGGCGTCGATGCCCAGGACTTCAGCGAGATGCTGCTCCGAATGTACGAAAAGTGGTGTGAGCGTCGGGGCTTTTCGATCACGCTGAACTCCGTGTCCGAAGGTGCCGAGGCCGGGATCATGTCGGCCGAGGTCACGATTTCGGGTCGCTACGCCTATGGCCTGATGACAGCCGAGCGTGGTACGCACCGGCTCGTTCGCATCAGCCCGTTCGACAACCAGGGTCGGAGGCAGACGTCGTTCGCGGCGGTGCAGGTGTGGCCCCTGCTCGAAGACGTCGATCTTGAAGTCGACGAGTCGGATATCGAAATGCAGGTCTTCCGGGCGTCAGGTGCTGGCGGTCAGCACATCAACAAGACGTCGTCCGCAGTGCGTTACATCCACCATCCGACTGGTCTGGTCGCCACCTCGCAGGAAGAACGCAGTCAGCTGCAGAACCGCGAACGCGCAATGGGTCGCTTGAAGTCGATGATCGCAGCCAAGGTCGAAGAAGACCGGCAGGCCGAACTTGACGCCATCGCCGGCAAGCAGGCGCAGGTTGGCTGGGGCAGTCAGATTCGCAGTTATGTGATGCAGCCGTACCAGATGGTCAAAGACCTCCGGACTGAGATCGAAACAGCCAATGTCAGCGGTGTTCTCGATGGAGACATCGATTTCCTCATCGAAGGCTTCCTGCAGCAGAAGCGTGCCCAGGGCGAACCCGAAAGCTGAAACAGTCACCTGTGCCAGACACGGTGTGGCCGGCTGTTCTCTGAGTCATCGCAGCAGCCGGCGAAGTGCTGAGCCAGCCGTCACCAAATTTTGCGGCGAGGGTGCCTCGTTGTAGGCGCGTGACAGCGGTACTGTCCTATACCGCCGATCGGATCAAGCCCGACGGCCCCCACACCCATGATCCGTCTCGAAAACGTCACTAAGAGTTACTCCGCCGACGTCGTCGCGCTGCGCGACGCAGGATTCGACATCGCCAAGGGCGAGTTCGTCTTCCTTGTCGGGCCGTCTGGTTCTGGCAAGAGCACGCTTCTGCGCATGCTCAACCGCCAAGACCGTCCCGAGCGCGGAGCGGTATGGGTTGCCGGTCGCAACATCGTCGACATGCCCCCTGGCCGTGTTCCGCACCTGCGCCGCAACATCGGCAATATCTTCCAGGACTACAAGCTCTTGCTCGAGAAGACCGTCTTCGAGAACGTCGCATTCGCTCAAGAGGTGATTGGTCGTCCGAAGCACGTCATCAAGCAGCAGGTGCCCGCGGTGCTCGAACTCGTTGGATTGGCTGGCAAGGAAGACCGCCTCCCGCACCAGTTGTCTGGTGGCGAGCAGCAGCGTGTATCGGTCGCACGAGCGTTCGTCAACCGGCCGTTAATCCTGCTCGCGGATGAGCCGACAGGCAACCTTGACCCGGCGACAGGCGAAGGCATTATGCGCCTCCTCGACCGCATCAACAAGACGGGTACCACCGTGGTCATGGCCACCCATGACCAACGAATTGTCAACACGATGCGCAAGCGCGTGATCCAGCTCGACCGTGGCGTCATCGTGCGTGACCAGGCGCGCGGCGTCTACGAGTGAGGTAGCTCCCCCATGCTTTCACGCCTCCGCTACATCTTCCGCGAGACCTTCGACAGTTTTCGCCGCAACGCCACGCTCACCATGGCCGCCATCATCACCGCAGCTATTTCACTGCTCGGTGTTGGCCTGACCCTGCTCAGCCAGCAAGGCTTCGACAACCTGCTCTCCAAGTGGGAGGGCGGCGTCGAAATGATCATCTTCGTCAATGCCGGCGCGACCGACGACCAGTTGAGTGTCATCGATACGGCGCTGGGCAATGCGGGCACCTTCGTTGAAGACTTCTCCTACTGCGACGCCGTGTGCTCACTTGATGAGGCACAGATCGTGCTTGCCGGAGAGCCGGGCACACTCGCCCTGCTCGGCCTGAACAACATCCCGACTCAGTACAAGGTTGTTCCGACCGAAGGCACCGACGTCGAACTACTGCGTCAGCTTGAAGGTGCATTCGCTGAGTTGCCGAACGTCTTCAACGTGCAGTTCGCCGAAGATCAAATCAGTCTGATTGGCCAGCTTCAAGACTTTTTCGGGTTCCGTCTGCTGCTGCTCTCGATCTTCTTGCTGTTGGCCGCGATCCTGTTGATCTGGAACACGGTTCGGACAGCGATTTTTGCCCGACGACGAGAGATCGAAGTGATGAAGCTCGTCGGTGCAACCGACTGGTTCATTCGCATCCCCTTCATGCTTGAAGGCTTGCTTCACGGGATTATCGGCGGCGTGCTCGCCAGCGGTGGGCTGTGGGCATGGAACAGCCAATGGACCAGCGGTGTGGGTGAATTCCCCGAGGGGAGTGGCTTCGCTGCGCTCGTCGTGACCGATGGCTACGACAAACAGGTCATGTTGATCATGTTGATCATCGGTGCCGCCGCCGGTGCCATCGGATCAGGTATCGCCGCAAGTCGATTCTTGGACGTCTAAATCACTACGTTGCTCCTCCATGGAGTACACCCAGATCATCTACGACGTCGCTGACAACATTGCGACGATCACGCTGAACAGGCCCGAGAAGCTCAATGCCTTCACCGGCACGATGATGTACGAGATCATTGACGCATTTGACCGGGTCGACGCTGACGACGACGTGCGCGCGGTCATCGTCACCGGAGCGGGCCGGGCCTTCTGCGCCGGCGCAGACTTGTCTGGCGCCGGGGGAGAGACCTTCGCCGAGGGCGGCAGCGACATCCAGACGAAAACGGGTGTGCCACGCGATGGTGGCGGAATGGTGTCGCTTCGGATCTTCGACTGCACCAAGCCGGTGATTGGAGCGATCAATGGCGCCTCGGTCGGCGTGGGCGTCACCATGACGTTGCCGATGGATTTTCGACTGGCCAGCGAGCACGCCAAGTTCGGTTTCGTGTTCGCTCGTCGCGGCATCGTGCCAGAAGCGTGCTCGTCGTACTTCCTGCCGCGCCTTGTGGGGATCAGCCAGGCAACCGAATGGTGCTACACCGGCCGCGTCTTTCCAGCTGAAGAGGCACTCGCAGGTGGGCTCGTCAGAAGCGTGCACCCCGGAGATGATCTGCTGGAAGCAGCTCGAGCCATTGCGACCGAAATTGCTCAAAACACAGCGCCAGTGTCGGTGGCGCTGACCCGTCAGATGCTCTGGCGGATGCTCGGTGCTGATCATCCAATGCAAGCGCACCGGGTCGATTCGCGTGGCATCCTTTCCCGCGGGTCGAGTGACGACGCACGCGAGGGTGTGACGAGCTTCCTTGAGAAGCGTGCTCCGGTGTACCCGATCAAGGTGAGTGACGGATTGCCAGACATTTTTCCGGACTACGTCGAGCCGACATTCGACTGAGCCTCAGCACGGGCGGCACTCGTCGTGTTACGGTCCGATCGCAACGGACGGGTGTCATACGGTCATTCCCAAATCGAGGGCGGGAATCAGGAGCCAAACATGTCAACTCACTATCGAGGTCACGACGTCGTTGATTCGGACCATCGCCTTATCGGCACCATCAGCGACGTGCTCTATGACGAACGGGGCGACGCCGAATGGGCCGTCGTTGATCTCGGTCTGCTGCGCGCCGCGCACTATCTACCGGTTGCTGCCGGTCGCATGTCCGAGAGCGGGGAGTTTGTGGTGCCGTTCGACAAGCGAATGGTCAAGGGTGCACCCAAAGCTGACCGCCGACTCTTCATGGATGCGTCGATCCAGGTGCAACTCGCCCGCCATTACGAACTACTCGTGGAGTAGTCCGTTTCGCAGAGTGGCCGGCGGGTGCCCACAGGCACACCGCGTGGTGGGAATTTCTCAAGTTTCCCGAGGTTCTTACCGATGTCTTTAATAACGACATCGAGAACTACGAGCAAGGGACGAAATCCAATGGCCACACTGTTGATGCAAGAACTGAAAGCCGGCGACGTGATCGAGGTCAAGACCACCGCGAACGTCGATGACGACGTCATGACCGTGCTGGTCCTGCTGGCCACCGACGAGTTCGTCGTGCTCGATCCGTGTAACGACTCCACCCCGTTCGTGGTGAAGTACACGGAGCTCATCGAGTATCGCAAGTTCGATGCCGATGAAGTCTTCTCTGTCGTCTGATCGAACACCTCTCTAGCGCCCTAGCGTGGGAGTCGTGGTTGACACGGCGCCTTCGTTGTTTTCGAGAGTCGGATCGAGTGACGAGGAACGTATGGCGTTCTTCGAGCGTCTCGTCGATGCCTTTTACGAAGGTGTGGCGACCGATGACGTTTTACTCCCGCTCTACCCCGAGCAACCTGACCTGACTGGTGCCCGCCACCGCCTCACGTTGTTCCTCGCCCAGTACTGGGGCGGTCCGCACACCTATATGGACGAGCGCGGGCATCCAAAGCTCCGGATGCGGCACTTCCCGTTTCATGTTGGCCCGCTTGAGCGTGACCGCTGGCTGGTGCACATGGCTGCTGCCGTCGAGCGCACGTGTACCGATGAATCAATTGGCGAATCAATCGGCGAGGCAATTGCTGACGAAATGATGGCGTACTTCGTGCCTGCTGCCGAACACCTCCGGAATGACACCGGGCTCCCGATCACTTCGGCGAGCTATCCGCGGGCCTGACCAGACGCCAGCGGGTTGTACATTCGACCGTAACATGGCTGCCATCGACGTCACCGACCTGCACAAGCACTACGGCTCCAACCACGCGATCGACGGGGTGTCCTTCCACGTTGACCAGGGTGAGGTCTATGCCTTGCTCGGCGAGAACGGCGCCGGCAAGTCGACCACCGTCGAGATCCTGGAAGGGCACCGCGAGCCGTCCTCTGGCACGGTGAGTGTGCTTGGCATCGATCCAGCGAAGGCCGATCGAAATTTCCGAGACCGCATCGGCATCGTGCTCCAGTCGTCGGGGGTCGAAACTGAGTTCACCGTGCGCGAAGTCATCGATCTGTACTCGAGCGCCTACAGCAATCCCCGCTCGCTCGACGAGGTCATTGGGCTGACTGGGCTCGACGAGAAGGTCGACGAGCGAGTCGGATCTCTGTCAGGCGGCCAGAAGCGACGAGTCGACCTTGCACTCGGGATTGTCGGCCGCCCCGAAATGCTCTTCCTTGACGAGCCGACCACGGGGTTCGACCCGTCGGCGCGGCGTAAGTCGTGGGACCTCATCGAGGCATTGATCGCCGACGGCACCACGGTGCTGCTGACGACTCACTATCTCGATGAAGCAGAGCACCTCGCCGATCGGGTCGGTGTGCTCATGCAGGGTCGCATGGTGGCAGAAGGCGCACCCGCCGAGTTGATCAACCGCCTGAGCGGGACCATTGTGTCCTTCGACGTGCCTGACTCGATCGCACTCGACTCGGCGGCGAGCACGTTCGCCGAAGTGCTGGGTGCCGACGTGACTATGTCGGGCCGTCTGGTCGAAGTACGTGTCGACCAGCCGACCGTGGCGGTTCACCGGCTGACCGGTTGGGCCATCGAGCAGTCGGTCGAACTGGAAGGGCTGAGTGTGCGGCGGGCTTCCCTTGAAGACGTGTTCCTACAACTCACTGGTGAGTACGGCGTGGGGAGCGGATCGTGAGCGGCTTTCCGTCGAACGCAGCGCTGGTTATTCGCCAGACGCGTTACCAACTGAAGTTCTTCACCCGCGTGCCAATCGCATTGTTCTTCACACTGTTCCTCCCGATCGTCATGCTCATCTTGTTCAATGCACTGTTCGGCGACGACTTTGTCTGCGGTGACGATGCATGTACACCGGGGAACCGCTGGCCGGTCAGCCAGTTCTATACCGGCGGCCTCGCCGCCTATACAGCGGTGTCGGCGACGTTCACCAACCTCGCGAACATGGTCCCGCTGCGACGTGACGAAGGGGTGCTGAAGCGGTGGCGCGGAACGCCGCTGCCGACCTGGACCTACATTGCCGGATTCGTATTGTCGGCAGTGGTGATTGCCATGGTCGGGGTGCTGATGATGCTGACCATGGGCGTTGTGCTCTACGACCTCTCCATCGACTGGGCCAAGATGCCTGCAGCCGTCGTGACCTTCATCGTCGGCGTGGCGTCATTCGCGGCGCTTGGGATGGCCCTGGCATCGCTGGTCAAATCTGCCAGTTCAGCCTCGGCTGCGGCAAATGCGGTGATCTTGCCGCTTGCCTTCATCTCCGACGTCTTCGTGGTGAGTGACCGCAAGAACAGTTTCTTGAACTCCGTCGGCAACTTCTTCCCACTGAAGCCGTTTGTCAATGCCTTCCAAGATTGCTTCTCGCCCATTGTCGATGGCGCAGCGTTCAACCCTGGATCGCTTGCCTTCGTTGCCGCGTGGGGCCTTGTCGGCTTGATCATCGCTCTGAAGAAGTTCCGTTGGGAACCAAGCGGCTCAGCACCCCGTGGCCGCCGCTCGCGAGCAGCGGCAGTCGAAGCCGCTGGCTGACCCCTACGAGTAGACGATCGTGCGGTGGCCGTGGACCGCGACCTTGTGCTCGAGGTGCGCTCGGACCGCCCGAGAGAGCACGAGCGTCTCGACGTCGCGACCTCGAGCTGTGAGCTGTTGGACGTTCTCACGATGCGTCACATGTGCGGTGTCCTGAGCGATGATCGGACCCTCGTCGAGATCAGCGGTTGCGTAGTGGGCTGTTGCACCGATCAGCTTGACGCCGCGTTCGTGTGCCTGGCGATACGGGTTTGCCCCGATGAATGCGGGGAGGAACGAGTGGTGGATGTTGATGATCCGCATCGGGTGTTCGGACACGAAGTTGTCGCTCAGGATCTGCATGTAGCGAGCCATGACGGTCAGCTCGACACCGTGTTCGGCGAGCGTGGCGAGCACCTCGCGTTCCTGCTCGGGCTTCGTGTCCTTGGTAACCGGCAGGTGCACAAACGGCAGACCCATGTGCTCGACGATGTCTCGATGATCGGGATGATTCGAGATGACGACACGGAGATCCATCGGCATCTCGCCGCTGCGCCACCGCGTGAGTAGGTCATACAAGCAGTGCGGTTGCTTGGAACACATGATTGCCGTGGGGATCGGCACCGAGTTGTCACGAAGGTCGACGTTCATGGCGAACTGATCAGCGACCGCTTGGAACGCGACGAGGAACTCTGCTGCCGATCGATCATTGCTGAGCTCGAACTCGATGCGTTGGAAGAACACCGAACCATCAGCACCGACGCCGCCCTTGACGTACTGCTCGGCGTGGATGATGTTGCCGCGCTGGCCGGCAATGAACTCGGCGGTGGCGGCGACCACACCGAATCGATCCGGGCAGGAAAGCAGCAGGACGTGGGACATAACGCCTTTCTATCGACTTCCGCCCTTGGTGGCGTGGTGACCTCAGTCCGCCTGGGCGGGCGGGCGAAGTGCCCAGCAGACCACGGCAGTGGCTGCCGCCGCGTTGAGAGAGTCAACACCGGCCGCCATCGGGATCCGTACCGGTGTGGCGATGTCGAGGAGTTCCTCGCTGAGACCGCTGCGTTCTGAGCCAATGAGGACAGCGGCTCGTTCACCAGGCCGAACCGTGTCGAGGGCGATGGCCGATGGATCGGGGGTCATTGCGTACAACTCGAAACCCTCGAGCGCTCGGAGTTCTTCGGCGAGGTGGCGTGTCCGAACGTGGGGGAGTGTGAACGCTGTGCCCATAGCGACCCGTAAGGCACGACGCGCGAGGGGGTCGGCGCTCGTGTGATCCAGCACCAGGCCGTCCCAGCCCATAGCCGCTGCATTGCGCACGATCGAGCCGACGTTGATTGGATTGTCGACCGCTTCGGCAACGACGATCCGACGTGCTGTGCGTGCCAACTCGTGGAGCTTCGGACGAGCGGGACGCTCGAAAAGAGCGAGGATAGAGAGGGGGAGTCCGATCTGCTCGATCCGGGCTCGGACTGCTGGTCCACCGGCGTACACGGGGCAGTCGAGTAGCGCGGCGACGTCGGGAACGCGGTCGATGTCGACCAGTGCAGCGGTCGGGACGCAGCCGGCTTCGAGTGCTCGCTTGACGACCAGGTCGCCCTCGGCGAGGAACAGGCCGGCACCGGCGTCGTCGCGCTTCTGGGAACGGCTTGCAAGCGCGCGCTCGTTGACCCTGAACTGGGCGAAACGCGGGTCGTCCGGGTCGTCGATCAGCTCCATTCGACGAGTCTCTCTGTTTGCGTCGAAGAATCCGCGGACGGGCCAACGAGAACTTCGACGCAAACGTGGATTTTCAGACCGTTTGGAGGAGTCGAGCGACCGGCCTGCCGTCCGCAACGCCGACGTAACCGCCGCCCATCCAACCAAAGCCAGCGTGGAAGAACAGCACCATCATGACGGCGACTGCACGAACACCGTCGAGCGCTGGCTGATACGTCAACCTCTGGACGGCTGAATTCACTGCGCTATTCCACCAGCCGAGTCCGATCCCCGTTTGTGTCGAAGATTCTGGGGGACTGTCCAACGCAAAGTTCGACGCAAACGAGAGCGATGTTGGAGGAGGGGAGTTTGGAGGAGGGGTGTTTGGGCTAGAAGTGGTACGGGTGCGAGGAAAAGTCAGCGTCGCGCTTCTCGAGGAAGCTGTCGCGACCCTCGGCAGCTTCGTCAGTTCCGTACGCGAGGCGGGTGGCTTCTCCAGCAAAGATCTGCTGGCCGACGAGGCCGTCGTCGATCAGGTTGAACGAGTACTTCAGCATGCGCTGGGCGGTGGGGCTTTTGGCGCAGATCTTCTTGCCCCACTCGAGGGCCGTGGCCTCGAGCTCGGCGTGCGGAACGGACTTGTTGACCGCACCCATAGCGACCATGTCGTCGGCGCTGTACTCATCGCCGAGGAAGAAGATTTCACGGGCAAATTTCTGACCGACCTGGCGGGCGAGATAGGCCGAACCGAAGCCACCGTCGAAGCTGGCCACGTCGGCGTCGGTCTGCTTGAACTTGGCGTGCTCGGTGCTCGCCAGGGTGAGGTCGGATACGACATGCAGCGAGTGCCCGCCCCCAGCTGCCCAGCCGGGAACGACGCAGATAACGACCTTGGGCATGAAGCGGATGAGCCGTTGCACTTCGAGGATGTGAAGGCGCCCGGCGCGGCCCGGCATGATCGTGTCAGCGGTAGTTCCGATGTTGCCGTCGGCATCTTCGGCTGCGTACTTGTAGCCGTCCTTGCCGCGGATGCGTTGATCGCCACCGGAACAGAACGCCCAGCCACCGTCTTTGGGTGACGGTCCGTTGCCGGTCAAGAGCACGCAGCCGACGTCTGTTGACATGCGGGCGTGATCGAGCGCCGTGAACAACTCGTCGACGGTGTGCGGCCGGAACGCATTGCGTATTTCGGGACGGTCGAACGCGATGCGCACAACGCCGGCGTCGACCGCTCGGTGATACGTGATATCAGTGAATTTGAAACCGTCGACCTCTTTCCATGCGGAGGGGTCGAAGATCTCCGAGACGCTGGGCTGCTGATCGGAACGGTCGGGGGAGCTGTTCGCCATCTGTCCATCTTGCCCGCTGGGGTACCGTCTGCACATGTCCCACGCGGAAATCAACGGTCAGCGGATCTACTTCGAAGACACGGGCGGCGATGGGCCGCCGGTCATTTTGGCCCATGGGTTCCTGATGGACAGCGAGATGTTCGCACCACAGGTCGCGGCGTTGCGGGAAACCCACCGGGTGATCACGTGGGACGAGCGTGGCTTCGGTCAGACCGAGTTCGATGGCAAGCCGTTCAGCTACTGGGATTCGGCATCCGACTGCCTTGCGCTGCTCGACCATCTCGATATTGACCGGGCCGTGGTTGGCGGGATGAGCCAAGGCGGGTTCCTGTCGCTTCGAGCAGCGCTCTCGGCACCGAATCGCGTACGCGGTCTCATCCTGCTCGACACACAGGCAGGGGTCGACGACGGTGAAACCAAGGCGGCCAACGACGGCATGAACCACGTGTGGCTGACCGACGGGCCCGAGAGCGGGCTCGCCGACATCGTTGCGTCGATCATCATCGATGATCCCGACTACAGCCCGGCGTGGATCGCCAAGTGGATTGCTCGTCCGAAGGAAGCGTTTGAGCAGCCGTACCAGTGCCTCTCGACTCGTGACGACATCACCGATCGGCTCGGCGAAATCACCTGCCCTGCAATCGTGGTGCATGGAACCGAAGACACTGCGATCACGATGGACCGTGCAGAAATTCTCGCCGACGGCCTCGTCGGTTGTTCCGGAGTTGTCAAGGTCAGCGGTGCGCACGCCGCGAACCTGACGAACCCCGCGCCCGTGAACGCGGCCATTGTCGACTTCCTCGCCGGCCTCGCGGCCTGATCGCAGCGATGCAAATGGCACACATACAGATTTTCGGCGTCGAGGGCCTTCCCGAAATCGAACCGGACGTCGATCTCGCCGAGATGATTCACGCTGCAGCAGCGGCGCAAGGTGACCCGATTGCCGACGGTGACGTCGTAGTGATCACCTCGAAGATCGTCTCGAAGGCCGAAGGCTGCAGCGTCGAACTCGCTGACGTCACCGCCTCCGAGTTCGCCACGACGTGGGCTTCCAAATGGGACAAGGATCCGCGCTTGGTCGAGGTCGTGCTACGCGAGTCGAAGCGCATCATCCGCCAGATCGGGCCCGTGCTCATCACCGAAACGCATCACGGCTTCTGCTGTGCGAACTCCGGCGTCGATCAGTCGTCATCGGGCGCATCCGGAAGAATTTTGGTGTTGCCGAAGGACCCAGACGCCTCTTGCCGGGCGCACCGAGCGCGTTTTGCCGAGCTTGGTGTCGACGTGGCCGTCATCATGAGCGACACCTTTGGTCGCCCGTGGCGCGAGGGCCAAACCGACGTGGCCATTGGCATAGCGGGAATGAACCCGCTCCACAGCTACATCGGTGAAGTCGATCCGCACGGCCACGAGTTTCATGTCCAGGAACTGTGTGTCGCCGATGAACTCGCGGCTGCGGGGGAGCTGGTCAAGGGCAACACGAGCCGCGTGCCGGTCGCAGTCATTCGAGGTCGGGAGTGGGAGCGCGACGACGACGCTTCGATGGCACCAGTTCTCCGCGACAGTGAGAAAGACTTGTTCCGTTAGATGTCGTTCGCGGTTCGTCAGGCTTGGCCGGGTGACATCGACGCCCTGGCGGCAGTCGCAGCCAGCGCGCAAGCCGACCCGGATCGATTCATCGGATACCTCGGCGACGACGCAGGAGCAATCGTGGCTGATCTGACCGAGATTGATGGTGTCGAGCACTGGAGCGATGCAACACACGTGGCGCTCGACGACGTGCGAAACGTCATTGGGTGGATCGCGGCCGAGACCGATGCAGACCTCGGACGTGTGTGGTGGTGGGGTCCGTTTCTGGCCGACGGGAATGAGGCGCTCCGTGACCCGATTGCCGACGCGTTGTTCTCAGTGGCGGAGTGTTCTCTGAGCGGGGTCTCCGAGCACGAGTTCGCGATCGACGAGCGGTCGGCCTTCCTCAGGCGCTTCGTCGAGCGGCATGGATTTGTTGCTCACGAGGGTTCCGTCGTGTTGAACACGGCAGGCATGCTCGGGGTCGCCACCACGCCGAACAGTGCAGTCGTGGAGATGGCGGAAGAACACCATGACGCGGTTGCTGCCCTGCACGACCAGATCTTCCCCGGAACGCATACACCTGGGGCCTTGCTCGTCAGCCAGACCGACGAGCGTCGCCAACGCTTTGTGGCTGTCGTCGAGGACGAGGTGATTGGTTACGTCGCCACGATCTTTGAGAACGACCAATCCCTGTACATCGACTACCTCGGTGTGGCTGGCGAGCATCGGGCAGCAGGCTGGGGTCGCATGTTGATCACTGCTGCGATGCAGGCTCGGCACGGTGATGCGACGCACGCCCACCTCACCGTCCGCTCGGCCAACGATGCGGCACGTCGTCTCTACGCCTCACTCGGGTTCACCGAGGAGCGGGTCCTCGTTCCGATGCGCCGCGGCTTCACGCTCATCTGACCAATATTCAGCCGAGCCAGCCAAATTTGAGACCGTTTCTCACTCCAATTGCGCAGTAGCTGTCTCAGTTTCGGGCAGCTTTGGCTCGCTATCCGAAACTGTGATCGACTCGGCCTGCTGGTGATGAGAGATGGTCTCCATTTTGGGAGACGCAACGCGGACATCAGCCGAGGAGGTCTTTGGTGATGCCGTAGAAGTACTCGGCTGACATGCCAATCGATTCGATGTCGATGCGCTCGTCGTTGCCATGGAACCGTGCGCCGAACGTGGCGAAATCCATCTTGCCGGAGAACAAACCGGCGCCGTAGGCAACGCTGCCGCGTTCGCGGTAGAAGCGTGCATCGGTGCCGCCGGTGATCAGGCCGGGGATGAGCTTCGCTCCGGGGTAGGCGATCTGTGTGTGTTTGGTGACGGCGTCCCAGAGCGGGTTGCCGGGCCCGTAGTCGCACGTGGTCGGATTTGAGCTTTGAAGTTCGCTGACCTCGACGTGGTCGTAGAGGTCGCCGATGGCATCGCGTAGGTGTTGCTCGACGTCGTCCTTCGTCGTGCCAGGAACCGTTCGGATGTCGACATCAATGTCGATGACGTCGGGAATCGTGTTGGTCTTCTGGCCACCGTGGGCAACGTTGGGTGAGAACGTCGTGTGGGTCAGCGCATGACAGGTGCGCGCCATCCCCGGCGGCAGGTCCTTCAACGTGTCCCAGATCTTTTCCGATGACTTAAGGGCATCGCGGAGTTCGTCTGGCAGGCCAAACGCATCGACCTGAGCTTCCCAGATGTCGTCGATGTGAGCCGATGGGCGGTAGTCGGCGATCCGGCGCACAATTTCGGCAGCTTTGATCAATGCGTTGTCTGCGCCAAATGGCATGGACCCGTGGCCAGGTGTGCCTTTCACTCGGAGGCGCCGCCACGCCAAGCCCTTCTCGCCGACGTTGACAGTGACGGTTCGGGTGCCGTGGTCATCGACCGTCGACCAGCCTCCGAGTTCGGTCAGGACATGATCGGCACGCATGTCGTCCCAGTGATGCTCAGCCATCCATTCGGCACCCCACACGCCGCCAGCTTCTTCGTCGGCGACGCCGAAGTAGATCAAGTCGCCCTTGGGCTTGAAGCCTTCGTTGGCGAGTTGACGGAACACCACTGCCATCGTCGAGGTGAGGTTGAGCATGTCGACCGCACCGCGCCCCCAAATTTCGCCGTCGATGATGTCGGCCGCGAATGGATCGTGGGTCCAACCATCGCGGTTGACCGGCACGACGTCGGTATGGCCCATGAGGCACAGCGAGGGGGCGTCCGGATCGGAACCAGCGATACGCGCGATCATTGAGTCGCGGCCTGCGCGAGGTGTGTACGTCTGGATGTCGACGCCGGTGCCCTCGAGGTAGCTCACCAGCAGGTCGGAGTTACGGGTCTCGTTGCCCGAATCGGGGGTGCCGTCGTTGACGCACTCGTTGCGAATCAGCGCCTGCAGCAACTCGACGGATGGGCCAGTGAATTCAGCGGCGGTCGTCATGCGGCTGAACGTAGCAGCCGGTCCGGCGTCTCGACCTGGTGGCCTGTGGGAGTTCGGGTGAGGGGTTCATGCGAGGTGATTAGGCCAGGGGATCTGGGCGTCCGATGCCGGTGAGAATCGCCTGCCACGCAAGATCGATCTGAGCCTGGGTCAACGGCCCGGGTGGCAGCGTGAGGAGCCAGTCGTTGAGTCGTTGCCCCTCAACGATCAGCGTGGCATGCATCGACTGAACGGCTGCTGGGCGCTCAGGCTGGGCCGTGCCCCAGTACACCTTGGCGAGGACGTCGCAGCTCAAGCCAGCACGCTTGGCGAGCTCGTCGACGGGGCCGCGCATGAGTGCAGCGTTGGCGACAAGATGTGGATCGGGGTGATCCGCCAGCACCGGACGGTCGAGTACCTGGGTACTCACGGCGATCACGCCGGAGGGGCCGATGATGACATGATCGACGCCGCCCAACTTGTCGTCAGAGATCTCGAAGACGAAGCGCCACGGCGGAGTTGGAAGCGTGCGTAGCCGCTCGCTGGTCAGACGGGCGCCGTTGACGTGGCGTGTCGTGCTATCCGGCGCCATGTTTTTCATCGTTCGCTTGTACACGGCCAGGCCGCTACCGATACAGATGAACAGCAGGACGATCGGGATGATGATTCCGGGACTCACGCCCTCGATGTTTGCATCGTGGACTGAACAAAACGTGGACCATCGACACTGCAAGTGGGTCGGAGGCGCAGAGAATTAGTCGAGCTTACGGATCGGGGTCGATCCGTGGTCGTGCGGAACAAGACGCACGTGGGTGTCAGTGACCATCGCTGAATCGGAGCTGACGATGACCGGGTTGAGGTCGAGGAGCGACACGGTCGGATGATCCGACGCAAGCAGTGCGGCGAGGCAGATCGTTTCGACGAGCCGAGACGCATCGATCCCGGCTGCTTCGAGTGCGGCCGCGACCTTCGTCTCCGCCAGCATCGCCGTGGCGGCCGAGCGCGAGACCGGGGCAACGCGCGTTGTGCGATCGTCGATGACATCGGCGTGCACCCCGCCAAGCCCGACCGACACGATGACGCCGAGCCGGTCGTCGTGCTCGCACCGGATCCGGACATCGAACCCAGGGGCGCCCATCTCCTGCACGGTGAACGGCCCGGCGCTGTCGCCGAGCGACTGCTTCATCTGCTCGATCGACTGCGCGACGTCGTCGTCTTCGTTCAAGTCGAGTGCGATGCCGGCCTTGACTGACCGGCCGACGGCGCGATTGGCTGCTTTGACTGCGACCGGGTAGCCAATGGTATTGGCGACAGCGATTGCAGTTTCGGCCGTTGCCGATAGCGAACGAGGCATCGTGATGCCGTACGACGCCAGCAGTTTGCCAGCCTGCTCGGCAGACAACTGTGCGTCGGTGCCGGGCACCTGCTCGATTGCTGAGGCCGCCAATGCGTCTTCGATCAGTTGGCGGGCAGACTCCGGGTCAATCTTGGCGACCGGCGCATCTTCGATCAGCGCTTCTGATGCGAGCCAGCGGCCGTAGGCATGGGAGCGCCCCAGTACGGCTGCGGCCTGTTCGGGGAAAGCAAACGCGGGGACATCTGAACCTGGCTGAACGGGTCCGTCGGCGCCACCGAGCAGGACGGCCAGCACCGGCTTGGTGTCGCTGATTGCATGTCGAGCGATGGCCTCGGCGGTGGCCGAGTCGACATCGGAAGCCACCGCCGGAGCGTGGATGACCATGAGGCCGTCAACGTCGTCGGAGGCGAGCGCCATCGTCATTGCTGCGGCGAACTCGTCATCGGTTGCTTCGACCGGGAGTCGGTGGACGGTTCCACGTAACCCTGCCGTCGCAAGTGCGGCATCTGCGAGGGTGGCCGGACTCCGAGAGTTGGTGATGATCGTGATGTCGGGGCCGCGGAGTACCGGCTGCGTGGCGAGCACGCGTGCAGTGTCGATCAAGGCGTGCACCGTCGGCACCTCAATCAGCCCGGCCTGCTGGAACAGTGCGCTGCCGAGGGTGCCGTCGGCTGCCGAGCCGGTGCGGACTGCGACGATCGGCCGGGTCAGCGACACCCTTCGGGCGATCCGAGCGAATTTGCGCGGGTTACCGAACGACTCGGTGTACATCGCGATCACTCGGGTGTTGTCGTCGTCTTCCCAGAACTGCAGGAGGTCGTTGCCCGAGATGTCGCTTTTGTCGCCGAGCGACACGAACCACGAGAGCCCCAGGCCGACGTTGTCGGCGTGGCGAAGCACCGAGCCGCCGAGAGAACCGGACTGCAAGGAGATTGCGACGTGGCCGGCGGGCAGCGTGACATTGACCAGAGCCGCCTGGAGTTGGGTGTCGACGTGCGGAGACGCGGCGCCCATGCTCGCTGGGCCGATGATGCGTAAACCGTTGCGTCGCGCCCGCAGGACAAGTGCGTCGATGTCAATCCCGGAGCCGTCGACATCAGTGATGACGATTGCTCCGCGCATCAGCTTGGCGATACAGGCGTCGATCGTGGCTTCGAGTTGCGGCGGAGGAACTGCGACGATCGCGAGTGTTACGTCGTCGGGCAGTTCGTCTACAGAGGAGTAACACCGCCGGTGCGACAGTTCAGTGTGGTGCGGGTTGACCGGGTAGGCAGGGACCTTGACGCTGTCGATGACGTGGTTCCAGAGTGCCTCGCCGACGCTGTTCGGCCTGTTGGACGCGCCGATGACGGCGATCGCCTTCGGGAGCAGTAACCGGGCGACGGCACGCGAGTCGGCACGCTGCTCGCGACGTTCGACGCTGTCGAGAAATTCGTCGGTGCTGGCCAGATCCCAGTCGAGGTCGACCACGCCGGAATCAAATCGGCGCTGCAAGGGCCATCCGGCTTTCGAGAAGACGGCGAGCATCCCGCGGTTGTCGCCGAGAACTTCGGCAGTGAACCGCTCGATCCCGTTGGACTGGGCAATGGCGGCGAGGTGTTCGAGTAGCAGCGTTGCAATGCCACGTCCCTGGAACTGATCGTCGACCATGAATGCGGCCTCGGCCTCGTTGCGTCCGGGCCAGCGCTCGTAGCTCGCCCAGGCAACGAATTGGTTCTGCGACTCGACTGCCAGAGCGACGCGGTCGACCATGTCGATGTCGGTGAAGTGCTCGAGTTCGCGGGCGTTCAGTTCGGGCTTTGGCGAGAAGTAGCGGCGGTAGATGCTCTCGGGTGATTGGCGTTGGTGGAAGCCCGACAACGCAGCCTTGTCGTCGGTCGTCAGCGGCCTGATGTACGCAGTGTCACCGCTGCCGAGCACGACCGATGTCGCCCACTTCGAACTGATGACGTCGGGTGGGGTTTCGTCGCCGGTCACCCGACCAGCATGGCACCTCCCACGCTGACCTGTGTGGGGCGAAGCGCAATTCCCTACAGTGTTCATGTGGCAGTGCCGATCGCCGTCTTCACCTCAGCCGAGCTCGACATGCACAGCGCTCCCGCTGGGCATCCCGAGTGCCCCGCACGCCTCGACGCGGCGCTGGCGGGTATCTCCGAAGCAGGACTACTCGACGCTGTCGAGTTCCGGGTACCGCGGTTGGCAACTCCTGGCGAGATCGGCGCGGCGCACACCGTGGAACATGTCGCATTGATCAGGGGCATTGCCGAACGCGGTGGCGGGATGATCGACGGCGACACATATATGGCGCCGGGGTCGTGGACGACTGCGAGCCGTGCTGTCGGTGCTGTGCTCGATGGCGTCGACGCGCTGCGCGCCGGCGACTGTGATATCGCCTTCGCTGCGAGTCGCCCACCCGGCCACCATGCAGTTGCCGACCAAGCCATGGGCTTCTGTCTCTTCAACAACGTCGCTGTCGCCGCTGCGCTGGTTGCGCAGCAGGGCGAGCGCGTCGCCATCGTCGACTGGGACGTCCACCATGGCAATGGCACCCAGGACATTTTCTACGACGACCCTCGCGTGCTGTATGTGTCGACGCACGAATCGCCGCTCTATCCGGGCACCGGGCGGGCCGACGAAACCGGTGGGCCGAATGCGCCGATGTCGAACCTCAACCTGCCGTTCCCGAGCGGCACACGTGGCGATGTTTTCCGGCGTGCAGTCGACGAGGTCATTGCGCCAGTGATCGCTCGATTCGCGCCGGACTGGCTGTTCATCTCGGCCGGTTTCGATGGGCACCGAGCCGATCCGCTCGCAGGGCTCGAACTGACCTCGGCCGACTTCGCCGACCTCGCTGTTCGCCTCCAGGCTCTGGTGCCAGCCGGCCGGACACTCGTCGCACTGGAGGGCGGATACGACCTTGAAGCGCTGGCGTATTCGACCGGCGCCACGCTGTCGGCACTGATCGGCGAAAAGTATCGGCCAGAACTCGCGTCGGTGGGCGAGATCGGTGTTCCGACGATCCTCGCTGCCAAACAGCGCTGGAATCTCTGACCGACGCACCGTTCACCTGCCTCCCGCGTCTGTCTCCCGGCGCCCTCTTTTCCTGCGTCCTCTCTCTTCCGCGCTTTCCCGGCCCTCTCTCGGGCCACTCCCTCTGGCGGGTCACGGTGTCAGGGGGTACGAATTGGGATGCCCTGTCCGATACCGAGGTCGTCGGCGGTTGCCGGAACGACGCGGTCACAAAGCTCGCCGCCCTTGGCTGGTGAGTTGCCGGCGATCGTTGCAGCGACGACGGTGCGTCCGAGTTCGAACACCCAGATGCAACTGATCGATCCGGACACCGTGCCCGTGTGGCCCCATCCGTACTGATCGGTGAACAAGCCAGGCGGTCGGAGCGCCGCGATGTCGCTGGCGGCGGTCCAGGCGACCATTGCTGCGAGGTCCTCGGTTGAGATGACGAAGGTGCCTGCTCCGCCGAGCCGTGAGAGTCGGCTGACGTCGTCGAGATGTGGGACGTCGGTGGGAAGGAGGCCGCCGGTAGATAGGTGGACGCCGTCGATGCCGAGCGGATCGAAAACGAGTTGTTGGATTGCAACGTCGAGTGGTTGGCCGATGATGAACTCGACCAGCAGGCCGAGTGCGCAGTAGTTGCCGTTGGAGTATCGCCAAACGCCCCGGTGGCTCTGGGGCCCGGAAGCGAGGAGTGACGGGAGGAAGCCGCGGCAATCGGTTCCGCCGACGAACCACGACTCGCGAGCGACGGGCATACCCGAGGTGTGATCGAGTAGCTCGCGAATGGTGACGTCGTTCCAGTCCTCGTTCGGTACGAGGCCCATCAGTGCCCACGGCATCGTGCCGTTCACGTCGAGGAGGCCCTCCTGGTCGAGCCGTGCGATGGCGAAGGCTGTGACGAGCTTGCTCACGCTCGCAACGACCATTGGGGAGTCTGGCGTGGCCAGGTTGCCGTCGATGGTGCTTCCCGACGCTCGGTTGACAATCACGACGCCGTCGCGCATCACCGTCATCGACGCCGCGGCGTTGTTGCGAGCTAAGACTTCGAAGGCGGCGTTGCTGAGTGGCATCGCCGGGTTGGGCAATGCCGCTACCGGGAGCGTGGCGATTGTCGGGGACACCGCTGTGGTGGTTGGTGCGGCGGGTGACGGGTCCGCTGTCGTGCTGGTCGTCGATGCGGTCGTTGTCGATGGGGGAGTTGTGCTTGTGGTCGTGGTGGCAGCGAGCACGGTCGAGGGCGTAACGCTCGATGTGGGCGACGCCGCGGGAGCCGATGGCAGGGGAGCCGGTGGTACGGGAGCCGTCGTCACTGTCTCGGTAGTGATTGGGGTTGGCGCCGGTGCCGAGATCGTTGTGGCTTCGCCGCATGCCGCGAGGGCTAACGCACTGCAGATCGCATACGCGATGAGCGGTCGGCGGCGCCCTGAATGCACCGCCGAAGGCTAGCGATGCAACCAACACCGCGTCATTCATAACGCTGCGGTCTCGATCGAGGAGAACGAACATGTGCCCATCGCCCGAGCGGCGACTTCGGGGTTGCCGTGGACGAACACGTGGGTCGGTGGATGATTGTAGAAAGTGTCGGTTGGTTGCGACGGGCCGCACCCGGGCTGGTAAACCAGGCGGTGTGACGACCACCCCTGACATCACGTCGGTCGAAGCTGTGCTGGCGTGCACCGATCTCGACGCGATGACTCGTTTCTTCATTGATGACATCGGGTTCCGAATCGCAACGATCTCGCCTGCTGACGATCCACGCGAAATCGTGCTCTTCGATGCTGGTGGCGGTGACGGCGGTCGCGTCCGCCTACGCCGTGGCGACGTCGATGTCGCTGGCCATGTCTTGGTGCGACGAGCTGGCGTTCCCGCTGGGACTCCGGTGATGCAGTTGAAGGCACCGAACGGCACGGTCGTCGAAATCGGTTCGGCATCGCTCGATGTCGTCGTCCCCGAGAACGAACCGTCGCTCACGATCGTGAAGGCACCGGAAACTGTCGATAGCGAATTCGGCCTCGGGCGTGCCGGGATGGGTTATCGCGACCTGCTGCCTGATCGTTGGGGCGGTCGATTCATTGCATCGCACATCCTGATTGCCGACGGGGGAGCGGTCGCTGACTACGTCCACTTCCATCGCATTCGTTTCCAGATGATCTTCGTTGCCGCCGGCTGGGTCGAGGTCGTCTACGAGGATCAGGGCGACCCGTTCCGGATGGAGGCAGGCGACTGCGTGCTCCAGCCGCCGGAAATTCGACATCGTGTACTGCGGAGTTCGCCGGGTCTCGAAGTGATCGAGATTGGTTGCCCCGCCGAACACGACACGGTCGCCGAGCACACGATCACCCTGCCCACGTCGACGATCGATCGTGATCGTGATTTCGGTGGGCAGCAATTCGTCCGCCACATCGCCGCCGGTGCCAAGACGGTGCCGTCGGTTTGCGGAGGTTTTGACGAACGCGACACCGGCATCGGTGCAGCGACCAACGGCCTCGCAGGCGCCCGTGTGCTCACTGCGTCCAACGCCGCCGTACGCACGGGAATGGCACTCACGCACGATGGCGAGTTCGCCATGAACGTCGTGCTCGCCGGCACTGCCACGTTGCACGTCGATGGACGAACCGAACAGTTCGGAATGCGTGACGCGGTGACATTTCCGGCGGGTGCGGAATGGTCCTGGAGTCAGCGGAGCAGCGACTTTGAACTCTTGGACGTCACGCTGCCCGACCGCACCATTCGGTCAGTCGGTTGATCGTTTAGACGCCGCGCAGCGCGGCGATGGCTCGTTCGGCGAGTTCTGGTCTGCAGATCAACAGGTCTGGCAGGTACGGGTTCGCGGCGTTGTAGCGCAGCGGTGAACCGTCGAGTCGTGACGCGTGCAAACCGGCGGCAGCAGCCACGGCTGCGGGAGCACAGGAGTCCCACTCGTACTGGCCGCCGGTATGTGCGTAGATGTCGGCCTCGCCTCTGACGACCGCCATCGACTTGGCGCCGGCAGAACCCATGCGCACCAGTTCGCCACCGAGTGCTTCGACGAGGACATCGGCAGCAGCACCGGGCCGCGTGCGGCTGCACACGATGCGCAGTGGCCCGTCGATGGCTGGTGGGAGCGTCGGAGGTTGTCCGGTGTGCAAGGTGGTGGCGAGGCCGGGAAGGGCGACCGCGCCAACCGTCGGTGTGTGCTGCTCGACGAGTGCGACATGAACTGCCCAGTCAGAGCGCGGCGGCTCGCTGAACTCGCGGGTGCCGTCGACCGGGTCGATGATCCAGACGCGTTCGGCGGTGAGTCGGGCTGTGTCGTCGGCACCTTCTTCGGACAGGACGGCATCGTTGGGTCGCCCAGCGGCCAGCAGCTCCATCAGCAAGATGTGGCTGCGACGATCGCCTTCGTCTTTCAGCTCGCTCGGGTCGCGATCGGTGGCTGCAAACTCCGCCCTGACGGCGAGAAGTAATTCGCCTGCCTGGGTGGCGATGTCGGCGGCGAATTGGTGGTCGTCGGGTGTGGCCATGTGATTGGAAGTATCGCATGTCAGTAGGCAGGTCGTGGTGTGCGACGCTGTGGCGTGGCCGACATTGAGATGATCACCGACACCCATGCCGCACTCGAACAGTGTGGTGATCTTTTCCGCGCTGACCCAGTCGGTAGCAACATGGTGACTGCGGCACTGTCGCCGACCGTCGACTTCGAGTTGTGGCGCGTCTCAGAAGCGGGCACAACGGTGGGTGCTGCGTTCTGTGCGGGCACGATGTGCACGCTCTCCGAGATGACGACTGCTGCAGCGGTCTTGGTTGCCGACGAGTTGCCGGTCGACGGGCCGCTCCAGATTATTGGCCCAGCAGGTGCAGTCGCCTCTGTTGTGGGGCGATGGTCAGAGCGCTGCGACGGCATCCCGATGGCGTCGGAGTTGTTCCGGATGTACCGGCTCGATGAGCTGCACGAGCCGTCGAAGCGGCGCAAGGGCCGAGCGTTTGTCAGCGACCGAGATCGGCTCGAACAGGCTGCCGAGTGGAACCATGCGTTCGGTAACGAGACCGGGCTCGTGCGGACGCTCGACGAATCGGTTGCGCAGATGGAGCGGGCGATCAACGAGAATCGTCTGATCGAGTACCGCGTCAAGGGCGAGGTGGTCAGCCAACTCGTGATCTCGGCTGTTCGCTTCGGCGTGGTGCGAATCGGCCTCGTGTACACGCCGCACGATGCGCGCGGGCGCGGGCATGCTTCGGCCTTCACGGCAGGGGTATCGGCGCAGCAGATGGAACGTCAGAAGGTCGACGTGGTCGTGCTGAACACGCAATCTTCGAATGCTGCGACGAACCGGTTGTACCGACGAATCGGTTTCGTGTCGGCGTTTGAGATGCTCAGTGTCGGGCTCGAGCCGGGCCTGGTTCCGACCGCTTGAGATGAGCAGCCCATGCTGTGAAACCATGCTGAGATGACAGATGATTCGCTCACTGCAGCAACGTGGTTCATCGATGCAGATAGCGCCGAAGTGGGCAGATTTGTGGATCATGCTCTCGACGACGTTCTTGCCGATGACCCCACCGCAGTCGCTGTTGCGCTGTTCCAGGCTGTTCGTGACGGCATCCGTTACGACCCGTACAACATCAGCCGGGCGAGCATCGACTATCGGGCGAGCTCGATTGCTGCGACCTCGTCGAACTGGTGCGTCCCCAAAGCAGTGCTCCTCACGGCTGCTGCTCGGCGTGCTGGGATCCCTGCTCGGCTTGGGTTCGCTGACGTTCGCAATCACCTGACGAGTGAGAAGCTCTCTGCGCGAATGGGGACCGATGTCTTCTACTGGCACGGGTACAGCGAACTTCGGCTCGGTGACCGGTGGTTCAAGGTCAGCTCGGCATTCAACATGGAATTGTGCGACCGATTTGGTGTGAAGGTGCTCGACTTCGACGGAACCGACGATGCTCTGATGCATCCGTTCGACCAAACCGGTCGTCGGCACATGGAATACGTGGCCGAGCGAGGGAGCTACGACGACCTTCCGCTCGACGAGATGCTGGCCGACTTCGAGGTCTTGTATCCCGGGTTGGTCACACCGCCCGGCGATGACGAGCCCGACGCTGCGTTCGCTCCATTGCCCTGACAGCGGCGCAGGCGACGTGTCTACTTGGTGAGTTGAGCGTAGATCGGCTCAGAAGATCGCTGAGATTGAGGGAAATACCGTGGCCGCAGCGAAACCGGCCGCGACCAGGGCGGCGGCGGTGCGTTGACGGCGGCGGCGGCGATGCCGTGCGGCGTAGTCAATTTCTTCCTCGATCACAACAGGGGCAAGCCTAGGGCCCGGCAGGCGTGAGGCAAACAGCGGCATATGGCCGTGGACACCATTCCCTCCAGGATTTTGTGTGGCAGGCCCTCGCACGCGCGTCAACCTCAAGTGTCACGGCGCTGCTCCCGGATCGGGAGCCGCTCCACGACTCGTTTAGCTTTCGTTGTTTGCCACGATTGTCAGGGTCCCACCGGGAATGAAGAGAGCGTCGAGTGTTGCGTCGTCGTATGAGTTCGGCGAAGCCACCGGCGTCTTGAGTACCAGGTTGATGACGTGGGTCCCGGCGCTCACAGAAACCGCACCGCTCGTCTGGCACAAGCTGTCGACATCGGGGCTGAGGTCCAGCAAACGATCGGTATCTTCCAGATCCCCAATGTTGCCGGCGCCTCCTGTTTCTCCCGCTCCGATCGTCAACCTGCAGTTGTACTGGCCCTCCGCAGCGTTATCGATCCACGAGCCTGCATTGATCTGGATGAGGCCAGCTACGGGCGCCTCGATCGTGACGGAGAGCGCGACCGAACGCGCACTGAAGTCGCCACTCACGTTGCCCCTACGTGCGCTCCTCGCAATCGGCGTGAGCGCCAGCAGTGCTGCATCGACTTCGGCCTTGGTGTAGACGTCGGCGGAATTGGCCTTCGTGTTGACGAGGCCGACGAGGTCGGCGAGGCCTGCCTTGGTGG
>JBNMOS010000008.1:0-51128 GCA_051275435.1 Ilumatobacter sp.
GAGCCCTCCAGATCCGCTCGATCCCGACGCTCATGATCTTCCGCGACGGCATCCAGATCTTCTCGCAGCCGGGTGCCCTGCCCGGTCACGCGCTCGACGACCTGATCGGTCAGGTCAAGGCGCTCGATATGGACGAAGTGCGCGCCGACATCGCGAAAGAAGCCGCAAGCTCCGACGCCGACTAACCCGGCGGCGTTCCATTTCTCTCCCCCTGAGGGCCCGGTACCAACGATGGTGCCGGGCCTTCGGCATTTTGGTGTTACCTCTCACCGTTTCAGTTGGGGTCAGACCCCAACTGAAACGGTGGTCGAGCAGGGGTGCTTGGTTGCGCTTCCGAGTAGATCAAGGGAACCGAGCCCGCAATCGTTCACCGCAACGAGACAGCCCCGCCGTGTGAGTGCAACCCGTCCGGTCTCAGACTGCGATGGAAACTGCGTCGCGGGCGTCAGCCAGCAGGTCGATGGAGCGGAGACGCTCGTCGATGGTCGGCGACGGGTGCACGGTCATCAGCTCGTCGACGCCGACAGCTTCGGCGAAATTCTCGAGGTAACGATGCACCGTCTCGGCGGTGCCGGCAGCGGTGTAGTGCATCATCTGAGCGATCTGTTGGCCCTGCGGTGATGCCAGGAGTTCGTCGGCCTCGACCGGACTCAGGTCGCGGCTGGGGGTGACGAAACGGGCGATCCGTCGGCGGCTCACATCGACCCGTTGTCGTTCGGCATCCTCTTCAGTTTCCGATGCGATGACGTTGATCCCGGCCATGGCGTAGGGCTCACTCAGCTGTTCGGACGGTTGAAACTCGTTGCGGTACGTCGCGATGGCGTCGAGCAGATGTGTCGGTGCGAAGTGGGAGGCAAAGGCATATGGCAGACCGAACTTTGCTGCAAGGCGCGCGCCGAAAAGTGACGACCCGAGGATGTAAAGCGGCACGTTCGTGCCGGCACCGGGTATGGCGATGACACCCGGAACGATCGACGCGGCGCCGAGGTAGCCCTGCAGCTCGCGGATGTCGTCGGGGAACCGGTCGGACGCACGAGGGTCGGTGCGCATGGCCCGCATCGTGTTTTGATCACTGCCGGGCGCCCGACCGAGTCCGAGGTCGATGCGGTCGGGGTGCAGTGTCGCGAGCGTGCCGAACTGCTCGGCGATCACCAGTGGCGAGTGGTTCGGCAACATGATGCCGCCCGAACCCAGGCGGATCGTCGACGTGTGCGCGGCGACGTGCGCGATGAGCACGCTCGTCGCTGACGACGCGATCGATGCCATGTTGTGATGCTCGGCGTACCAGATGCGCTCGTACCCGCGCTGTTCGGCGCGCTGCGCAATCGCGACGCTCGTTCGGAATGCGTCGGCAGCCGTTTCGTCAGCACCGATGAACGCGAGGTCGAGGATCGAGATCGGAGTGGTCACGTCACCAGCATGCCTGGTCCGGTTCGGTGAGACACGGTGGAGCGACACCCGCCACGATCCAGTGCTGCGCCGCCGATGACATCTGGCTCCACCGACTTCGGCCAACATGGGCGGCATGGACTTCGATCTCGATCAAACTGACGCACTCCTCTCGACCACTCGTGCGGTGCGTAAACGCCTCGACTTCGATCGGGAAGTGCCCGACGACGTGCTCCTCGAGTGCCTCCAGCTCGCGGTGCAGGCCCCCACTGGTTCCAACCAGCAGGGCTGGCGCTGGATGGTCATCCGCGACGCCGAGAAGAAGGAAGCACTCGCCAAGCTGTACCGCGACGCCGGTGGCGAGTACCTCGCAGCGGCTGCCGACCAGGCCGACACGGGCACCCAGCAGGGCCGCGTCATCGACTCGGCAAACTTTCTGGCACAGAAGCTCGGCGAAGTGCCGGTACTCGTGATCCCGCTGATCATCGGTCGCCTGCAAGACAACAGCGCCAACGCCGCTGCCGGGCTGATGGGCTCGATCATGCCGGCAATGTGGAGCTTCCAGCTCGCGCTACGCAGCCGCGGCCTCGGCAGCTGCCTCACCACCCTGCATCTCGGCAAGGAACAGGAAGCCGCCGAGATCCTCGGCATCCCCGACCACATGACGCAGGCTGGGCTGCTGCCCGTTGCGTACACGAAGGGCACGGACTTCAAGCCGGCCAAGCGTGACGACGTCGCCGAGATCACGTACCTCGACACGTACAAGAACCCGATTCGCCCGGCCTGACGCTCGTTCGGCTCGGCTGGACCCGGCGAGGGGATTCTCGGGACGGGATGCGGCGGAATCCGCTTCTTTTCGTCCCGAGTTCGTCCCGAGTTCGTCCCGAGTCCGTCGCGCCGTGGGTGACTGTCGCGACGCCTCGCTGATCGGGCGTCGCGCTCCACTGACTACCGTTCGGACATGGGCACACCCGACGAGCTGCTCACCGTGAGCGAGGAACGGGTACGCGGGCGAGTTGGAATCAAGTGGTCGAAGCACGGTCCTGATGTGCTCGCTGCGTGGGTTGCCGACATGGACTTCGACCCGCCAGCGCCCGTCCTCGACGCGATTCGTGCCCATACCGAACGCGGCGACCTCGGGTACGGGCCATTTGCGGTCGACCTTGCTCCGGCGTATGCCGACTGGCAGGAACGTCGCCATGGGTGGCGCCCCGACGTCGAGCAGATCCACCCGTTCACCAGCGCACTTCACGCGTTGGAAGTGGCGCTCTGGAACACGACCGATCCGGGCGACGGGGTCGTCGTATTCACGCCGATCTACTACCCGTTCCTCGATGCGATCGCCAACAGCGGTCGTCGACGGATCGAGGTGCCACTGATCACCGACGGCTGGAAGCTCGACGTCGAGCAATTCGAAGCGGCGATCGATGGCACGACCAAAATCATCCTGTTCTGCAACCCGCACAACCCGACGGGCCGCATCTTTGACGCCGACGAAATCGCGGCCGTGGCCGACGTTGCCGAGCGACACGACCTGCTCGTGATCACCGATGAGATTTGGGGCGACCTGACCCACCAGCCAGGATTCCTGCCATTGGGCGCAACCGACGAGCGATTCGCCGGCCGGCTGGTCACCCTCGGCTCAGCAAGCAAGACCTTCAACCTCGCTGGCCTACGCACCGCCGTGGCGCACATCGACCATGCGCCGCTCGCGGCGACCCTGGCGACGATGCCGGGTCACCTCCAGGGCTCACCGAGCACGCTCGGGATCACCGGCACGCTCGCTGCGTGGACGGCCTGCGACGACTGGCTGAGGGCGGTGCGCCGCACGATCGAAGTTCGCCGTCACCAGCTCGCCACCCGACTCGCTGTCGACCTCCCTGACGTCGGCTTCCAGCTCCCACAAGCGACCTACCTCGGCTGGCTCGACTTCTCCGCGTACGACATTGGCGACGACCCGTCTGAATGGCTGCTCGAACACGCGCAGGTGGCGCTGTCGAGCGGCGAGAAGTTTGGAACGGGCGGCCGAGGGCACGCACGGATCAACGTGGCGACGTCGTCAGAGATTCTCGACAGGGTGATCGACCGGATCGCCAGCACATTGTCCACACACCGACCCGACCACTTTGGGAGTACCGCATGACCGACACGAGTAGCGAGCAAGCTGTCCACATTCGCAAGGGCGCGCCTGGCGACCTCGACTGGCCGACGACTCTGGCCCGGCTCGACAAGGTGCTGCGTATCCGCACGACGCCGATCGGCATGAAGATGTTCGAGACCGCAGCCGAGATGGAAGCGGTCCCAAAGATCCGGCGGCCAAAGGACATCCACACCGCCGACCAGATCGTGTCGATGGCATCGCGCCTCAACTGGACCGTCGGGATCACCGGCGCCGACCTGGTGGGTGCTCAGTGCCAGGCTGTCCTCGGGCTCGGCGCTCAGGATGACGAGTGGTACTCGGGCAAGCACATGGCAGGCGTGTGGTTCGAGACCATCGAAGATTCGGCAGCGCACCAGGCTGCGATGCACGTGGTCCCCATTGGCAAGTACGAGGCAATGGCGGTGTCGCCGCTCAGCACGGGCCGACTCGATCCGCCAGACATCTGCATGATCTACGCAACACCCGGCCAGATGATCCTGCTCATTAACGGCCTCCAATGGTCGGGGTACAAGAAGCTCGAATGGGGCTGTGTTGGTGAGTCGTCGTGCGCTGATTCGTGGGGCCGCGCCTTGTCGACGGGCGAGCCGAGCCTGTCGATCCCGTGCTACGCCGAACGTCGCTATGGCGGCGTGCAGGACGACGAAATGTTGATGGCGCTGCAGCCGCATCAACTCGTGCAGGCGATTGACGGGATGGAGGCGCTGTCACGTAACGGTCTGCGCTACCCGATCCCGCCGTACGGCATCCAGACCGACGCACGCGCCGGCCTCGGCGCCAGCTACTGACCTTGCTGGCTGGGCCCCGGTTTAGAGGCTGATCGGCAGCACGGTCGGGCCGCGCCCAAGCAGGACCTCGCCCCAGGTGACGGCTGCGTCGTCGCGTAGCGCCAGATGAGGGAATCGCTCGATCAGGCGACCGACCGCCACCTCGGTTTCCAGCCGGGCGAGCGCTGCGCCGAGGCAAAAATGGCCGCCGTATCCGTAACCCAGATGCGATCGGGCATTCGAGCGATCGAGGCGCAGATCGTTGGGATCGCCAAACACGACCGGATCGCGGTTGGCGCCGAGCACGCCGAGAAACACGGTCTGGCCTGCCTCCATCGCGATGCCGTCGCGTTCATGGTCTTCGCCGACAACGCGCACCATCAGTTTCGTTGAGCCGTCGAAGCGGTGCAGCTCTTCGAGTGCGCCTCCGAGCTTGTCGGGCTGCGACCGCAACCGCCGCTGCTGTGCAGGATGCTGGAGCAGTGAGTGCATCGAGTTCGAGATCAGGTTGGTAGTCGTCTCGTGGCCACCGAACAACAGCAACGTCAGCGCCCCGACCAACTCGGTCGGAGCCAGGCCGGCATCGGGATCGTCGTTGGTCACCGCAATGAGCGCCGAGATCAAGTTGTCGGTGGGCTCGCTGGTGTTTCGGTCGACGAGGCCGGTGAAGTAGTCGACGAACTTGGCGCTGCCTGCCGCCGCCCGCTCGATGCCAGCTGTTCGGTTGGCCGAGCCGAACACGATGGCGGCGAGCTGGTCGCTCCAGTGCTTGAAATCGTCGCGGTCCTCTGCTGGTACGCCGAGCAGTTCTGCGATCACGATTGCCGGTAGCGGAAACGCGAAGTCGCGAACGAGGTCGGGTTCGTCGATGCCGGCGAGGTCATCGAGCAACTCGTCGACGATTTCTTCGATTCGCGGCCGGAGGTCGGTGACACGGGACGGCGTGAATGTTCGACGGAGCGGCTCCCGCAATCGGGTGTGCTCGGGTTCGTCGTGGAACACCATCCACCCGCGCAGCAGGTCAAAGGTCTGACCCATTGCGGCGCGCGAGCTGTCGTCGAGCCGCGCCTCGAGCGGTGTCAACCGATCACTCGAGAGTCGTTGATCGTGGAAACCGAGTCGGACGGCCTCGTGGGTGGTGAACATCCACGCCCGATGTCGTGTGAGCCACACGATCGGGCCCAGCTCGCGCAGTGCTGCGAAAATGGCGTGAGGGTCAGCGATTGCGTTCGGCGCGAGGAGATCGACGTCGCTGGTTGGAACGCTCACGAGCCGGGTCCGCGCAGCAACGCGATGACGCAAGCGTTGGCATCGACACCGGCAGCACCGCCGCCCATTGTTTCAAGGAGCGCGATCCGTGCGCCGGCGACTTGGCGTTCGCCGGCCTCGCCACGCAATTGCCAGACCAACTCGGCGGTTTGGGCCAACCCGGTCGAGCCGAGCGGGTGCCCGCGAGACAGCAGCCCGCCGCTGGGATTGACCGGTTGCGGCCCACCCAAGCGTGTGTGGCCCGACGGAGCGAGTGCTGCACCTTCGCCCCGAGCTGCGACACCGATTGCTTCGAGCGTGAGGATCTCGCCGATGGTGAATGCGTCGTGCACCTCGAAGACGTCGACGTCCTCCACCGCTAACCCGGCCTCGGCGAATGCCCGAGCCGCAGTACGCGCCACCGTTTGGAAGCCCCACGGCTCGGTGTCGCTCGACGTCCAGAGCGGACCGGATGAGAACTGGCTGGCCAGAATCTCGACCTGGCGGTGCGCGTCGGGCCCGGATTCCGGATTGAACGCTGTGATCACCGCAGCACCCGCACCATCAGACATGGGGCAGCACTGCAGCAGGGTCAAGGGCCCAGCGATCGGTCGGCTCTCCAACACCTCGGCCCTGGTCGGCGGAGTTCCCGAGAGGTGGGCTCGCGGGTTGAGCGCACCATGCGCCTTGTTCTTCACAGCGACTTCGGCGAGGAGTGCCGGGTCGACGTTGAACTCCTGCACGTAGCGACTTGCCTGCAACGCATACAGCGCTGGCATCGCCAATCCTGCACGACCCTCGGGGTCGCTCAGTTCGGGCACGATCGGCCCGGCGAACTGCGTCGACAACTGTTCGACGCCGACGGCAATCACCCGCTCGTAGCGCCCCGACGCGACCGCCTGCTGCGCTTCGTGCAGTGCCACGGTTCCGCTCGCGCAGGCTGCCTCGATCTTGAAGGTTGGAATGCCGCCGAGCCCTGCGCCGGCCAGCACGCGATTGGCAAGGCCGGGAGGGCCGAACACGGAGCCGACGAAGGCAGCGTCGATCTGAGATGGTGCGAAGCCGCTGTCATCGATCGCCTCGATGATTGCTTCCCAGGCGAGCTCTTCGACGCGTCGATCGGGGAAGTGCCCGAACTGTGAGGTACCAACGCCAGCGATGCCCACTCGGCGGCTGGTCATGACGCCACCGCCTCGACGAGCAGGTCGCCGTTGTCGTCGCCGACGAAGCGCACGGCTCCTCCGGCAGGGACTTCGATCGCGTCAACAATTCGGGCCAGGACCCGTGGCCCACCGTCGATGTCGACGTAGGCGAGAACGAACGGTGGAACGAGTTCGCCGATACGGAGGTGCACGGTGGTCGACGACCAGACAGTGCCGCCGGGCCCGAACGACCTCGGCAGCGTCGAACCGAGGCATCGCTCGCAGCGGTCGTGCCTCCGAGCGGCAACGTGGCCGCATGCGGTGCATGCCGATCCGTCGATGCAACAGTCCACCAGGTGGGGTCTCGGGTCAGCCGGTATCGGAGGTGCGCTCGCCATGGCCCCATGCAAGCACGCCGCAGGAGCGTGGGGCGATCCGCACCGCGGATATCCACTGCCCATGCCGGCGGCCAGGTCGTCACCCCATTGGCCGACAGATCAGACTGTGCCAATGGACGTCCGGGGACTCATGGCACAAGCCGCAACACTCAACGCGCAACGGACAGCGGTGATCCATGGCGATCGCCAGTTGACATTCGCCGAGGCGTGGACCCGCGGCACCAGGCTCGCCAACGCGCTGCTCGCCCTCGGCCTCGTTCCCGGCGACCGAATCGGAGTTCTCGAAGACAACAGCATCGAGGCACAAGATCTGTTCGCCGGCGCGACTATTGCTGGGCTCGTGCGGGTGCCCCTCTACGCCCGCAACTCGGCTGAAGCACACATCCACATGCTCGATCACACAGGCTGCCGGGCGGTCATCGTCGCCGAGCACTACGCGCACGAGATCGACGCAATCCGTGCCGACCTTCCCGACGTCGAACACGTCATCGTGCGCGATTCGGGTTACGAGCAGTGGCTTGCCGGGCACGACGATGTCGACCCGAATGTGCCGATCGACCCGAACGACTGGTACATCATCCGCCACACGGGTGGAACGACGGGCAAGCCGAAGGGCGTTGGCTATACCCATCGTTCGTGGCTCGCTGTCGGGCGCGATTGGTTCTACAACTTCCCGCCGATGATCGCCGGCGAACGGTGCCTCCACGTCGGGCCGATCTCCCACGGCTCGGGCTATCTGTACACGCCGACATGGCTGAGCGGAGGCACCAACGTGCTGCTCGATCACTTCGACCCGGCGGAGACGATCGAGGTGATGGAGCGAGAGCGGGTTGGCTACATGTTTGCCGTGCCCGCGATGCTGAACGCACTAGCGCGTGACGAGACAGCGCGCAGCCGCGACTGGTCCGCACTCAAAGTGATCCAGATCGGTGGCGCACCGATCGCCGACGAGACCGCCCTGCTCGCCCGTGACGTATTCGGCATGGTGCTGTACCAAGGCTTCGGCCAGACCGAGGCGGTCCCGGTCTGCATGATGGGCCCCGAAGAGTGGTTTTCCGAGGTCGAAGGTTCTGAGCCGCTCCGCTCGACCGGTCGAGCGTTGCCGTTTGCCTACTTACAGATTCGTGATCCCGACGACAGCATGCGGCAGTTGCCGATCGGTGCCGAAGGGGAGATCGCCGTCAAATGTGATGGCCAGATGCTGGAGTTCTGGGACAATGCCGAGGCGACCGCTGAACGCATCACCCCCGACGGGTTCGTACTGACTGGCGACATCGGGCGACTCGATGCGAACGGCTACCTCTATGTGCTCGACCGCAAGGACGACATGATCATCTCGGGCGGCTTCAACATCTGGCCAGCCGAACTCGAGAACGCGATTGCCGACCATCCCGACGTCGTCGAAGTGGCGGTGTTCTCGGTGCCTGACGACAAGTGGGGCGAGACGCCGATGGCGGTGTGCTCAGTGGCCGCCGGAATCGCCGTCGATGACCCCAGGATCATCGATGAGATCCGATCGCTCTGCGTCGATCGACTCGGCTCGTACAAGAAGCCGACGCACATCGAACTGCGTGCCGAACCGTTGCCGAAGAGCCCGGTCGGCAAGATCCAGCGCAAGGTGCTCCGCGAGCCGCATTGGGCTGGCCACGACCGCCGGGTTGCCGGCAACTGAGCAGCGCAACGGTTTTCCTTCCGCCGCGGCTGAATGCTCGGCGGAGCGATCGCGTACTGTCGCCATCATGAAGATTTGGCGACTCAAAGCTCACGGTGACCCACTCGACCAACTCGAACTGCTCGACGAGGCGGCACCCGTACCTGGCCCGGGCCAGGTACTCATCAACCAAGAGGCTGTCGGCCTTGCGTTCCCTGACGTGTTGTCGTGTCGGGGGATGTACCAGGTGAAGTCGCACCCCGGTCATGTCCCGGGCGGCGAGTCGTGTGGCACCGTCGCAGCGCTCGGTGAAGGCGTCACGAGCGTCGAAGTCGGCCAGCGCGTCGCGTATCTCGGAGGCGGAGGTCTTGCTGAACAGACCGTGCATCCGGCAGCAGGGTTGTTCCCCGTGCCCGATGGCGTGTCGGCAGCAACGGCGGCAGCGATTCCGATCAACTACTGCACCACGCTCTATGCACTTGAGGACCGAGCCAAGCTGCAGGCAGGCGAGTCCGTGTTGATTACGGGCGCAGCCGGAGGCACCGGTACGGCGGCAATCCAGTTGGCCAAGGCCATGGGCGCCAGGACGATTGCAATCGCCGGTGGCGCAACCAAGGTGCAGGTGCTCAAAGACGTCGGTGCCGACGTGGTGATCGACCACCAAGAAAACCCCGACTGGGTCGACGCCGTTCGTGAGGCGAGCGGTGGTGGTGTCGACGTGGCCTACGACCCGGTTGGTGGCGACACCTTCCAGCAGGTCCGACGATGCATGGGCTGGGATGGTCGACTCCTGGTGATTGGTTTCGTCGCCGGCATCCCCGAGTTCAAGACGAACCACGCGCTCCTCAAGAGCTACTCCGTGGTCGGAGTCCACTGGGGCGCAGCACTCGCCCGCCAGCCCGAGGCGCTCGAGCAGCAGATGACCAAGCTGCTCGCGATGGCTTCAGCAGGCACCATCGACCCGCCGCTGTACCCGCCGTATGCCTTCGATCAGGCGGCGCAGGCCCTGCAGGACCTGGCCGATCGCAAGACCTACGGCAAGGTCGTCGCGCTCATCAAGTAGCTCCGAACGGTGGTCAGCCGAATCGTGCTGATAGCGCCGCGATGTCTTCGGGGTACATGTCGCAGCACCCACCGATGATCGTCGCTCCGGCCTTGACCCACGTGGCGGCGATCTCGACGTAGCTGGCTGCGTCAAGATCCGGTCGACGGTCGAAGATCGTGTTGTTAGCGGCGTATTCGGGCTGACGGGCATCAGGGAAACCGTTGGCATAGCCGCCGATCCTGACGTCGAGTTCGGACGCGGCGACCTTCTCAGCGAGCTCAATGATCGCTGGTGTCATCTGCTCCGGCAGTGCGCAATTGAACATCACGGCATCGACCACATCGGCGTGCTCGGTGACGACGTCGATGATGTCGTCGATCGTGTCGCCCGAGCGAAGCGCGATCTGACCGTCGTAGGCGTCGGGCAGCGAGAACGATGCCCAGATGGGCTGCCCCGACCCGTGCTCGCGGATCGCTGCGACGATCACGTCGAGTTCGGCGACCAGGCTGAGCGTTTCGGCGATCCAGACATCGACGTACCGATCGAGTTGCTGCACGATGAGTGCATAGATCTCGGGGGCTCGGTCTGCGTCGAACAAGTCCGGTTCGTACGAGCCGAATAGCGGCGGCATCGAACCTCCGACGAGCACCACACCGGCAGTGTCGGCAGCTTGGCGTGCGAGGCGTCCTGACAGCTCGATGAGGTCGGCGCCCTCGGCAGCGAATCGGTCATCGCCGAGGTGGTACGGAACGACGGCGTAGTTGTTGGTGATGATCACCTGCGCTCCGGCATCGATGAACTGCGTGTGCGCGTCGACCACGTGGTCGGGGCTCTCGATGAGCGCGAGCGCAGACCATTCGGGCTGACGGAATGGTGCGCCGATCCGCCGCAAAAACTTGCCCATCCCGCCGTCGAGAATGATGATCTCGCTCAGCGAGTCAATCTTGGATGGAACACGAGCAGAACTCATCGTTGTGGACGACAGTGAATCTGGCGAGGGGAGGCAGGCACGACGCTTGAATCTACTGCCGCGAGTTCTGACCCTTTCAGAACGCTTGCAAAGTATTTCTTGCAAACCCCTTGCATTCTGTTGGATGCATGGTAAAGTACGCATTACAACAGCGGAGCAGGCAACCCCCACCAGCTCCGAGAACACCACCCCCCGAAACTCTCAACACACTGGAGCATGCAATGCGCAACCAAATCATCACCAAGATCAACGATCAGCTCGAAACGGCAACCACCAACTACACGAGCACCAACGACAAGGTCCTCGATGCCGTCATCGACGCCAACCGCAAGGCCGTCGACTTCGCAGTGAAGACCGTCGACGCCATCACCAAAGCCGTCGAAGTTCCCGCCATGCCGGAGCTGCCGTTTGCTGGCCGCTTCGAGCTCCCCGAGTTCCCGACCGCTGCCGAGGCCGGCAAGCGTTACATCTCCTTCGTGGAGCGTGCCGCTGACATGAACCGTGATCTGAACGGGCGCATCATCGACATGCTCAAGATCGAAGAGGCCAAGCCAGCAGCCAAGAAGGCCGCAGCGAAGAAGCCTGCAGCGAAGAAGCCTGCAGCCAAGAAGGCACCTGCAGCCAAGAAGGCACCTGCAGCCAAGGCACCTGTCGCTGACGCGAAGGCACCTGCCGCCGCAACGAAGTGATCCGCTCAGCGCCCTGCACCGCACTCCATCCCCCCAGGGGTGACGGTGCAGGCAGCGCTGTGTGAACACGACCGACGCCCCGCCGAATATTCGGCGGGGCGTCGTCACTTTTCCACCCCATGCCAGACAGGATCAGCGAATGAGTTCGAAGTCGAACACCGGAGCCGATGACCAACCGTGGGGTGCCGGAGCGCTTGGCGATTTCATCCGCAGTCAGCGGCGACTCGCGGAGTTGAGCCAACGCGAGCTCGCCAAACTCGCCGACCTCTCTGATGCATACCTCAGCCAGCTTGAGCGAGGGTTGCACGAACCGTCGGTCCGAGTCGTCAATGGCCTCTCGTCCGCTTTGAACGTGCCGGCTGAGAAGCTGCTGCGTTTCCTTGGCCGTGACCGGCACGAGGGCGATGGGGTGTCGACCGAGTCGGCAATCCAGACCGATGAGGCGTTGACGGACGTGCAAAAGCAGTCGCTGCTCGACGTTTACCGAGCTTTCATTGCCGCGAACGATCTCTGATCAGCCAGCCAGCTGGCGGGCCGCAGCCACCACGATCGCGACTGCATTCGATTCCGTCGCAGCGATCGTTGCGGCATCCGGAGTTTCCTGTTGGGTGCGGTTGACGAGCACACCGGCGACGCAGCCGGCGCGCCAGCCTGACGATGCGCACATCGTGAACAGGGTGGCCGATTCCATCTCGTAGTTGAGGACGCCCATCGACTGCAACTCGTTGAGAGACCCACGGAATCGTTCGACCACGCGGCCGGTTGTCGTGTCGTAGCGTTCTTGGCCTGGGTAGAAGGTGTCGGTCGATGCCGTGATGCCCACGTGCGTGGTCGAGCCGGAGTCGCGAGCAGCGGCGACGAGGGCGGTTGTGCACTCGAAGTCCGCCACGGCGGGGAACTCCATCGGTGCGAAGTGCAAGCTTGCCCCGTCTAGTCGTACCGCTCCGGTCGTGACGATCACGTCGCCTGGGTTGACGTTTGGTTGGATCCCACCAGTGGTGCCAACCCGGAGGAAGGTGGTCACGCCGAGCTGTGCGAGTTCTTCGACAGCGATCGATGTCGACGGTCCGCCGATGCCGGTCGAGCAGACCACGACCGAGTCGCCGTCGAGTTTGCCGATCCACGATGTGAACTCACGATGGGCAGCGAGCGCCCTCGGCTCGTCGAGGAGTTGCGCGATGCGCTCGACACGCTCAGGGTCGCCTGGCATGATCGCCAGAGTCGCGCCGTTGATGTCGGAGGCATTGAGCCCCAAGTGAAACGTCTCAGCCATCACCACACCGTACCGACTGTCTCGCTACCGCCGAGACGAAACGGGGCAGAGCGTCAGTGGCCGGTGACACCATGAAACGGTCGGCCGGCTTCGTTGAAAGCGGTGTAGAGCTCCATGAAGGCTTCACCGAACGGGTTGATGCCGCGCAATGGCTGCGCCGCCCGTTGCACGGTCCAGTCGTGTGGCGCGAGATCGATCGCTGTCACAAAGTTTCGCTCGGCACCCTCGGCGTCGCCATCGTTGCGGAGGCGGGTGGCGATTCGGAAGAACAGTCGGGCCTGTTCCTCCTCCGGACTCAGGTCGTCGACGGCGCCCTTTGCATCCTCCGGGGACATCCGGAGCGTGCCGTCCTTAGCCCATGCGCGGATGTGGTCCTTCTGGATCTCGGAGTCGATGCCGGTGAGCTCACGGTACGTGTCGCTCGCGTAGGCGCTCCAGTTCGGCTGGACGATGTTGTCGTCCTCGTCGATCATCAGCACCGTTGGCACGTTCGAAATTGCGTACAACTCGGCGACGATATGGTCGGCGTCGATCAGGACGGGGTACTTGATGCCGTCAGCGGCGCCGCGAATTGTGTCGACGTCTTCATCGACGGCGACAGCGATCACTTGGAAGTTGTGATCGGCGAGTTCTTCTTGGAGTGCCTGCCAACCTGGCAGATCGTGGAGACAGCCTCACCACGATGAGAACGCGACGAGCAGTCGCTTCTTGGAGCGATGGTCGGAGAAGTTCATTGGCAAGCCGTCGAGGTCGGGCAACGTGAAGTCGGGCGCCTGCATGTCGTTGACGGCGGCGCGTCGCAGTTCGCGCGGGGCGCCAATGGCAACGAGGCCAGATGTGGCGTCGTGCGCTGCAGGCCGGTCGATCAGGGAGGCCACAGCGGTGACGTCAACGCGATCGCCGCTCATCAGCGCGGCGCGATCGTGAACGATGACGCAGGTGTCGTCCTTGCAGAGGCCTTCGGGCTTCAGTGTCCAGCCGAGTGCATCTTCGAGGGCGGCCACGTCAATCAGCGGCCCACCTTCCAACATCACGATGTCGTAATTTGCCATCTCCGCACCGTAGTCGTCTCGTCAAAATTTCTTAGCGGGCGCCGAAATCGTTGCACCACCGATAATCGCCCTGTCTGACAACGTCACGGGCGATACAGCCGTCACCGAAGAAGACAGGCGTCGCTATGGTGCCTCGGTGAACGACGTGGGGCGGGTGAGAACGGAACGATCAGTCATCGCATTCCTCGCGTTCATCGGTGTTTTGATGGCATTCGGGATCGACGCCGCGCTGCCTGCATTCGACCAACTTTCCGATGCATTTGACCTTGCCGAGCGTGGTATCAGCCCAGCGGTCACCGGCACGGTCTATTTCGCCGGGATGGCGGTCGGGCAGCTGTTCTACGGCATCCTGGCCGACCGTTTCGGCCGGCGTCCGGTGCTCATCGCTGGTATTGCCGTGTACGCGGTCGGTGCGATCTGCAGCGCACTGTCGCCCAACCTGGAAGTTCTGCTCGTCGCGCGGTTCGTGTGGGGTCTCGGTGCATCGTCGCCGACCGTGATGCGTATGGCGATCGCACGCGACCTGTTCGCCGGCGACCAGATGGCGCGGGTCGTCAGCACATTCAGCGCCATCTTTCTCCTCGGACCGATCTTCATGCCGTTCGTTGGCGAAGCGATTTTGCTCGTCGGTGACTGGCGGATGGTGTTCGCGGCTGGCCTCGTGCTTGCAGGGATCACGCTCGTTTGGGCCATCAGGTTCGGTGAAACCTTGGCACCCGAACTACGACGTCCGATCAAACTGGCGCCGATCAGCGCAGCCTTCGGGGCGGTGATGCGCACTCGCGTCACGCTGTGGATTCTCATCGCCCAGGCGTTCTTCGGTGGCGCATTCTTCGTCTGGCTCGGAAGTGCGCAGGTCGTGCTCGACAACATTTATGACCGAGACTCGCAGTTCACACTGTTCTTTGGGGCGTCTGGCATCGGGATGGCGCTGGCGTTGCTCTTCAACCGTCGATTAATCGTCAAGTACGGAGCGGAGAAAATGGTCATCCGGGCGGCCACGGTGTTCGTTGTGGTGAGCGTCGTCGGCGTGGCCGGGACGCTGCTTGCCGACGGAGTGCCGTCGGTCTGGTTCTGGTTCGGCTGGGCATTGGTTGCGAATGCCATGGGCATGATCATGGGGCCTATGAGTGTGTCGCTTGCACTCGAACCGATGGCCGACAAGGCAGGCACAGCGGCAGCGATTCTTGGCGTGGCACAGCTCGGCGTTGGTGCCGCATTTGCCGCCCTCGTAGATGCGCAGATCGATACCACGGTGACGCCGATGGTCCTCGGGTCGCTCCTCTACGGCTCGCTCGGACTGGGCTGCCTGGTGATCGCGCTCAAGCCCAAATAGTCGCACATGGGGTCAGGCCCCTTTCGCAACTATGACGAACTCGCGACAGAGTTGCGAAAGGGGCCTGACCCCATGCGCGACTATTCGAAGGCGGCGCGCAGGTTGTCCATGGTGGTCTGGCACGCCTGTTCGAGATTGTCCCGGCGACCTTCGATTTTGCCCGGGTAGATCTTGGGGAGTTCGAGGAGCGGTGCATCGAATGACTCGGTCACGGTGCAGGTGGCGTCGCCGGTCGGAGTGATGTCGTAGCGCCAGACGGTCGCATGTTCGAATTTTGGCGGCACCGAGTACGCGAACGTCGTATCCGGTTCAAACTCGGTGACTATGCAGTCGGCGTGCCACTCGTAGTCACGGGCCTTGTTGTGGCCACGGAACGTTGCGCCGACGGCGACCTCGGTCGACCCGTCGAGAAACTCGCACCGGACGTTCTCCGGGCTGAGGCCGGGGAGGCGTTCGAGATCGGTCAGGTAGGCAAAGACGTCACGGGCCGACCCGTTCACTTTGACGGTTGCGGATCCCTGTGTTGCTGCACTCATCGCGACAGTGTGGCCGACGCGACGCGGTGGGCCGAAGTCAGCCGATGCCGTCCGGCATTTCAGACTTACGGCGGCCAATGAAGTCGAGCAGCTCCGCGTCGATGGCATCGTCGAGCGGCGGTGCTTCGTAGGAGGCCAGCGACTCTTTCCATGCGGTGTTGGCGCGGTCGGCGGTGGTAGTCGAGCCGTCTTCGAGCCACTGCTCGTAGCTCGAGTTGTCGGCCATCGTCGACCGATAGAACGCTGTTTCGAAGTTGGCGAAAGTGTGGGCTGTTCCGAGGAAGTGATCGCCGGGCGTGTGAACGGTGAGCTGTTCCATGGCTTGGCCGTTTTCGCTCATGTCGAGGCCCTTGGCGAGCGTCATCATCATGCCGAGCTGGTCGGCGTCCATCATGAACTTCTCGTAGCCGACGGCGAGGCCGCCTTCCATCCAGCCAGCCGCGTGCAGAACGAAGTTGACGCCTGCCATAACGGTCGGGATGATCGTCGAAGCCGACTCGTACGCGGCCTGAGCATCGGGCAGCTTGGAGGCGGTCAGTGAGCCGCCCGAGCGGAACGGGACGCCAAGTCGGCGAGCGAGTGCAGCGACGGTGTAGAGGACGATCGCCGGTTCGGGCGTGCCGAACGTCGGTGCGCCAGTGGCCATCGACATCGACGATGCGAACGACCCGAAGATCACCGGGGCGCCGGGGCGCACGAGCTGGCAGAAAGCCATGCCGGCCAATGCTTCGGCGAGAGTTTGCGCGGCGACGCCGGCCGAGGTGGTCGGTGCCATGGCGCCGGCGAGGATGAACGGCGAGATGATGCATGCCTGGTTCGCAGCCGCATAGGTCTCGGCGGCGGCCAGCATCGTGTCGTCCCAGACGAGTGGGGATGAGGCGTTGATCAGCGACGACATCACGGTGCGGTCTTGCAGGTCGCCACCGAAGGCGATACGTGCCATCTCGACCGAGTCGGCCGCACGCTCGCCAGCCGTGACCGAGCCCATGAAGGCCTTGTCGCTGTACTTGAGGTGGGCGTACACCATGTCGAGGTGGCGCTTGTTGACGGGTACGTCGACGGGCTCGCACACCGTGCCGCCCGAGTGATGCAGGTTCGGCGACATGTACGCGAGCTTCACGATGTTCTGGAAGTCGGTGATCGTTGCGTACCGGCGGCCGTTGTCTTGGTCGTAGACGAAAGGCGAGCCGTAGTTCGGTGCGAAGACGGTGTTGTTGCCGCCGATTTCGACGTTGCGTTCCGGGTTGCGTGCGTGCTGCGTGTACTGGCGCGGCGCGCTGTCTTGCACGAGCTTGCGGCACAGCCCGCGTGGAAAGCGAACTCGCTCGCCGTCGACGTCGGCGCCTGCTTTGCGCCACATCTCGAGGGCGCTCGGGTAGTTGCGGAATTCGATGCCGACGGTTTCAAGGATGGTGTCGGCGTTGTGTTCGATGATCTCCAACTGCTCGTCGGTGACCAACTCGTACGGCCTGATCTGACGTTCCAGATACGGGGGAATCGGGGCTGCTGTCGATGCACGGCTTGCCGCACGTCCTGCGCGGCCACCCGACCGACGTCCACGTCGTTCGTCACTCATAACTCACCCCATTCGTCGCACGTCCCCCTCGGGGGGTTCCACAATGCGGAACGGTTCCATCATACAGAACGGGGGAGGGTGAGCGGAACACGCACGACCTCGTCGTGCCCGGACATTACGTCATTGGTCAAAGTGGCCGGTCAGCAACTCCATCGGTCCTCCGGCCCGGCTTCAGACCGGTCGGCGCCGTCGGCCAGTGCGCTGTCTGTCGCCAGCCCCTTCGGGCTTTGCTTGGGCCACCGGGAGTGTGGTTTCGGTTGCAAGGTTCGGCGTCGCTTCGGTCGTGTGGGGGAACCCCATTGCGTTGACGAACAGATCCTGGAACCGGGGCTCGGTCGCGGTCTCGATTTTGTGCACTCGCCGCACCGTCTCTTCGATCTCGGCGCGTTGGGCGGCCGACACCAAGGCCCGAACAGCGCCAGCTCCGGCAGCGTTTCCAACGGATGCAACCTGAGCGACCGGCACGTCAGGAATCAGGCCGATCACCTTGGCGTAGAGCGGATCGATATGGGCACCGAAGGCTCCGGCGAGGCGAACCGAGCCAATTTCGTTGGGGTCGGTTTTGCCAGCGTGTTCGCACAGCAGATCGATGCCGGCGCGCAATGCGGCTTTAGCGAGCTGAATGGCGCGCACGTCGTCTTGGGTCACGTTGATGTTTGCAGCTGGTTCATCGGCATCACCGAACAGCCGATACGAGAAGGTGCGACCATGGGCAAAGATGCGCGGCGTCTTGCTCGGCCCGTCGGACCGCACGGTGCCGTCGACGTCGATGAGCCCCGCGAGATACAGCTCGCCCATCACTTCGATGATTCCGGATCCGCAGATGCCGGAGATGTCGAGCGAGCGGGTCTCGGCTTCGAAACCTGGGTCGTCTGACCACAGGTCGGAGCCGATCACCTTGACTCGGGGTTCGAACGTGTCGCGGTCGATGCGGACCCGTTCGATGGCGCCTGCCGTTGCGCGCATGCCCGCCGAGATCTGGGCGCCTTCGAAGGCCGGGCCGGTGGGGGAGGAGGCAGCCAGTACGTGGGCCGTGTTGCCGAACACGATCTCGGCGTTGGTGCCGACGTCGACGAGGAGTTGCAGGGCATCGCTGCGGTGCGGCCCTTCGGCCAGGATCGCGCCAGCGGTGTCGGCGCCGACATGACCGGCGATGCAGGGGAGGAAGTAGACCTCACAGAATCGAGCCTCGATGTCGAGGGCCACGGCGGACGTGACGACGGCACTGTCGGTTGCGAGCAGGAACGGAGCTTGGCCAAGCGGCGTCGGATCGATGCCGAGGATGATGTGATGCATGATCGGGTTGCCGACGATCGTCATGTCGAGCACGACATCGCGGTCAATCCCGGCCTCGGCAACGAGCGCGCCGACCATTTCGTCGAGTGCAGTCCGCACTGACCGAGTGAGCTCGACCTCGCCGCCTGGGTTCATCATCACGTACGACACGCGCGACATCAGGTCGTCGCCGAACCGGATCTGTGGGTTCATCACACCGTTGGTCGCGCGGATTTCACCGGTCGACAGGTCAACGAGGTGGCCGGCAATCGTGGTCGAGCCGACGTCGACGGCGATGCCGAATGCCAGGTCGACGTAGCCCGGATAGACGGCGCAGACCTCGTGACCATGCCGGACAGCGACGGTGATCGTGTTGTTGCCACGTTTGGCTGCCGGCGCGATCAGCGGAAGGACATGTGTTGCAAGGCGCGACATCGTGACGCCGTAGGTCATCGACAATCGTTCGGCGATTTGTTCGGTCAACCCGCGCAGATCCGAGCCGAGCTCGGCCTTCTCCAACTCGATGTAATGCAGACGGATGAGCGGGTCGATCTCGATGTCGCCCACGTCGACGGACTTACGCACGACCTGCTTGTGAACCTGGCTGGCTGCAGGGATCTCGACTTTGAGGTTGCCGCAAACTTGTGCTGCGCAACCGAGCCGCTGACCATCGAGGATCGGCCGGCGGCCCTTGTATTCCTCTTCGGTCGAGGCCCAACCGGTGAGGGCGTCGGTATTCGTGGGCACGATCTGGCAACGGCCACAGAGCCCGCGCCCGCCGCATGTCGAGTCGAGGTCGGCCCCGGCAAGACGCGCAGCGTCGAGCACGGTGATGCCCTCGCTGACCGTCACCGACAACCCCGACGGTGCGAACTCGACTTTGTAGGTCATGTTGCGAGCCACACGAATCCGTCCGTCAGCCTGCGACGCGGGCGCTGCGGCCACCGCGACGCTTCGGGGCGCCACCTGCTGCATCGCCAGCTGCCTGGTCGCCGCCCTCGCGGTACGTGGCGATCCATGCGCCGCAGTCTTGGTCGTGGCCGGCGAGCACGTCGGCGGCCTTGACTGCCTTCTTCACTTCGTCGTGCAGCGGGCTCATGATTGCCGAGGTCATACCGTTGGAGATCGCCATGGCGAGGAACGTGCCGGTGATCGCGTTGCGCTCAGGAAGCCCGAAGCTCACGTTCGACGCGCCGCACGTGGTGTTCACTTTGAGCTCGGTCTGAAGGCGGCGGAGCAGCTTGAACACCTGCTGGCCGGCTTGGCCTAAGGCGCCGATTGGCATCACGAGTGGATCGACGATGATGTCCGACGACGGAATCCCATAGTCGGCGGCGCGGTTAACGATCTTGCGGGCAACTTCGAAACGGACATCGGGGTCTTCGGAGATTCCGGTCTCGTCGTTGGAGATCGCGACGACTGCAGCGCCGTACTTCTTGACCAGCGGCAGCACTCGCTCCATCTGCTCGTCTTCGCCGGTGACCGAGTTGATGAGCGGCTTGCCTTTGTAGACGGCGCAGCCTGCCTCGAGTGCTTCGACAATCGACGAGTCGATCGACAACGGCACGTCGGTGATGGACTGAACCAACTGAATGGCCTGGGCGAGTAGCGCTGGCTCGTCGGCGAGCGGGATGCCGGCGTTGATGTCGAGCATTTGAGCGCCCGCTGCGACCTGCGCGAGGGCGTCGGCAGCTACTCGATCGAAGTTGCCCACTTTCATCTCGGCCGCGAGCATCTTGCGGCCGGTGGGGTTGATGCGTTCGCCGATCATGACGAACGGACGATTGAAGCCGATGACGACTTCCCGCGTTGCGGAGCTGATGATGGTCTCGGTCATGGTGTTGTCGATTCTGTTCGTGTTGGGTGCGTCAGGTTCGTGTCACACCGAGGTCAGACCCCGGTGTGACAGTGATCAGTCGGAGGTGATGGGGACGTCGAGGCCGCCGTTGGCGACGATGGCTTCGAGGCGATCCCGTGAGTATTGGCCCTCGATATCGGCACAGAGTTGGTCGAGTTGGGCGTTGATGTCGCCTTCGGCCAGCGGTGCTGATTCGGTACGCCATTCGGCGACGTATTCGTCGGTCTTGGTGAGATCAGCGACGGCCGCGGCGCGGTCGATTGCGTGTTGGAACCGAGCGTGCAGCAGCACTTTGCTGGACTCGTCGGCACCGCGTGCAGTGAGCTGCGCAGGGATGTCGCGCCAATAGATCGTGTTGACCGATGGGGTGGACGAACGGCGCCGGCTCGACCGACGGGCGGTTTGGCGCTCGCGCATTTCGCCCTGGTCGAGGTGGTCTCCGGGTTCAGCGTTTTCAGCGGTCATGCCTGTTGCTCCTCATGTCAGCGTCACCTTTTGCGTGAATTCGACGACGGCAGTTTCGAGTTCGCCGTAGCCCGTCGGTTCGATATGGAGCTCGAGACCGAGCCGGTCGGCGCACTCGTGTGCGGCTGCCAATGCCTTCGGATCGCTGCTCTGTTCGAGGTACACGCACCGTGTGTAGTTACCGAAGTACATGTCGCGTAGCTCCGGGTGCTTGGCAATTCCCATGCCCTCCCAGATCAACCGCTCCCAGTTCCGAGCGAGGAAATCGGTGAGATAGAAGCTGCCGAGGGCGTGATCTTGCAGTTCTTCGAAGCGGTCGTGGGTGGCGAAAAACTGGTAGCAGTGCGCACCGGCCAGCATCTCGACACCTTCTTCAACGCACACCTTTTCCAATAGGCCACCCGTGCCACAATCGGCGTATCCGATGAGGATCTCGTCGAACTGGCCCGAGGCCTGTCGCGTTCCATCTTCGAGCAGGTCCTTGTCGACCAGGTTGCTGTCGTTGTCGCTCTTGCTTGGGTTCTTGTTGTCGCTGCTGCTGGGCGACACTGTGTCTGGGGAAACCTGACCGCGCGCTCGGCGGATGCGGGCGCGGACGAGTTCGGGGATTTCTTTCGGACGGTTGTGCAGCGACGCCGGAAGGCACTCGACGGTCACGTTGGTCAAGCCATTGAGCTCGGTGATGGCCAGTAACTCGCGGGCCAACGCCCCGCAGGCGATGACCAGCACACGGGGTTGCACGTCAGGCGCGGACCGAAGGGCCAGCGGGCTCGGGATTGCCGCGTCGTGCGGTCACGAGTGCTTTGGCCTGCTCGGATGCCACCGCTGCGTCGCGGCAGTAGGCGTCGGCGCCGATTGCATCGCCGAACTCTTCGTTCAGCGGTGCGCCTCCAACGAGGATGATCTGGTCGTGGCGGCGGCCCTTCTCGATGAGGGTGTCGATGACGACCTTCATGTACGGCATCGTGGTGGTGAGGAGCGCTGACATGCCCAAGATGTCGGGCTTGTGCTCGTCGAGCGCAGCGATGAACTCGTCGACGTCGGTATTGATACCGAGGTCGATCACTTCGAAGCCCGCACCTTCGAGCATCATTGCCACGAGGTTCTTGCCGATGTCGTGGATGTCACCTTTGACGGTGCCGATCACGACTTTGCCGACTGATTCGGCACCGGTCTCGGCGAGAAGCGGCCGCAGAATCGCCATGCCGGCCTTCATCGCATTGGCGGCGAGCAGCACCTCGGGGACGAAGAGGATGCCATCACGGAAGTCAATGCCGACGATACGCATGCCTTCGACGAGTGCATCGTTCAACACGCGGTCAGGTGCCCACCCGCGGTCGAGCAGGATCATCGTGCCCTCGTGGATCTCTTCCTTCATGCCGTCATACAGATCGTCGTGCATCTGCAGCGTGAGGTCTTCATCACTCAGCAGTGCGAGGTCGATCGCTTCATCATCGCCCGTGGCATCGATGTCATCGCTCATTTTTCAATCTCCAGAGAGTGGGCGGAACGGGAGGGCCCCGTTGCCGTTGTTCCGCAATGCGGAACTGTACCGCATCGTGAAACAGTACCGCGTCATGAAACAGTACGCCAGACCCCTCTGGGAGAGGCGTGCGCCGAATGATACTGACGACTGTGCCACCCAACACTCACGGCAGCCTGAATGTGAGGCAACTGTTTGAGACCGCGATTGAGGTGGTACACCTGTGCCCGGAGGTAAGAGATGGCAGGCGTGCAATCAATTGAGCGGGCATTCGCAGTGCTACGCGAACTGTCACTCGGCCCTGCAGGGGTCACCGACATTGCCGACCGGGTCGATCTTCCCAAGTCGACGGTGTCGCGGCTGCTGTCGGCGCTTGAAGCCGAGGGCGCAGTTCAGCAACGGCCGCAGAGCACCGAATACGAGCTCGGCGCGGGCCTCGCAGCACTCGCCGATGCCGCGAACAATGACGCGAACATGGCTGCCGTCGTCCGGCCGTTCCTCCTCGAACTCGCCGAAGCCACTGGCGAGGCAACCGGCTTCGTGGTGCGATCGGGCCGCAACGTGTACTGGGCCGACAACGTGGAGCAGACTGACGAGGCAGTGCAGGTGAGGGATCGCACGGGTTTTTATGCCCCCATGCATTCGGTGCCTGCAGGCGTGGCACTGCTCTCTCATCTTCCGGCGAACGAAATCGAGAGCTATCTCGCTCAACCGCTCGAACGCGTCAACGACCGGACCCCTACCGATGTCGACGAGCTGCGCCGTCGCATTGCGCAGATCGTGGCCGACGGCGTGCTGTGGTCATTTGATGATCTTGGTGAGGGAATTACGGCGATCGACGTGCCGTTCCGTGGCGCATCCGGGCAATACGAAGGTGCACTGTTCGTCAACGCGCCGAGCTACCGATTCCCTGCCGAAGGCGACAAAGAGCGCATCCAACAGTTGGTCGTTGACGCCGCAGGGCGGCTCTCTGGCCGCTTCAAGGTGCACTGAGCGTCGCACCAGGACGACGTCTCCATCACCTGGCCCAGTAGGTTCCGGACGATGAAGCGTCAGGACAAGGCAAACCGAATCGGCGAGATGCTCGACGATCTTTATCCGAATCCGCCGGTGCCGCTTGACCACCGCAACCCGTTCACCATGCTCGTCGCAGTCGCGCTTTCAGCGCAGACCACAGACAAGAAGGTCAATGAGGTCACCCCGGCACTGTTCGACGTCGCCGACACGCCAGAAAAGATGGCGCGTCTTTCGCCCGATGAGATCCTCGAGTTCATCAAGCAGGTCGGTCTCGCACCAACCAAATCTCGAAACTTGTCGACCATGGCGCACCAGATCCTCGATGCCGGGGGCGAACTGATCCCCGAATGGGACTTCCTTGAAGGACTCGCCGGTGTTGGCCACAAGACGGCTGGCGTCGTGATGGCGGGTGCCTTTGGCTTCCCGGCGTTCCCGGTCGATACGCACATTCACCGGCTGGCTGAGCGGTGGGGGCTGAGTGACGGGAAGAACGTCGAGAAGACCGAGCGCGACCTCAAGGCTGTTTTCGCCGAAGACACCTGGGATCGTCGTCACCTGCAGATCATCTACTTTGGCCGCGAACACTGCCCAGCGAAACGCCACGATCTCACGGGCTGCCCAATCTGTTCCTGGGCTGCCACCAAGAAGCGCATCGCGCTCGAATCGCGGTAGCGAATCGTTAACGAGGGCGAGCACGAGGCGTTGGCCTGTGGTAGTCAATAAGTACTTCGTCGATGTATCAGGTCGGCACCTCGAACCTCACCACTCTGATGGACCGCAACCACCTCATCGACGACCTCGTGCGCCGGATCGACTCTGCATCGGCGCGCTCCGTCTTGCTCACAGGTCCGGCCGGAGTCGGCAAGAGCCACCTCGCCCGTGGTGTGCTGACACGTTTTGCCGAGCGCGGTCGTGGAGTCCGGTTTATCAGTGGAGGTGTCGCGCAGCAATCACTGCCGTTCTCGTCGCTCCTCCACCTCCTCGATCCGGGTGAGCCAGTCGCTGGTTCGCCGCTGCTTCTCACCCAACGTTTGCGTCGCCACCTCCGGCCCGACGCAAACGCGAACGGCAAGCCGTTGATCGTGATGGTCGACGATGCCGACCTGCTCGATGTGCAATCAGCGGCCGTCGTCGAGAACGCTGCTGTGCATGGCGACATCGTGCTCGTCGCGACCGAGCGCCGTTCGACCGGGTCGCGCACGTCCGATCACGCGCTGGCTGCGGTGCTCGCCAACAACGCCGATCACTGTGTTGTTGGTCCGTTGGCTGACGAGGAGATGATCGACGTCATCTCTGAGTGGTTCGGCCCTGGCGAACCGGGTTCGGTCCGCCGACTACTGGCGCTCAGCCGAGGTATCCCGCTCCTCCTTCGGGCCATCGTTTCCAATGCGGAGGCGGCCGGCCACCTGGCCACGCGCAGCGGATTGTGGTTCCTGTCCGATGTCGACTTCTCCGGCGCAACGCTCGAACGATTGGTGCACGACAACTTCGAGCGACTGGACGATCAGCAGTGGGCCATCGTGCAAAGTCTGGCAGTGGCCGGGGAGTTGCCCGAAGTGCTCGTCAGGAGGCTCGACGATCGCTCACTGGAACGTCTGCAGCGTGCCAACCTTGTTGCCGGCGACCCGGTCAAGCTCAGTCACCCCTTGTACGGCGAGGTCATTCGTGCGTCGATGACCCCCGACGAACGACACCAAATTTTGAGCAAGATCACGACGCTTATTGGCCCAAGCGATGATGTCGGCCTGGCGTTGCTCGGTGAATGGTTGCTCGAGATCGACGCGCCGATTGATCCGCTGCTGGCTCGACAGGGTGCAGCCGAGGGACTCCGGCTGTGGCGTACCGGAACAGCGCGTCGACTACTCGAGACGCTGCGCGCTCCAACTACTGACGACCTCGTTCAACTGCAATGGGCGTGCGCGAATGATGGCGACCTCGACGCCGCCGAACGCATTTCGGAACGCGCGGTCGCGAGCGCCGTGAGCGATTACGAACGTGCTGGCGCAGGCCTGGCTCGAAGCGAACTGCTCTGCTTCCAGCTCGGCCGGCGGACTGAGGGGCTCGATGAGCTCCAGACGATGCGGAGGTCGCTCGTCGACCTCGTCGAAGCGAAGCGGGTCGACGGAGCAATGGCGATGTACGCGCACGTGTGCGGTGACATGGCGTTGGCGACATCGGCCCGTGAAGCAGCGATGGCGGGGCCCGACAGTCGAGACATGGTCACCGTCAACGCAATGATGGCAGCGGGCATGATTCCCGCGTTCCGTGGCCAGGTCGACGCGGCCCGCGCGCTGTTGCTCGAAGGTGCAGAGTTGGCCGAGCGGTGCGGGGCCTACCCGGAGAAGGTGCGGTTCGAGGTGGTCGTTGCGATGGCGGCATCGAAGACGGCTCGGTTCGACGAAGCCATCGCAATCATCAGCCCGGCACTCGATGCAGCGGCGATGTCCGGCGTTGGCCCAGCACATTCAGCATGGTTGGTGCTCGCTGGCGATGTCGCGCGCCACCGCGGGCTCGTGGGGGAGGCTGAGCGGTACTTCCGCGAGGCGATCCGAGCGTGCGAGTTCATGGATGACTTGGCGGTCATCGAGAGCGCCCGAGCCGAACTCGGCGCGCTGCTTGCCGAGTTGGGTGACCATGACGAAGCGTCGCAGCTCCTGTTTGAATTGCCGTCTGAGCACACCGGCGATATCCGCGGCGAAGGATCGCGAGCACGCGGTGTGATTCGCATGGCGCCGCCTGCGCAGGCCGACGCAATGGCGGTCGAATTTGCCACAGCGCTCCTGGCAGCGGGCCATGGGCTGTGGGCGCCGAACGTGTTGTTTGAAGCGGTTCGCTGCGGGCCCGCCCCGGCAAGCGCGGCGATGCTCGACAAGGTTGCTGACATGGTCGACGGCCCGCTTGTTGCTGCGTACCGGGACGCCGCAATCGGTCGGGAGTCGGGTGATACCGAGCTGATGGCAGCAGGAGCGAGGCGGCTGCGCGAACTGGGCCTGCGGGCGATAGCACTCGATGTCGAAGCTGAGCTGATTGCCATCATGAAGGCCGCTGGCGCCGCGTCAGCCGCTGCGCGTCAGCTCGCGCTGACGCAGGCTTTGCTGTCGTCGATGCCCGATCGTCAGCGCTTGCCGGTGGCCCATCGTGTCGCGGCGCTTGGGATCGGTGTCGAGGTACTCACGCGGCGCCAGCGCGAGATCGCCGAACGCGTCGTTGCCGGCTCGAGCAGTCGTGAGGTTGCGTCCGATCTGGTCGTGTCGATCAGAACGGTCGACAACCACCTCGCGGCGATTTACCGCAAGCTCGGGGTGTCGGGACGCGACGAACTTGCAGCCGTGCTCAGCGGCGACTGACCAGCAGCGGCCTGACCATCTGCGAACGGTCGTGACTCAGGCGACGAGATGTGGCGGCACCGGTACTTCATCGATCATGATGAAGTCGAGCGGTTGATGCGACGGCCTCCCCCTGCGGCGGCGACGAGCCGTCGGCACACCGTTCTGGACGATCATCCCGCCCCAAACTCCACAGGTTTCCTCGCGTTCGAGGGCTCCTTGAAGGCAGGTCGTTTGCAGTGAACAGCTTCGACAGATCGCCTGGGCGCGGGCGATTTCGAAATCGTCGTCGGAAAAGAAGAGTGAGCTGAGCGTGCCGTTGCCGTCCGAACAGCGTGCACGTTTCTGCGTCAACTCGATCTGAGTGAGGTTCAGTGTTGAGGTCACGCTTCCATTTGCCCAGTCAGCGCGATGTCTGCGCATGAGTAGCCCACTACTCAACTTTGCATGACGTCTCGACTTTGAATGTCGTCTCAAACTTTGAATGCTGTCGACGAAAATTTGCCAGTTCGGCACGGCCGAAATGCCCAATCTGGGCAGCCACAGTAATGACTTTGCTGCCCGCCGGTGGGGCTTGAACAAGAAGACAACGTGACGAATGGCGGGAATACCTGGCGCTGAGGTTGGGAAGGGATTCACATGCCCTGATATCTTCGGGCCCGCATGTCGCTCTTTCTTCGCGATTACCTCAACGTTGTCTGGTTCGGAATGGCAGCGCTCGCCATTGGCGGGCTGCTGCTCGGCCTCGCCGCGGCTATCCGCCCGTCCAAGCCCAACTACGACAAGGGCATCGCCTACGAATCGGGTGTCGATCCGGTCGGTATGGGCTGGTCGCAGAGCCAGATTCGCTACTACGTGTTCGCACTGCTCTTCGTGATCTTCGATGTTGAAGCCGTTTTCCTGTTCCCGTGGGCTGCATCGAGCGAGCGATACGGCACGTTCGGGCTCATTGCCATGCTCGTGTTCATCGTGCTCCTGCTCGACGGGCTCATCTACGCCTGGAAGCGAGGACTCCTTCGATGGGTTTGATCCTCACGAACTGCCACACTCGCCCGAACACGCAGAGAAAGACGATCTGACATGGGTCTCGTTGACAAGGGCCGCCTGCCGGCACCACTCACCAAGCTGTTCAACCTGAGCCGCTCGTATTCGCTTTGGGTGTACCAGTGGGGGCTTGCCTGCTGCGCCATCGAAATGGGTGCAGCCTTCGGTTCGCCGCGTTATGACGTCATGCGTCTCGGCGTCATCCCGCTGCCCGCATCGCCCCGCCAGGCCGACTTTGTCTGCGTGTCGGGCACCGTGACCGACAAGATGGCCCCTGCCGTCAAGCGCCTCTGGGAGCAGATGCCCGAGCCGAAGTACGCGATCTCGATGGGTTCGTGCGCCAACTGCGGTGGCCCGTACTGGGACAGCTACTCCGTGACCAAGGGTGTCGATCAGATCATCCCGATTGACGTGTATGTCCCCGGCTGCCCGCCGCGGCCAGAAGCGCTGCTCGAAGGCATTGTGCTCCTCCAGCAACGCATCAAGAACGAAGACATGGCTGCCAAGTGGCGTGGCGACGAGTTCACCACGCTCCAGCGCACCCGTGCGATGGAAGCTGGCCAAGTCGACCGTGACGGCGAACTGATCAGCGACACACACAGCATCTCCGACGAGCCGATGCCTGAGGTTGCGGCCGCGCACCCAGAACCAATCGTGGTTGGCGGTGGCCCAATTGAGTGACGACACCCAGACCCCAGAAGGCGACACGGCACCCGCCGCACTGCCGGGCGACGGTCTCCGCGAAGGCATCGTCGAGACGCTGCGCAACGACATCGGCGACGCGTTGATCGACACGCTGCTCAAGCCGAATGACGACCTCTGGGTCCGAGTCAGCACCGAGAGCTGGCTCGCTACGGGCCAGGCGCTGAAGGCTGCGGGGTTCACATACTTCTGCTTCCTGTCCGCAATCGACTGGATGCCGTCGCCGTTCGGCAACAGCCAGGACGATCCTGACGACGAGCCGAAGAAGATCGACATGACGATCAAGCAGGGCTATACCGGCGGCGAGACCCGCATGCAGGTATTCGCTCGCCTGACCGACATCGATCGCCACGTGGGCGTCACCATTAAGGCCGACGTCGCCGATGACAACCAGGTGGTCGACTCCTGGAGCCAGCTCTTCGCCGGCGCCAACTGGCATGAACGCGAATGCCACGAGATGTTCGGTATTGGCTTCAACAACCATCCTGACCTCCGCAACATGTACCTGCCGGGCGATTTCGAGGGCTACCCGCTCAAAAAGGATTTCCCGTTGCTCGCCCGCATGGTCAAGCCGTGGCCGGGCATCGTCGATGTCGAGCCCATGCCCGATTTCGAAGAAGCAGCCGAAGAAGCAGCCGACGCTCCAGCAGCAGAAGCGCCTGCGGGCGCCATCGAAGGAGCCGAGTCATGACCCTCACTGATCGCCAGCAGCTGAGCTACATCGCCTCCCAGGCAGCCGATGCTCGGCTGAACGTCGAGCTCGAGACCGAGGGCATGACCCTCAACATCGGCCCGCAGCACCCAGCCACGCACGGCACTCTGCGCATCATTGCTCGCCTCGATGGCGAGCAGGTCGTTTGGGCCGAGCCGGTTGCCGGATACATGCACCGCGGCTACGAGAAGCTCACCGAAGTTCGCACGTTCCCACAGGTCACCTCGCTGATCAACCGCATCGATTGGCTGGGGAGCTTTGCCAACGAGGTGCCGTTCATTCTCGCTGCCGAGAAGCTGATGGAGATCGAGGCGCCGCCACGAGCCCAGGTCATCCGCACGATTCTTTTCGAACTGTCGCGTATCGCGAATGTGTCGCTGTTTCTCGGCGACCTCGGTGTGCAAATGGGCGCCATTACCCCAGTGTTCCTGGCGTTCCGTGACCGTGAGTACATCCTCAACCTGATCGAAGGCGCCACCGGCGGTCGCTTCCACCCGAACTTCGACCGCATCGGCGGCCTCAAGGACGACCTGCCCAAGGGTTGGATCCAAGAGACCAAGGGAGCGGTCAAGAAGCTCGAAGAGTTCTGCGACACGATCGACGATCTGCTGTTCGGCAACGAGATCTTCCAAAGCCGCATGCGTGGCATTGGTGTGATCCCCGCCGACATTGCTAAGGACTACGGCCTCTCGGGTGCCAACGCTCGTGCGTCTGGCATCGACTGGGATCTCCGTCGAGACCAAGACCTGCCGCTCAGCTACGACCTCGCTGACTGGAAGGTCTGGACCCATCCCGACGGCGACTCGTGGGCACGCTGCTGGATCCGCCTCCAAGAAACGCGCGAGTCCTGCAAGATCGTTGGCCAGCTGCTCGATCAGATCCCGGCAGGCCCGGTCATGACCAAGGTGCCGCGCATCATCAAGGTGCCTGAAGGCGAAGCCTGGGTAGCCACCGAAAATCCGCTTGGCGAAATGGGCTACTACGTCGTCTCGAAGGGCGACCTCGGACCGTTCCGCGTCAAGATCCGCTCGGCGAGTTTCAATAACATCTCGATCGTGCCGTGGGCGCTCAAGGGCGTGTACGTCCCTGACATCATCACGATCCTCGCCTCGCTCTACTTCATTCTCGGAGACATCGATCGCTGATGCTCGCCCAACTCGCTGCTGAATTCCCGGACTGGTATCCGGAGTGGAATATTCCGTACTGGCTCATGTCGATTTTGCGCGTCGTCGGTGGCCTCGTCGCCGTGCTGCTGCCAGCTGGCGGCATCGTGTACGTCTTCCTCTTCAAGATGATGTCGTTCATGCAAAGCCGTCTCGGCCCGATGGAAGCTGGGCCGTATGGCTCGATGCAACTGCTGGCCGAAGTGGGCAAGTGGATGCAGAAGGAAGACCTCGCTCCTGACAACGCCGACGTGCGCATCTACAAGATGGCGCCGCTCATCGTGCTCCTCTCGACCTTCCTCTTGGTGGTCGTGGTGCCGTTTGGCCCGCAGGCGTACTTCACGAACTTTGAGACCGGCATCTTCTATGCGCTGGCAGTTGCCTCGGTCAGCGTGCTTGGCATCCTCATCGCCGGTTGGTCGTCGGCCAACAAGTACTCGCTCCTCGGTGGCCTCCGAGCCGGCGGGCAGCTCATTGCCTACGAACTCCCGATGGTGCTCGCCACCCTTGGTGTGGTCATTCAGGCTGGCTCGATGAACCTCAACCGGATCATCGAAGTGCAGAACACCGGCGAGATCTTCGGCATCGGCTGGATCGGCAACCCGTTTGTCATCACGCAGTTCATCGGCTTCCTGATCTTCATGATTGCGGTGCAGGCCGAACTGACCCAGAGCCCGTTCGACATGCCGATCGCCGAGTCAGAACTCGTGTCTGGCTACATGACCGAGTACTCGGGCTTCCGCTTCCTGATCTTCTTCATCGCCGAGTTCGCCACTGCCGGCGTGTTTGGTTTCATTGCCTCGGTGCTCTTCTTGGGCGGCTGGGGCGTCCCGTTCACGTGGTTCGGCTGGGAAGGCATCTCCGATGTCGCCTGGTGGATGAACTTCGTCGGCCCACTGATTATGTTCACCAAGATGTTCGCCCTTGTTGGCGTCATCATGTGGGTGCGTTTCAGCTATCCCCGTTTCCGTGAGGACCAACTCCAGACATTTGCCTGGAAGGTCCTTATCCCCCTCGCATTGGCTAACACCGCTGCGACCGCAATCCTGAAGGTTGTCTTCTGATGCCCAAGGTTCCTGGACTGCTCAAAGGGCTCGGCGTCACTGCCGGGATCCTTGGTAAGACACTGAAGAACGGTGCCGACACCGTTCAGTACCCGCACGAGAAGGAGGCTCCGCCCATTCGTGCGCGTGGAGTTATCGCTTTACACGAAGACAACTGCACCGCGTGCATGTTGTGCTCGCGCAGCTGCCCCGACTGGTGCATCTACATCGAAGGCCACAAACAGCTCGCGCCGCCACGCCGCGCTGGTGGTAATCCGCGCCAGGTCAACCACATCGACCGGTTCGACATCGACTACGCCCTCTGCATGTACTGCGGCATCTGCGTCGAAGTGTGCCCGTTCGACGCACTGTTCTGGAGCCCTGAGTACGAGTACTCCGAGCCGAAGATCGCCGACCTCCTCCACGACAAGGCCAAGCTCGGCGAGTGGATGGAAACCGTCCCCGAGGCACCGGAGCTCGAAGTTGGAGCCGGTAAGTAATGCTTGAGTCCCTGCTCGCCCAGGCCGACATGAATGGTTCGGTCAACGTCGCGATGAACATCGCCTTTGGCATCATCGCCACGGTCATGATCTTCGCAGCGTTCAGCGTCGTCACCACGAAGAACGTCGTGCACGCCGCGCTGTACCTCGTGGTCGTGCTTGCCGGCGTCGCAGCGCAGTACATCTTGGCTGCCGCCGAGTTCGTCGCCGTCTCCCAGGTCATGGTCTACATCGGCGCCGTGATGGTCCTGTTTCTGTTCGGCATCATGCTCACTCGTGCCCAAATCGGCAAGGAAGAAGGCCTCAATAACAACGGTTGGCAGCTGGGCATCCCCGTCGCGCTCTTGCTGTTCGGCCTCATGGCCTACGTCATTGTCGACACGTACGAAGACGCCGTCATCGGCGAACGGACGCCGTTCGCCACCGAGGGCATTTCTGATCAGGTGCTGGCGCCTTTCTTAGTGCCGTTCCTGGCCATCTCGTTCGTCCTGCTCGCGGCTGCCATCGGCGCCATCGTTCTGGCCCGGAAAGACTGAGGGCCGCATGCTTGCTGTCAACTTCCTGCTGCTCGCCGCCGTGCTGTTCTGCATTGGCGTGTTCGGCGTCATTGCTCGCCGAAACGCGGTGATGGTGCTGATGTCGATCGAGCTGATCCTCAACGCCGTCAACTTGAACCTCGTTGCGTTCGCGCTGATGAACAACAACCAGGAGGGCCAAGTGTTTGCCCTCTACGTCATTGCAATCGCCGCTGCCGAAGTCGGCGTTGGCCTCGCAATGGTGTTGATGATTTACCGCAATCGCAAGTCGATCGCCCTCGACGAACTTTCGGAAATGAAGGGCTGACGTGCTCGCCGCAGAAGAAACATACAAGGCACTCGAACTCAGCTCCGGCTGGTTCATGGAGAACGCCTGGCTCATCGCCCTGATCCCGGCGGTCGCGTTCGCGCTGATCATCGCGTTCGGAAAGAAGATGCCGTTCAAGGGTGCCGAATTCGGCCTCGTATCGATCGGCGCATCACTCGTCATCGCCACCGGCGCCGGCATCCAGTGGATGCAGCGAACCGACTCTGCAGACCACGGCGATGAAGCAGCGCAGGGCATGATCAATGGCGTCAGGGGCGCACTGCGCGCAGCCGAGGGCGCCGAAGCCAAACCGTTCATCGACCCCGTTGTCAGCCAATGGGTGTGGTGGCAGAACTCGGGCCTCGAATTCGGCATTGGCTCGCACATCGACGGCCTATCGATCCTGCTGCTCTGGCTTGTTGCGTTCATCTCGTTCCTGGTGCAGATCTTCAGCCTCGACTACGTCCGTGGCGATCGTCGCTACACGCATTTCTTTGCAGCATTGACGCTGTTCTCGAGTGGCATGCTCGTCATGGTCATGGCGTCGAACATGGTCCAGCTCATCTTGGGCTGGGAGATCATGGGCCTCTGCTCATTCATGCTGATCGGGCACTGGTGGGAAGACGCCTACAACAGCCACTCGGCACTGAAGGCGTTCTTTACCGTGCGCGTTGGCGACGTCGGCCTCCTCATCGGCACGGCGATCTTGTTCTTTGGTTCCAACCAGTGGGCAATCGACAACCTCGGCTCAAACGGCTTCGACATTCGAGCTATTCAGGCGTGGGCGCTCTCAGGCGACGGGTCCAGCTGGACGCTGTTGATGGCGTCGGTCACCCTGTTCATCGCCGCAATCGGCAAGTCCGGTCAGTTCCCGTTCCACACATGGCTGCCCGACGCAATGGCTGGGCCCACCCCGGTCTCGTCGCTGCTCCACTCGTCGACCATGGTTGTCGCCGGCGTCTTCCTCGTGGCCCGCATCTACCCGGTCTTCTGGGAAGGTTTCAACATCGGCAACGGCGGGTTGAGCTTCATTGCCATCATCGGCGGTATCACGATCATCATCGCGGCACTCCTCGCCTTCGTGCAGGACGACATCAAGAAGGTGCTCGCTTACTCCACGGTGAGTCAGCTCGGCTACATGATGCTCGGCCTTGGCACGGGCGCTTGGTTGCCGGCTGTCTTCCACGTGTTCACGCACGCGTTCTTCAAGTGCTGCCTGTTCCTCGCAGCTGGCTCGATCAGCCACTCCGGCTCGCACCACTCCTTTGACATGAAGAAGGACATGGGCGGCCTCCGCAAGTTCATGCCGATCACGTTCGGTGCCTGGTGCGTCTCGACGCTCGCCCTGACCGGTGTCATTCCGTTCGCCGGCTTCTGGTCGAAAGACGAGATCATCGACAACGTCGGCGACGCTGGCTACACGTTCCTGTTCTGGGTCGGCTTGTTCGGTGCGGCACTTACCGCGATGTACATGACCCGTGCCACTTACCTCACCTTCTTTGGTGAGCCACGCGGCGCTGCCGCGGGTATCCACCTCGACGACGATCACGGCTACGCCACCGAGCACCGCGAAACGCTCGTCACCGCTGCCACGATCGACCGCGAACTCGTGTCCGTAGGTGCTGCTCCGAAGTCGCTTGGCGCCGCTGCTGCACACGGCGATGGCGATCACCACGATGATCATCACGACGATCATGGACCGCACGAGTCCGGCAAGCTGATCCTCGTTCCGATCGTCATCCTCGCCGTCTTGGCACTCACCTCCGGCTTCGCCAACCCGACGCCGCTCGCGGGTGACGCCCTCGGTCTCAACCTCGGCGAAGGTGTTGAGCTGATCAAGGAGTACGTCGAGCCTCGGCCCGAAGCTGTGTCGCTCGACATCGCGGCTGGTCATGCAGGCGAATCGCTGCAGTTGCTTGAGCCAGCCGGCTTCGTGCCGCAGGCCGAATCGGGTGGCGAGGGCGAAGGCGGCAAGAAGACGGGCTGTGGTCGATCGACTCCGGAAGTCGGCACCGTTTGCTACTTCCCGGCTGTGTCGCATGCCGTTCCGACGCTCAGCAAGATCCTGCTGTCACTCGGTGTCGTCGCCCTTGGCTACGCCGCTGCGATCGGGTTCTGTATCGCCTTCTACAAGAACAAGCATCCGAAGCTGGTTGGCCTGACGGAGCGTTCACGTATCGCTCGTGGCGGCTACCTGTTCCTCAAAAACAAGTACTACCTCGATGCGCTGTACCAGAACGTCTTCGTCTACTTCGTGTCTCGACCGCTCGCAAAGGCCACGTACTGGTTCAACCAGAATGTGATTGACGCGGCAGTCGACGGGGTCGGCGCCGGTGGCAAGCGCGCCGGTGAATTCGTGTACATCAACATCGACCAGAAGCTCGTCGACGGTGCGGTCAACGCATCGGGCACCATTGCTTCGGAGACCGGCCACGGCCTCCAGCCCATCCAGTCGGGTCGCGTCAACCATTACGCATCGCTCCTCTTTGGTGCCGCCGCTGTTGGCGCCATCGTCCTCGTCATCCTCAACGTGAGCTGAGAGAAACAGAATCATGGAAACACTGACAGATCAAAACTTCCTGCTGACGCTCGGCACCTTCCTGCCGCTCGTCGGTGTGCTGGTGATGATGCTCTGGCCCAAGGACGACGAGTCCGGCGTCAAGAGCGTCGGCATCGCCACTGCGGGGGCAACGCTGCTCGTGGGCATCTACACGCTCACGCAGTTCGACTACTCCCAGAGCGAGAAGCTGCAGTTCGCCGTCGACGCCGAGTGGATTGAAGTGATCCGCTCCGGTTACACGATTGGCCTCGACGGCATCAGCCTCCCGCTGTACTTCCTGTCGATGTGCGTCACGTTCCTCGTGATGATCTACACCTGGGACAACATGCCTGACGCAGGTAACCCCAAGGCGTTCTACATCTTGATGCTTGTGCTGCAAACCGGTATGGCCGGCACGTTCATCAGCCAGGACCTCATCCTGTTCTTCGTCTTCTTCGAAGTTGTTCTGCTCCCGATGTACTTCATGATCGGTGTCTGGGGCGGCGAAGATCGCCAGTACGCATCGCTGAAGTTCTTCCTCTACACGATGTTCGGCTCGGCATTCATGCTCGTTGCCTTCCTCGCGCTCTTCTTCCAGACCGGCGGCGAAAGCTTCGGATTCGCCTACCTCATCGAGATGGGGGCCGGAGTCGACCGCGACGTACAGATCTGGATCTTTGCCGGCATGTTCCTCGGGTTCGCTGTCAAGGTGCCGATGTTCCCGTTCCACACTTGGCTGCCCGACGCTCACACCCAGGCACCGACGCAGGGCTCGGTCATCCTGGCTGCCATCCTGCTGAAGTTGGGAACCTACGGCTTTGTCCGCATCGCCATCCCGATGCTGCCCGAGGGAGCGAAGGCGTGGGCGCCAGCCATTGCGATCCTCGCCGTTATCGGCATCATCTACGGCGCACTCGGTTGCTTGGCGCAGACCGACATGAAGCGCCTGATTGCTTTCTCGTCGGTTGCTCACATGGGCTACGTGATGCTCGGCATCTCAACGCTCACCGAGTTCGGCATCAACGCAGCCCTGTTCGGCATGGTCGCTCACGGTTTGATCACGGGCATGCTCTTCTTCATTGCTGGTTCGGTGAAACACCGTTTCCACACGCTCGAAATTAGTCGTCTCGGCGGCATGCTCATCCAGATGCCGAAGATGGGCTGGATCCTTGGCTTCGCGTCGATGGCATCGCTGGGCTTGCCAGGCCTCGCTGGCTTCTGGGGTGAGTTCCCCGCCATCCTCTCGGCGTACCAGCCGGGCTTCGGTCTGAACGAAGTGCTCTTCCGAGTCTGCATGGTCATCGCAGCCATCGGCACCGTGCTCGCTGCGGCATACCTGCTCTGGCTCTACCAGCGCACTGCGTTTGGCCAGCCGCCGGCCGAGTTCTCGGGTGGCGCAGCACACAGCCTGAGCGCTGGTGCCGGTGAGCACGCTGCCGATGACCACGACTCCGACATCGAAGACGTCCGGCCTACCGAGTGGATGGCCTGGACGCCGTTCCTCATCGCCATCGTCGTGTTTGGTGTGTACCCGCAGCTGATGTTCAAGGTGATGGACCCTGCAGTTACGCAGATGGTTCAAACCCTCGGGAAATCACTGGGCTGATGCTCGCCTCCCTCTTCGCTCAAGCGACCGACTGGGTCGCGCCGACGATCGATTGGCATGCCATCGCGCCTGAGCTCGTGCTCGTCGTCGGCATCAACATCATCCTGCTGCTTGATCTCAGCCTTGCCGACGCGAAGAAATGGATGCTGGCCACACTCACGGGATTCGTCATGCTCGGGGCGCTCGTTCCAGTCGTCACGCTCTTCGTGATCGGTGACGATTCTCGGTCGATGTTCGGCGGTCGCTATGTGATCGACGAGTACGCGCTCGTCCTCAAGGGGTTCTTCTTGTTGGTCGCCTACGTGGTGATCTTGATGAGTCAGACCGAACTCGAAGAGGGCAGCTACTACCAGGGCGAGTTCTACGTCCTCATGCTGTGCTCGGTGCTCGGCATGGTGATGATGACCTCATCACGTGACCTCGTCTCGATCTTCGTCGCACTCGAACTGCTGTCGATTCCGGCCTACATGTTGGCTGCCTGGAACAAGCGCAATCCCAAGTCGAACGAAGCGGGCATGAAGTACTACCTGCTCGGCGTGTTCGCCTCGGCGATCATGTTGTACGGCATGAGCCTGCTGTTCGGCGCAACGAACTCGACGCTGCTCACCGAGATTGGTGCCACGCTGGTCGATGGCAACCTGAGCGGTATCGAAGTCGTCGGGGTCGTCTTCATCATCTCCGGATTCGCCTTCAAGATCTCAGCGGTCCCGTTCCACACCTGGGCGCCAGACACGTACGAAGGTGCACCGACACCGGTCACTGCGTTCTTGTCGGTGGCTTCGAAGGCCGCCGGCTTCGTCGCACTGGTGACGATCATCTACTTGGCCTTCCCGAACGCCTCGGACGTCTACCAGCCGTTCATTTGGGTCCTCGCCGCACTGACGATGACGGTCGGCAACGTGCTCGCACTCCGCCAGACCAACATCGTCCGCATGCTGGCCTACTCGTCGGTCAGCCAGGGTGGTTTCATCCTGATGCCGCTGGCGTTCGCCGGTGAGGCCAATGCGTCGGGTTCCGCCCTGAACGCCGTGGTCGTCTACCTGCTCGTGTACGGCTTCATGAACCTCGGTGCGTTCGCCACGGTGATTGCCGTGAGCCGCAAGACTCGCAGTGGCGAGATCTCCAGTTTCGGCGGCCTCTTCAGCTACGCACCTGGCATGGCGGTGCTGGTCACGATGTTCTTTGCATCACTCGCCGGCATCCCACCGCTCGGTGGCTGGTTCGCCAAGTTCAACGCGTTCAAGGCCGTGCTCGACGCCCAGAACACCTGGGCGTACGTGCTGGCTTCGATCGCCGCGGTCAACACGGTCATCTCGGCTGCGTACTACATGAAGGTGCTCCGTACCGTCTGGATGGACGACGCTCCTGACGGCGACACCAGCCCGATCAACACGCCCAGCCCGATCAAGGCAGCCCTTGGCCTTACCCTCGTCGGCACGCTCGTTGTCGGTGTGTACCCACAATCGGTTGCCAACTTCGGCGACCTCGAAGACCTCACCGGCACCAACGAGTTGGTTGTCGTCGTCGACGCCGACGGCTGACACCCGAGCAGAAACCGGCGCGACTGCCCTGGTTTTGGGTGCCCCCGGTATTGGGCGGCAGCGCCGTCAGGCGTCGGCGTCGCCAGCGGCGGAGTCGAGTGCTTCGATGGCACTCGCAACAGCGGCGAGGGTGATCGGCCCGGCGACGCCGTCGACCACCAGGTCGCTCGCTTCCTGGAATCGCCGGACTCCACCAGCGGTGCCCGGGCCGAAGAGGCCGTCATCGGCCCCAGTGGGCAGGTAGCCGAGCGCTATGAGGTCCGCCTGCAACTCTTGTGAACGAGGTCCTTCGACGCCGAATCGCAGGCCACCGTCGGCGGACTCCTCGACGTAGACCAGTTCGGTGGTTGTCGGTGCCGGTGCAGTGGTCGGCGGCACCGTGGTCGAGGGTGCCATTGTCGTTGTCGACGCTGGCAACGTCGTCGCTGGCACCGTGTTCTCGGACGCAGCCACTGTCGATGTTGTCGTGGCCGCCGTCGTCGCAGCGACGTCGGCCGTGGTCAATGACGTCAACGGGGCCTGGTCGGCAGTGGTCGAAATCGACGCCCGCGTGTCTCCTCCGGCCGGTGCACCGGGAACCGCTGCATTGCTCGCAGGGTCGGCTCCGCAGGCCACTAACAGCACGGCGACCGCACTCAACAATCCGACTCTCCGCAGGCTTCTCACACCCACAGCTTGCCTCACGGAGACCCCGTGCATCCCGCGCCTCACGAAATCTGAACGGATTCCGACCAGGGCGGACGATTGCGATGGCTTTCCGGCAACACTTGACCCGGTGGTGCCCTTCGACGAGTTCATGCGAGACGCCCTATACGGCGAGGCCGGGTTCTACACCAAGCCGAACGGCGGGCACGCCGGCCGGCGCGGCGACTTTTTGACGTCGCCCGAAGTCGGGCCGCTCTTTGGCGCCGTCGTCGCCAATTACCTTGACGCCGTCTGGAAGCGCATCGGTGAGCCCACTGAGTTCACGGTGGTCGATGCCGGTGCGGGCCCCGGCACGCTTGCTCGTTCAATTGCTGCGGCGAAACCGCGTTGTTTCGAGGCCATGCGGTATGTGGCCGTCGAACTGTCGGGCGGGCAGCGTGACCGCCACCCAGCAGGCATCGAATCGACCGCGTCGATGCCAGCTGAACCGTTCGACGGTGTCGTGATCGCGAATGAGTTGCTCGACAATCTCCCGTTTCGTCTCGCCGTTTTCGACGACGGTTGGCGTGAGGCATATATCGATCGTGAGGCCGACGGTTCACTGACTGAACGGCTCTCGGCGCCCTTCGATCCGACACCTGCCCAGCTCCTGCAGACGGCAACGCTCGGTGCCCGAGTCCCGTTGATCGAGCAGGCGCGCGAGTGGATCGAATCTGCCCGGCAACTCGTGCGCAATGGCACGGTGCTCGCCATCGACTACGGCGTCCCGCTGACTGCCGAGCTCGCCCAGCGACCGTGGCGTGACTGGCTGCGGACCTACCGTGGCAACGAGCGTGGGGAGCACTACCTCGCTGCGCCCGGAACCCAGGACATCACGACCGATGTCCCGTTCGATCAACTTCCAGAACCTGATGCGCTCCGTTCCCAGGCCCAGTTCCTCCAACTGTGGGGGATCGACGACCTCGTTAACGAGGGCAAACGCATCTGGGACGAGCAGGCAGCTCGGCCCGGCCTCGAGGCGATGAAGATGCGCAGCAGAGTCAGCGAGTCAGAGGCGCTCCTCGACCCATCAGGTCTCGGATCGTTCCTCGTTGCCGAGTGGCGGGCCTGAACGACGCGCTGTGTCCGTCGACTCGATGCACTGCTGTCTGATCTACGATCAGTCCTATGAGTGACGAGCACCACGACACTATCGACGCCCTCGCTTCGGAGAACCGGACCTTTCCGCCGTCCGACGCCTTCAAGGCCGACACGCTGGTCGCCGGTACGGAGCTCTACGACGAAGCCAGCGCCGACGACGAGGCGTTCTGGGCCCGTCAGGCGAGCGAACTCGTCGAGTGGTTCGAGCCATGGCATACCGTGCTCGACTGGCAGTTGCCCTATGCCAAGTGGTTTGAGGGCGGCACGCTCAACGTCGCGTACAACTGCCTCGATCGCCACGTCAATGCCGGTCACGGTGGCAGGGTTGCCATCCATTGGGAAGGCGAGCCCGGCGACACGCGGACGATCACCTATCAGGACCTGCTCGACGAAGTCAGCCAGTTCTCTAATGCCCTGAAGGAGCTCGGCGTTCAGAAGGGCGACCGGGTCAACATCTACCTCCCGATGATTCCGGAAGCGGCGGTCGCGATGCTCGCCTGCGCCCGCATCGGCGCTGCACACAGCGTGGTGTTCGGTGGGTTCTCGAGCCAATCGCTGAGCGACCGCATCAACGATGCCGAAGCCAAGGTGCTGATCACCGCCGACGGCGGCTACCGGCGCGGTGAGGTCCTGCCGCTCAAGCCTGCTGCCGACGAGGCGTGCGAATCGACGCCGACGATCGAGCATGTCGTTGTGGTCAAGCGCGGTGGCAACGATGTCGACATGGTCGAGGGCCGTGACCACTGGTACCACGACCTGCTCGAGCGAGCGTCCACCGTCTGCCCCGCCGAGCCAATGGAAGCCGAACACCTGCTCTTCCTCCTCTACACCTCTGGCACGACCGGCAAGCCCAAGGGCATCATGCACACCACAGGCGGCTACCTCACCCAGGCCACCTACACACACAAGTATGTGTTCGACCTCAAGCCCGAGACCGACGTCTTCTGGTGTACGGCAGATGTCGGCTGGATCACCGGCCACAGCTACATCGTGTACGGGCCGCTGTCGAACGGCTGCACCCAGGTGATGTACGAGGGTGTTCCCAATCATCCGGGCAACGACCGTTTCTGGCAGATCGTGGAGAAGTACGGCGTCACGATCTTTTACACGGCGCCCACCGCGATCCGGACATTCATGAAGTGGGGTGACCACGAACCGGCGAAGCACGACCTGTCGTCGCTGCGGCTGCTCGGCACGGTCGGTGAGCCGATTAACCCCGAAGCATGGATGTGGTATCACGACACGATCGGCGGCGGACGTTGCCCGATTGTCGACACCTGGTGGCAGACCGAAACAGGCGGGATCATGATCAGCCCGCTGCCTGGAGCGACCACCACCAAGCCGGGCTCGGCCACGTTCCCACTGCCGGGCGTGTCGGCCGAACTCGTCGACGACGATGCCAATCTGGTTTCCGTGGGCGGTGGCTACCTGACGCTCACGCGTCCGTGGCCCGGCATGCTTCGTGGCATCTGGGGAGATGCCGAGCGATACCAAGAGACGTACTGGTCACGGTTTGCAGGCCGCTACTTCGCCGGCGATGGCGCCAAACTCGACGACGACGGATACCTCTGGCTGCTCGGACGCGTCGACGATGTCATGAACGTGTCAGGGCACCGCATCTCGACCACCGAGGTCGAGTCGGCGCTGGTGTCGCACCCCGCAGTGGCCGAGGCAGCGGTGGTCGGCGCAGCTGATGCCACCACTGGCCAGGCGGTCATCGCCTACGTGATCCTGCGTGAAGGAAAAGATACCGACGAGCAAGAGCTCCGAAATCATGTGGCCAGCGAGATCGGGGCGATTGCTAAACCAAAGCAGATCTACATCACCCCGGATCTGCCAAAGACTCGTTCCGGCAAGATCATGCGCCGCCTGCTCCGTGACGTTGCCGAAGGTCGGAACATCGGTGATACCACGACACTCGCCGACAGCTCAATCGTTGACGAACTCCAGGCGAAAGCCGCAGCGTCGACCGACGACTGACATCGTTCGTCGCCACTAGCGACTAGCAATATTGGGGAGTGTTGGCGAAGCCTCAAGTTCCTTGACTCGCCTGCCGATACGACAGGTATGAGTCCGGAGACTGAGCACGACGTTGAACGTCCAGTGCTGTCATGGGAGCCGGTGGTCCGTACCGGTTCACCCGAAAACGCCCTTGGAGGGGCAGCGTCCGTTGTCGCGTCCACGCCGCCGCGTGACCCAGCCCCTGAGCAGGCGCCGCAGGATGACGGCGACCCAGAAGCGCAACCGTTCGCCATGGCACCGTTCGACTTCGGCATTGCGCCGATAACGCTCGATCCTCTGCCTCGCGACCAGCACCCAGCTCCCGCTGATGTCGCTCCTGATGTGATCGTTCCGGTGCTCGGCTCCGAACCGTCACTGGTCGAGAACTTTGAGCTCAAGATCGCCCCGCTCGACATGCCGGACCTCACGCCGAGTGGTCGGACACCGACAATTGACCCCGTGTCTGCTGTCGAGGCGTCCACCGAACTGCCAGTGGTCCCCGCTTCGTTTGGGCTTGTCGCGCCCGCAACACCGGGCGCTCCACCCCTTTCTCCCCCGGCTCCGCCCCTTCCACCGGCGGCTTCAGTCTTGCTGGCCCAGAATGTTGAGACTCCTGCCGCTGCAGCGCCGTTGGCCCCGGAGCCCGATCTCGCATCTACTCCCGGGTTGCCAGCCGACGCGGTCAGCCCAGACCCCACTCCAACGACGGTCATTCCGGTCGCCTTCGCGCCGCAGATTGCATCGCCAGCAGCCCCGCAGATTGCATCGCCTTCGTTGCCGGCATACCAGCCGACGCTCGCCAGAGCCCCGCAGGTCGCCGTAGCCAGCTCGCGAGCGACCCACATCCCAGCGCCAGCCGAGTCCCGCAACAAGCAGAAGCACACGAAGAAGTCGGGCGGCGGCGGCGGAATCGCCCTGTTCTTCACGCTGCTCGTGCTCGGCGGGATTATCGCTGGAGCGGTCGTTTACGGCCGGCCCTACCTCTTCCCTGACGACTGGGACCTCGACGCAAAGCCCTACGGCGAAGCTGTCGAGAGTGTTCGCGGTGTCGACATCGTCGAACCGCTCTTGATCGATCGCCAGGTCAGCGCGACATACGACATCTCGATGGCCGATCACCTGCTCGGCGATTGGGAAGCTGACCTGCCGATGTGGCGCTCACTCGCTCTGGCCAAAAATGCCATCGATGCACCGGGCCTCCGAGAGCTCGTAGCCAACTGGACGCCAGCGTATTACTCGCCGGCAACCTCACAGATCATTGCCAACAACGATCTGCTCCCCGGCGCCGTCGATGGAGCTCTGACTGAAGCAATGGCTTTGGCGGCAATTGATCAGGAAACCGGCTGGGCATCGCAACTTGACCCGGCATCGCTCGATACCAGTGCGTTGATTGAGGCGGTCGCGATCGCCGAGAGCCAGAACGTCAGCCAACAGACAAGCTTCGGTGCCGGCCTGCAACCCGAACGCCGGACCGACGTCGCGGCGTTCCTTCCACCGGTGCTCGAATATCGCATCAATGCCCCGCAGGCCTTCGTCGAATTCGCTGAGTCGGGCGATGTCGACATTGCCGGGACCTCGCTCCTCGCGCTTTCTCGTGAGCCGGCACTCGCAGCTACAGACACGCTGGCCACCTCGCAGCAGCCGATGGACCGTACGTTCTGGTACATGGTGTTCGCGGCCTACAACTCGCCCTCTGATGCATATGCAGCAAGCAATGCGCTCGTCCAAAGCTCACTCGCCACCGTCGATCGGGCCGGGGTGCAGTGCACCTATGCAACGTTCTCTGGCACCGACGTCGACGGCACGTCACAGCTGGCGAACGTGCTCCAGACCTGGGCAATCACCGCCCCGGTCGAGATGGCAGCCACCACGTCAGTGCTGCCAGACGGCGCCCAGCAGCTCTCCTCGTGTGACCCCGGTGCGGGGTTCGAATCAGGCGCACGCTTCGGCGTCGCCCGAGAGATTGCTCGCTGGCGGACCGTTGAGCTCGCGGCGATCGAGAACATCGACCCGCAGGCTGGCACCGCAGCCGATCGGGCGCTCGCAGTGCAGCAGGTCCGGGCTACTCAGGCGGGGCTGCCAATGCTCGAACTGCAGTTCGACACGACCTACGCTGACTCCGCTCGGGCGGCACGTGGCCTCGTCGCCACCAATGACGGTTCGCTCGGGACGTTGGTAACCGAACCTGTCGGCACTCTGCTCGGGGAGTGATCAGTCGCGGAAGTTGTTGAACTGCAGCGGAATGCCGATGTCTTCTGCCTTCAGCATCGCCATCACTTCTTGCAGGTGATCGCGCTTCTTGCTTTGCACGCGAATCGAATCGCCCTGACTCGAGCTGGAGACGCCCTTCGGGCCTTTTTCCTTGATCGCCTTGTTGATCAGCTTCGCCTTGTCTGAGCTGATGCCGGACGAGATGGTCATGACCTGGCGAACCGTGCTGCCGGATGCCTCTTGGACATCGGCGTAGTCGACACCCTTGAGTGAGACGCCGCGCCTGACGAGCTTTTCTTCGAGCACGATTCGCAGCGCGTCGAGGCGATCGTTGGAGACGGTGGCCATGGTGATGACGGTGTCGTTCTGCTCGATCGACGAATTGGTGTTCTTGAAATCGAACCGCTGGCCGATCTCGCGCTGGGCCTGATCGACCGCGTTCTTCACCTCTTGGTCATCGACTTCGGACACAACGTCAAAACTTCCCATCCCCCCAGAATACCGGTTGTCGGATTCCCGACACGATGGGTAGCCTGCAAAGGCCTTGTTCGTCGGTTCGAACCGATGTTCAGGGACCAATTGAGGGTCGGTGCCCGAGCGGCCAAAGGGAGCAGGCTGTAAACCTGCCGTCGTAGACTTCGAAGGTTCAAATCCTTCTCGGCCCACAAATTCGAGAGCCCGTCAGCTTTTGCTGGCGGGCTTTTGTTGTTTTCTGGACAAACGGCGCGAACTCCTGCTGCACCTCTGAGCTGAGTACCGTTCGTGCCATGGCAGGCCGATCGGTTCGCGCGCGAGCGGCGCATGCTCGTGTCCGGCTCAACGCCAACCCCACTGTGTGGGTCGCCACGGCATCGGTCGGCGGGCGGACCATCGTTCGCAATGGGCAGTGGCTCGATCGCTGACCCTTCGACCGCGACGGTGGTGTCCATACACTCGATGGGGTGAGTGACCTCGACCAATTCATCGCAGCTTTCGACGTCGACGACCCGGCCTTTATTGCCAATCCGTACCCGGCCCTCGATGCGTTGCGTGAGGCCACGCCGATCTTCTGGAACGACGCGACGGGACAATGGATGTTGACCCGCTTCGAGCATGTCTCGGCAGCGTTGAAGAACCGGACTCTGGGGCGCGACTACACGCACCGGTACACCCACGAAGAACTCGGCCGCACGGGGCCGGATCCCAAGTGGACCAAGTTCAACGAGCACGAGCGTTGGTCGCTGCTGTGCCTCGAGCCGCCGGATCACACCCGGCTTCGTCGACTGGTCTCGAAGGTGTTTACCCCGAGCGCAATTGCTCGGCTGGCCGACCCGATTGTCGCGATCTCCGATGAACTGCTCGACGAGTGCGCTGATGCGGGAACGTTCGATCTGCTTGCCGACTACGCGCAGCCGTACTCGGTGGCGGTCATCTGCTCGATGCTCGGTGTCCCGCGTGCCGACACGCAACTCTTGCTCGATTGGTCGCACGCGATTGTCAAGATGTACGAGCTGTCGGCATCGGATGAGGTCAAGCAGGCAGCAGACCAGGCTGCGGGGGAGTACATCGATTACACGCGGGCACTTATCGCCGACAAGCGCGCCCATCCAGACGGACTCCTGCTGTCCGAATTGGTGCAAGTCGAAGACGGTGGAACGACGTTGACCGAAGACGAAATCATCTCGACGACGATGGTGCTCGTCGAGGCTGGCCACGAAGCAACGGTGAACACCTTGGGCAATGGCTTCCGGGCGCTCATGGCGCACCGAGACCAGTGGAACCGCGTGGTTCAGCACGACGTCACGCCAGCATCCGCGGTCGAGGAACTCCTGCGGTTCGATGCCCCATTGCAGATGTTCGAACGCTGGGTACTCGAAGCCGACACCGAGATCGCCGGTCAGCCAGTGCAGGTCGGCGACGAGATCGCGATGCTGTTCGGCGCGGCCCAGCGTGACCCGCGGCGCTTCGGCGACCCGACCCGATTCGATGTCGGCCGGAACGACCCCGGCCACATCGGCTTTGGCGGCGGCATCCACTTCTGTATCGGGGCCCCGCTTGCTCGCCAAGAGTTGATCCGCTCCGTCGAGGGGATCGCGGCGCGCTTTCCGGATCTCCGGCTCGTCGACGAGCCGACGTATCACCCGACCTTCGTGATCCGCGGGTTGACGGGCCTGACTGTCGCTACAAGCTGAGCGCTGGTGGTCCCCCGGCGAGTAGCGTCACGAGCATGTCTGCCGAGTTGAAGTCGCTCATCCTGTGCGATTTCGCGCAAATCCGGGAAGGGTTGCTCTTCGTGCAATCTGGTGGCCTCACCCGGCTTGCGGCACCGACCTTTCCTGCGAAGTTCGCCTGTCACGTCGCCACGCTGGTCTGGCTTCCGCCGAATGAGTCGGGCGCCGCGCACGAGATCGTCATGAAGGTGAAGTCGGCGTCCACGGCCAAACTCACCGCGACCGTCAAGGTTGCATTGCACGAGTCGGCGGCTCCGTCCGCCCTGCTGCCCGGCGAGGGCCGCCAGGTGCCAATTGTGGTGCCGCTCAGTGCTGTCAGCTTCCCCGCGGCAGGGGAATACGACCTCCACGTCGAAGTCGACGGCGAGTTCGCCGGCGACATCAGTTTCGTCGTGGCGCAGCGAGTCTGACCCGATCTGCGGAGGCGTTCAGGGGAGTGTGAGTGTGCTCGCCGGGCGACTCAAACCACCGATATGTAGAGCCTATCGGGGGTAACTAATGCGGCCAGTACGCCGTGGGCGTAGGGCACATCGCCCGCGTTTGTTTGGCCCTGATCATCGCTACTTTGCCGCTACTGCGGCCTCCGCTGCCGCCGTAGTGGCATGAACTGTCACAACAAACTGTGCGCTCAATCGGGGGAACATCACCATGCCTCACAGACCGGGGAACTCCATGTCGTCGTGTGGCGGTTGCTAGCTCCTAGCGGCTTTCGGTCACAGACCCGTGGAAGTCGGTATTATCCGTGCGCGTCAGAACCCGGCCTCGACGCATCACGTTGACCGTTCTACTTTTGCGGCATGGCGTTGCATGACGCAGAAACTTTGCGAGTAGGACGCGAGGGCATTGCCCGGATCCGCGCTCAGCTGGCCGCCGCTCAACCGGCCACGGCACCCGTACCCGAGCCGCCAGCCCAACCATCACCAGACCTGCCGCACGACGCAGTGGCCGACGACGAACCCAGTATCGACCGGATGCGCTTCGACGTGGCGCTCGCCAGCGAACGAGAGCAACTTCCCGCAGCGATTTGACAAAAAGACGCCCACGTTAAGCGTCTCGAAGCGACGGGCTTGTGTACGGTTCTCCAACTCGAAGGGCCTTGAATGAACGACGACTCTCACGCGACACGCGACACACTTGGCGAGGAAATCGCTGCCGGGAAACACGGTGAGGCTTGGCCAGTTCCAACCAGTCGGTGGTGGATGAGGTCCTCCCATTGGTTGAGGCGAAGCGCGGCACGATCACAAGGTTGCGTATCCAGAATGCCAGCAAGGCAATCGTGGCCGAGTGTGAGGGGCGATGGTCATGTGGGTGGAGCCAACTCATCTTTTCATCCCTCGGCCGCAGACGGTTGGTTGCGACCGCACCATCCCAACGAGCCAGGCAAATCGCGGGATCGCCGAGCCCCTGATGGGACCTTCACATCTGCGTGCGTTCGCCCGGCTAACGGGCGCCGAGAGCCATCGCTTGGTGTTCTATGACTGACGAGATTTCCGAATCGGCCCGCGCGGCGAAGACCTCAGAGCTCGTCACTCAACTTCACCGGCTGGCCGAAGCCCTCGAGGTGCTGTACCCAGGCCGCAAGTTCACGCCTGACGGGCATCTCGTCGGGTCGCTCGGCGAAGTCAAGGCTGCTGAACTGCTCGACCTTACCCTTCTTCCTCCCGGCAACAAGGGCTGCGACGCTTTCGCGGTCGACGGGCGAATGGTCGAGATCAAAGCCACGTATGGCAAACGCGGTGTTGGCGTGCGACGCTCATCGAAGGGAATCGCCGACGCGCTTGTTGTGCTGAAGCTTTCGAAGGACGGCGGCGCCGAGGTCGTCTACAACGGTCCATACGCGGTCGCCCACACCCTCATTGACGGCAAGCCCCACACTTCGAATGGCCAGATCTCGATGAGCCTCGCACGCCTCCGCAAACTGAATGCAACCGTCCCGCACCTTTTGAGGGTTCCGTCTCGGCATAGCGTGGCCGCCGTGGATCCGAACGATGTTCGAGGGTTGGAGTTCCTGACGGATCGCATCATTGGCTGCCTGGTGGGTGGGGCAATTGGTGACGCTCTGGGTGCGCCGATCGAGTTCGATTCATGGCTGACAATTCAGAGCAAGTTCGGCCCGACCGGCGTCACTGGTTTCGTCGAGGGGCACGGCCTGCTGGGTGCGGTTACCGACGACACACAGCTCACACTGTTCACGACCGAGGGTCTGATTCGGGCGTCGGTGCGAGGGCGAACGAAGGGAATCTGTCACCCGCCGACAGTGGTACGCCACGCGTACTTGCGTTGGTTGTGGACGCAGGGCAACGGCAAGCCGCTGACCGCTGCGTTCGGCGGTGCTGACCAGGTTCCTGACGGATGGCTGGTAGGGCTTCCAGCGCTTCAACATCGGCGAGCGCCGGGCGCGACGTGTCTTGCCGCACTGGAGCATGGCGGCGTGGGGTCCGTGAGGGAACCGCCGAACAATTCGAAGGACAGTGGCGGGGTGGTGCGTGCAGCGCCGGTCGGATTCGTTTCCATACCCGCAGCAGATCGGTTCGAGCTGGGGTGTCAGATCGCAGCAATCACCCATGGTCACCCGTGTGGCTATTTGCCGGCGGGGTTCCTCGCCGTCGTTGTCGGGGAATTGATTGATGGTGGCGGCCTACCCGACGCGCTCGATTCCGCTCGTCGAGTGCTTGCGAGCTGGGAGCATTGCGCGGAGACGTTGGAGGCGGTCGATCGGGGCCGTCTGCTAGGTGAACGTGGCGTTCCGACGCCCGCCGACCTCGCGGAGCTGGGTGAGGGCTGGAGCGGTGAAGAAGCATTGTCCATCGCTATCGCTTGTGCGATCTCGGCCGCCACCTTCGAGGCGGGTGTGCTGGTGGCCGTGAATCACTCCGGGGACAGCGACTCGACCGGCTCGATCACTGGCAACATCCTTGGGTCGCTGCTTGACCAAGGCGGCATCGATTGGGATTGGCGACAGACCGTGGAATTCCTCGGCGTGATGGAAACGCTGGCGTGCGATGCGGCACTCGAGTTTCACGGTGAGCCGCCATCCAACGATGACGCGAAAGATTTTCGCGATTGGTGGAAGCAGTATCCGGGATGGTGAGTCCCGGGGGGAGTTGTTTGTCAACATCGGTGGTCGACCGTTGAGGATCAACGCTGCATGACCCCCCCCCGGCGCTGGAACACAGGTACCGGAGCCAGATAACCGATAACCCTTGGGTTCGATCAGCCGGCCGCGCCGCTCCTCTTCCCCTTTCTGTGCGCTGACCTCGTGCGTTGCCAACTGGTTGGTCGGACACCCAGTGAGGTGAGCATTCTTCTTGAATTGTGAAGTATTGGACTGTCTGATGGGGTAGCCCAGAAACGGCGGTGAGGCGATCAGTGAGGGCGGTACGCCGGGACGGACAGATCGTCGAGCGTCCAGTGTCCTCGGGCAAACTGACAGGCAGAGCAGACATTCGCAAGGTTGCCTGGAGTAGTTGGGCCGCCTCGGGCCGCAGCGATGACGGTTTGAGTCCCGCGGAGTGGTGGGGATTGCCTGACGCGTTCCCTGGTGTGGCTCAGCCCTCGACGAGTTCGGCGACGGCCTGAGCTTGGGGTTGGCCGAGTAGATGGACCCCCTGTAAGCCGATCTCCGGCGGAAACGATCGGCTAGTGTATCACGTGTGATACACTAGCCGATTATGGCAGACGTATCGATACGAGACTTGCGTAACCACGGCGGAGACGTTGTTGACAGGGTCGCTGCAGGCGAGCACGTGATCATCACGCGGAGCGGGTCCCCGGTCGCGGAACTACGCCCGCTCCGTCGGCGTCGTGCAGCGACGGCATTCCTTGTCGAGCGCCGCAAGTCGCTACCGCTGGTCGATCCGGATGCACTCCGCTCTGACATCGACAACGTGATCGACTCCGCCCTGTGAGCGCCAGCCGCGGTGTGCTTGACACGAGCACACTGATTCTCCTGGGTCGAATTCAGGACCCGACTCAGCTACCCGACGAAGTGGAAATCACGGCCGTGACTTTGGCGGAGCTTTCCGTTGGCCCGCTCGTTGCCACCACCGACGAAGAACGTTCCGCTCGCCAGTCACACCTGCAGCTGGCCGAGAGCGACTTCGATGCGCTGCCCTTCGACACCGACGCCGCACGGGCGTTCGGGCGAGTCGCTGCGTCGCTGCGTCGCGCGGGCCGCAAACCCGCAGCACGTTCCTACGACGCGATGATCGCCGCGACAGCAATCGCAAACGGCCTCGCTGTCTACACCTGCAATCCTGACGACTTCGCCGCAATCGCCGAACTCGAAGTGGTCGCGGTCCCACACCCTGACCACGCATAGCGACTGCGAACAGTCAGCGGCTGGCGGGACCACAACGAGCCTGACTGTGCAGAAGGGCCGTTCAGCACTGAAAGTTCTCGTTCGTCCTCACAGTCCTTCAAGGGGAAGACAGCGATCGGGCGCGGGATGATGACGCGACGAACTCGCTGTCGAAGCGCTGCAGTGCGCGACGGCGCCCTGAGCGGACGTCTTCCAATCGTTCGGCGAACGCGTAGTTACGAACCTGGTGACAGACCGGTTGCCGGCGAACACA
>JBNMOS010000009.1:0-49964 GCA_051275435.1 Ilumatobacter sp.
CGGGGAACGACCAGTCGTAGTTGAACCACTCTTGGATCTGTGCGGAGAAGACCAGCACGGGGATGGCGAGTGCAAGGTTGCGCCAGAACGCGATCCGGAACATGTCAGCGTGACCCGCATGGCCGCCCCCGTTGCCGCCGTGGTCGTCGTGTTCAGCGTGTTCAGCGTGTTTGTTGTGGTCTACCACCGTGTGGTCGGTCATGAGATGACCTCCTCGTTGTCGTTTGTGATCCGTCGTCGGGTCGCAAACTCCACCATAAAGGTTCCAGTGGGGGGCAAAGTCAAGTGACTTCGGGGTCGATACGTTGGGACTATGAAGATCGGCGAACTTGCCAACACCGCGGGGGTCACCACGAAGACCATCCGGTACTACGAGTCGATCGGCGTGCTCGACGAACCAGCCCGAACGGAATCGGGGTACCGCTCCTACGGACCTGCCGCGATCGAGCGCCTCGACTTTGTGAAGCAAGCCCAGTCATCAGGCCTGGCACTCGCGGAGATCAGGTCGATTCTGCAGATCAAAGACCAGGGTGGCCAGACGTGTGAACACACCACCTCACTGCTGCGGCGCCACCTCGACGAACTCGATGCCAAGATTGTCGAACTGCAAGCCGCGCGGGTCGAACTCCGGACGATGTACGAGCGTGCCGGTGAGCTCGATCCCGCCGAGTGCAACGACGCGAACCGCTGCCAGATCATCACTGCTGAGTAACCCGCCACCGTGTGTGACCAACGTCGCTTGACCTTGTCCTGGACTGGAAGGCGTACGTTGATGACATGACCGACCAGCTCGTGGCCAGCGAACAGACCCTCGACCTTGATGTCGACGGCATGACCTGCGGATCGTGCGCGGCACGGATTCAGAAAACCCTGGCCAAGCAACCCGGAGTCTTCAGCGCCGAAGTGAACTACGCGACCGGCCGGGCTCGCCTGTCCATCGACGCCACTGCTGATCTGAACACCCTTCAAACGGCGGTCGAGAAGGCGGGCTACACGCTCCACGGTCCGGCGCCCGTCGAATCCGCGCTGGGAGAGTTTGCCGTTGGCGGCATGACGTGCGGGTCCTGCGCTGCACGCATCCAGAAGGTGCTCCAGCGTCAGCCCGGAGTTGCCGACGCTGAGGTCAACTACGCGACTGGCCGAGCCGTCGTCACCCCGGTAGCGGGCGAATCGTTCGACGCTGCCCTGCTTGCCGACGCTGTCAAGAAGGCTGGCTACGACCTCACCGACATTGCCGCTCGCCATGACGCGGCCGCTGGCCCGACCGCAGCCGAACGGGCCGATCAGGCCGACGCCGATGAGGCAAAGCATCGGACGCTGTGGCTCCGGCGGGCCGTGATCTCGGCACCGGTTGCCTTGTTCATGGTCTCGACCATGCTGTATCACGACTTCGCCATGGAGAACACGTGGCTGCGATGGCTGCAGTTCGGGCTCGCGATCCCCATCCAGTTCTACGTTGGTTGGCCAATCCTCGTCGGCGCGGTACAACGCGCCCGCCACCTGACGGCGAACATGGACACGTTGATCACGATGGGCACGCTCTCGGCGTTCACGTTCTCGACGTATGAGTTGTTCACCGGCGGCATGGAGCTGTACTTCGAAGCCGCCGTGGTGATCATGTTCTTCATCACCCTGGGCCGGTACCTCGAAGCCCGTGCCAAGGGCCGTGCCGGCAAAGCGTTGCGAGCCCTCGTCGAGCTGGGCGCCAAAGAAGCACGCCTCGTTCGCGATGGCGTCGACGAGATGGTGCCGGTCGAGTCGGTTCAGGTCGGTGACCTCGTGAAGATCCGACCGGGCGAAAAAGTACCCGTCGATGGTGAAGTCGTCGAGGGTGCGAGCGCAGTCGACGAATCGATGCTGACCGGCGAATCGCTCCCGGTCGACAAGCAGCCGGGCGACAAGGTGGCAGGCGCCACGGTCAACACCTCCGGTGTTCTCACGATCAGGGCGACCGCGATTGGCTCCGAAACGGCACTTGCCCAGATCGTCAAGCTCGTTGAAGACGCCCAGACCGGAAAGTCCGCAGCGCAACGTTTGGCTGACCAAATCTCGGCGGTGTTCGTCCCGGTCGTCATGGCGATCTCGCTACTCACCTTCCTTGGCTGGACGGTCATTGGGGGCAGCGTCAGCGACGGCGTGTACGCCGCGGTTGCGGTCCTGATCATTGCGTGCCCATGTGCACTCGGGTTGGCGACGCCGATGGCGATCATGGTCGGCACCGGCCGCGGAGCGCAGCTCGGCATCCTCATCAAGTCGGTCGAAGTGCTCGAACGAACACGACGCATCACGACGGTCGTGTTCGACAAGACCGGCACCCTCACCGAAGGCGCAATGTCGGTCACCGACATCGTCACGATCGATGGCACGAACGAAGCCGACCTCATGGCCCGGGCGGGCGCCGTCGAAGCCGACAGCGAGCATCCCATCGGCCAAGCAATTGCCGACGCCGCGAGGGAATTGCATGGTTCGCTCGACCAGGTCACCGAGTTCGAGACCATCATCGGGCACGGCATCCGCGCCGACGTCGACGGCACGACTGTGTGGGTCGGGCGCCGCGAGCTCGCCGCTCAGGCATCGCTCGTACTTCCCGGCTGGCTCGACGACGAAGCGGTCAAGCTTGAGAACCAAGGCCGGACCACCGTTTTCGCCGGCTGGGACGGCGAGGTGCGCGGTGTCATCGCGGTGGCCGACACACTCAAGGCGTCAGCAATCGACACGGTGAAAAGGCTGCACGAACTCAATCTGACCGTGGCGATGATCACGGGCGATAACGCTCGCACAGCGCAATCGATCGCCGATGCGGTTGGCATCGATCGAGTCATCGCCGAGGTGCTCCCGCAGGACAAGCAGCGCGAAGTGCAACGGCTCCAAGAGGCCGGCGAGATCGTCGCGATGGTTGGTGACGGCGTCAACGACGCACCAGCGCTCGTTCAAGCCGACCTCGGCATCGCGATCGGTACCGGCACCGATGTCGCCATCGAGTCAAGTGACCTCACACTCATGCGCGGCGATGTCGCTGGCGTGGTCACGGCGATCGAACTCTCCCGACGGACTTACCGCACCATCGTGCAAAACTTGTACTGGGCGTTCGGCTACAACACCATCGCTATTCCTCTCGCGGTGGCGGGCCTCCTGAGCCCGCTGATCGCGGGCGCGGCGATGGCGTTCTCGTCGATCAGCGTCGTCATCAACAGCATCCGGCTCCGCCGGTTTGCGCCGTCCGACCAAACCCAATCCAGGAGATCGACATGACCGATTCAGCAACCACCACCTACTCCGTGCCCGAGATTTCCTGCGGGCACTGCAAATCCACAATTGAGGCTGCCGTGCAGGGTCTCAGTGACGTCGCCCGCGTCGAAGTCGACATTGACGCCAAGACCGTCACCGTCGACGGCGGAGCGCGCGATGCGATCGTTACCGCCATCGAAGACGCTGGCTACGACGTCGCCACGTGAATCGACTCTGCGCAGTCGCGGCTGTCGGCGCAGCGTTCTTCACGTTGACCGCGTGCGGGTCGGAGTCTGAGCCATCATCAGTTGCTCCGGCAACCAACGCGCCGCTGCCGACCGAGAACACGAACTCAGCGTTCTGCACCACGTTCGCAGCATTCGATTCGACGAGTGTCTTTCTACACGGCCGGGAAGACACGATCCGCCCAGGGCTTGAGCTGCAGATTGAGCAGGTCGAACAATTGCGATCGACGCTTCCTCCAGAACTGGCAAGTAGCCAGCAAGGCCTCGACACGCGCCTTGCCGCAATTCAGGCAACACTCGACATCTACGCGGCGAATGACTTCGACGTCGACGCAGTGAGTGCCGACCCGACCTACAACGACGTGTCGGAAACGATCGGTGCTTCGCTGCAAGCCGATGTGCTGAACGCAACCAGCGCCACACGCGAGTACTGCGGCATCGAACTCTGATGTGGGCGTCGGAAGCCCCGTTGCCCGGACCGGTCAGTCCGTAAATATCGCGCTGGGCCTGAGCGGCGATCCTCCGATGCTGCGTCGCAGTGCCGCCAATGAGGCTGGCGGCGGACCTTGCTTCTTCAGCCTGAACTTGCGGTTGTCGACGGCGGCGCCGATGTTGACGTACTCGACGTTGTTGTGGCCGTCGTAGAAACTGGCTTGGTCGTCGTCGTCGGCGGCGTCGTCACGGGAGCCGGGACCGTTGTCGTCGTAGTACTGGTGGTACTCGTTGTGGGTGGCACCCAGTTCGGATCCGGGTAGTCGAAGATCATGGATTGAGCGCCGTACGTTTCTGGTTCTTCGACGCCGTCGAACACGTAGATCATGTCGTTGATCTCGATGAGGTCGGGGAGGTATTCGGCAATGTGCATTGGGTGACGCACGCAACCCCGTGATGCTGGGTAATCCGGCACGTTGCCCGACCCATGGATGGCGATCCCGTAGTTGAAGTAGACGGGCTGGTACAACCGGCCGAGCTTGGCGTTGCGCCAACCGTCGACCTTGCGTTCGAAGTGGAAAACTCCGCCCGGGGTGAGCGATATTCCGCAGATTCCCTTTTCTTCTGTCGTGCCGTCGTCGAGGTCGATCTCGACGACGTCGCACCACTCGATGTTCTCGCCGGACGAGACGTGGCTAATAACGCGCGCCTCGCCATTCTTGAACAGCACCGAGACCTGCTCGGGGATGTACACCTCCATGTGGGTGCCGCCTGGAGTGCGGCGAGGGGCAACGCGTACGTCACCATTCATCTGCCTCCAGATGTCGGGCGTGACGACGCCGCGCATTTCTGTGCGCGGTGTGCCGAGCACGATCTTCTCGAACGCCCACACGGCGCGAACGGTTGCACCTCCGTAGATGCCATCGATGGGCCCAGGGTCGAATTGCAGAGCAGCGAGTGCTGCTTGCATTGCCTGAACTTCCTTGCCGACCATCCCTTGGCTGAGATTTTGGGTGAGCTCGGGAACCGGTGGCGGGACAGTTTCCGGCGCGACGGCGACCGGTTGGGGCAGCGGCAGCGGTAGCGGTTGCACTGCAGGTGCGCTGCCGGTTGTAGTGACCGACGGCATGGCATCATCGCTCGACGATTGACTCGATGAATACGACGCATATCCCACCGTTGTCGTGGCGGCGAGGCCAGCAAAGAGGAGATGCCTTCGGGTGAAGGTTGGCGGCGAAGGTTGTTCGTCGCCGAAGTGCGATCGTGCGCCGGGCCGAGGATTGTCCACGTCTTCGATACTACGATGTGTCGTATGTTCTCCCGACCTCACCGTGTCGAGTTTTCATGAGGTTCATCTCATGAGTCCGAGAAAGTTTGCGATGTCGATGTTTGCAACAGCGGTGCTCGTTGTATCGGCTTGTGGCGGGTCGGGCGAAACCGACGCTGGCCCGGGCGCGTCGGCAAACTCGGCCGTGTTGACCGAGCTGCCAGCTGACCTCGAACCGGTGTTCGTGCCGACTGCTACTGGCGACCAACTTGATTTCAACTCGCTGCGCGGCCAAGACGTGCTGCTGTGGTTCTGGGCGCCATGGTGAACTGTTTGCCAACGTGAAGCCCCTGCGGTCGCAGAGGTCCAAGCAACATATGGTTCCGACGTCACCTTCGTCGGCATCGCCGGACGAGACGGTCTTGATCCAATCAATGAGTTCATCGACGAATACGACGTGGGTGCGTTCGATCACATCGTTGACGAAACTGGGGCGATCTGGGAGAACTTCCAGATCGTCTCGCAACCCTCGTTCATCTTTCTTGATGCGAGCGGTGAGTCGTCTTCGTACCTCGGTGCGCTCGGCGTCGACGGGCTGTCTGAGCGTCTTGATGCGCTGACGAGCAACTAATCGCGACAGCGTCGACCGGTCGGATAACGACTTTCGCTACATCCCACCGGTGTCGTCACTGGACCGTCGTCACTGGCCCGTCATCACTGGACCGCAGGAACCTCATCTGCGGGTCGGGATCGGCTGGCGAGCGTGGCGGCGGCAAGCGCAGTACTGATGGGCACCGATGCGACCAGGCCAATCGAGCCGACCAGCGCCCGCACAACCTCGACTGCAACAATTTCTCGAGCTGCGACTGATGACAGCGACTGGCCAGCCTCGCGGAACAGCAACATCAGCGGTAGCGACGCACCTGCGTATGCGAGAAAGAGCGTGTTCACGGTCGAGGAGATGTGGTCGCGTCCGATCCGCACCGCTCTGTTGTACAGCTCGGTGAAGTCGGCGTCGGGCTTGGCGTGTTTGAGTTCCCAGACCGCCGATACCTGCGTGACGGTGACGTCGTCGAGGACGCCGAGTGAGCCAATCACGACGCCAGCAAGCAAGAGTCCCTGTGGATTGATGTCGCTACCAAAGGCGCTCAGGTAGCCAACGGTTTCATCGGCGAGGCCGGTGAGTTTCGACGTGACGACGAACAGCCATGCCAGCACGGCGGTGAGGGCGAGGCTCGCAATCGACGCCAAGAGCGCAGCGGCGGTCGCGAGGTTGAACCCGTGGGCCAAGAAGAGCGCAATGAATGCAATGAGTCCTGAAGCGACGAGCGCAACAGCGACGGCGTTGGACCCTTCGAGCAATGCGGGGAGGATGAACGCGACGATCACGACGAGGCTTGCTGCGAGCCCGGCGAGTGCGCCGACTCCGCGCCATCGACCGAGGACGACGATCGCAGTGACGAAAACGAGGAGCAAGAGCAACAGCGGTGTCGAGCGTTCGAAGTCGTAGAAGAAGATCAGCGGTGAGCCGTTGGCTTGGATCTCGATGTCGACGAGGATCGAGTCGCCGTTGCGGATCGGGCTGTTGATCGACTGCTCGAAGGTCAGGCGCTCGCCCTCGTAGGCGCCGGAGCCGGGGATGAGTTCGATCTGTCGGCATCCCAGTAACGGGTCGTAGCTGCACGGTTCGACGGCTTCAGAAGTGACGCGTGCGGTGATCGGATCGCCGTCGAGGCCAAGGGGGTCAGACCCGCTGGCGGATCGCCCCGGCCAGAGCACGATCATCCCGACGATGACCCCGACAGCGCACACCGCAACTGCGGCCCACATGCGTCGACGAACTCGGTCGTCGACGTACATGTCGAGATTGGTTGCTCCGTGATCGTGGCCCATCGCAGCGAGAATGAAAGACAGCTGCCAGGGTCAGCGGAGCAGGTAGGCGGCGAACATCACACTGTGATGTACCTGGTACACCGTCAATGCAAGCGTCGCCCCGATGATCATGGCGGTTTGGACAAGTGTGGTGATGTCGGGACGTTCGACCGGCCGCAGCAACGCGGTCGCCCGTGCAGCGACGCCGTGATCGGCAATACCAAGCGCCGGAGCGGGGCTTGCGCTGGCGAGTGCGACCTTGGCAATGGTGCGCGCAGCGAGGCGCCGGTCGGCGCCGGTGAAGCGAAGGGCCTCTTCGTCGGCCCATCGTTCGAGATAAAAATCGAGGCGCGCCATCACGGGCGCGGCGGGAGCGATGAACGCCGTGGTGACGAGCGCCAACAGCTTGAACCGGTCGTGGCGGTGCCGAGCGTGTGCTCGCTCGTGCGCCAGGACGACGTCGAACTCGTTGTCGGCGAGCGCTTTTCGAAGACCACCCGATATCGCGATCGTGCCGGCCGGACCGGGAAGCGTGTACGCATAGATCTCGTCGGTATCGATGAACTCGATGGCGCAGGTATCGGTGCAGCGAAGTTTGTTGTGGTGGACAAGGACGCGTGCGGCGCGGATCGTTCCGATGAGGGCCGCGGCCAGTGAGGCGATGCCGATCAGGGCGCCGAAGGGCCGGTAGTCGGGGAGAAGGTGGCGGGACCAGTCGATGACAGGGTTGTGGAAGCCAAGGTGGGCCAGGCCGCTGAGCCCGATCAGCCAGAGTGTCGGGACCACAGCGATCGCGACTGCAGCGAGGAGAACGGCGCTGCAGCGTGCTGCAGCGGCCGGGCTGAGCCGGTCGAGGCGACGGCTGCCAGCAAGCGCCACGCAGAGTGTTACGACGAGGGGGAGCGCAACGAAGTTCATCACTGCGCGTCGTTCAAGATGGCAGCAAGTTGGGCAGCGTCGGCCGGGTCGAGTGCTTGAGCAAATCCGGCAAGTGCCGATTGGCGGTCGGATGCTGCATGCAGGATTGTCCGCAGGCGTTGAGCGGTGAGGTCTGCCTCGCTACTGACCGCCTCGTACTTGTACGCGCGGCCGTATCTCTGCCGGGTCACCAGCCCTTTGTCGCAAAGCCGGCCGAGGATCGTGGCAATGCTGGTGTACGCGAGGCTGGTACCCATCTCGTCGATGACGTCATTGGGTGATGCCGGTGCGTTGATGTTCCAAAGGGCTCGGAGAACGTCTGTTTCGAGGGCGCCGTCGGCTCGTCGTGTCATTGTGCTGGTGTTGTTTCTGGTGTCGCGGCCTGGTCGAGAGTCCGGGTGGACGGTGTCGGCTCGGGTGCCGCTGCGGTCTTGTCGGTCGTGTTGATGGTAGCTGTGGTGCGGTGGCGCAGCCGGAACCCGAGGAATGCCACCGCGGTCAGCGCGACAATGACCAGCGCGATGCGGCTGGCACCGAAAGACTGGGTGAACAGCACGAATCGCGTTTGCAGATTGGTGCCCGCATCAACAATTGAGTCGCTCGACCGGTTGCCGTCGTAGACCGACAGCTCGTAACGCCCGTACCAGATCGCGTATCCGCCCGACAGGGTCAACAGCACGCCGGCGAGGCGCGGAGCGTACTTCGATGCGTTGCGCAGAGTGCCGACGAACGAGTCGTGGGCCAGTGCGGCTGAGACGCTGAGCGCCAGGATGATCGTGCCCATTCCTGCTGCGTAGACGACGTAGGTGGTGATACCGCCGAGGAAGGATTGTTGCATTGCGAAGGTCGACACCGACAGGAACGGGCCGAGCGTGCATGACAACGACACCAGGGCGTAGGCGAAGCCGAAGGTCGCCATTCCAACTGCGTCGCGACGTTGGGTTGTGGATCGGTTGTTGAACGGGAGACGGGGTTTCCAGCCAGCGATGGAGGCAATTCCCATCGCCAACATTACGGAACCAACCGCAATCGTGACCCACGGCATCTGCTGACGGAGTGCGCTCGACGCGGCACTGAAGACAACGCCGACGATGATGAACATCGCGGCGAACCCGACTGACACCGCAGCCGACACTCCAACGGCGCGGGCAATGCGCCAGTCTGCACGGATCCGGGTGTCGTCACCGGCGACGAACGCGCCGATGTAGGCAGGGAGTAGTGCGAAGCCGCACGGATTAATGCTGGCAATCATGCCTGCGGTGAATGCGAGCGCGAGTGGGGCGTTGAACACGATTCACCTCCTCGGTGCAGTCCGACGTTTGAATATCTACAACCTGTCGTAGTTTAGGGGGTGTGAAGCGACTCCTCCACGCAGCCCTCCCTCTCCGCTCAGAGAACCCCACTCCCCAAACTTCGGAAACGTCCATACCGCCAGCACGCCCGGGAAAGGGCGACTCCGACAGGACCCCACTGTGGCGGCGTCACACAACGATCGCAGTAGCGGTGACCGGTGCGCTTACCTTGTTTGCAGCCGCGTGCAGCGGTGCCCCGGCGACCTCAGAACCTGCATCACCTGCCGGGTCGGGCGCAGGTGCTGATCTGTACCAATCCAATTGTGCGTCGTGCCATGGTGCCGATCTGCAGGGCACTGACAAGGGCCCCTCGCACTTGTCGATCGTCTACGAGCCCAACCACCACGGCGACGATGCATTCCGCTCGGCAATTCTGAACGGCGCACAGCAGCATCACTGGAACTTTGGTGACATGGCGCCGATCACCGGCGTTGACGACGATGCGATCGACGACGTCATCGCGTATGTCCGTTCCGAGCAAGAGCGGCAGGGTTTCGAACAGTGACCATCCTCAGAACTCAAGATGCACAACGACTGCCGCCCTGTCACACTGAGGTCAGGCAGACCAAGGTGTGACAGAGCGCAGTACGCAGGGCCCACGTCGACACCACACTCGTCGGAGATGACTCACGAGTCAGCCGACCGTGACCTGCGAAGTGCGACGTTGCGTCGTAACGTTGTTGGTTATGTCTGACAGCACGCCTTGCACGGACCTGTCGCGGCACCGGTTTGTCCGCCGTTTTGCCGCCGCCATCGGAGCGCTGGTCGTGGCCGCTGGGCTCCTGGTAGCCCCCGCAATGGCGAGCGCGCACACCGGTTTTCAATCGTCTACCCCGGCCGAGGGAACAGCGATCGACGAGCCTGTCAGCCTCGTGACCATCGTCTTCACCGGCGAAGCCAACCCGGTCGGAGACCAGTTCGTGGCCCTGACACCTGATGGTGTCATCCAAGCGGCCGACAGCTTTGCAACCATCGATAACAAGATTTTCTCGATCACGTTCGACCCACCACTTGCGGGTGGCCAAGTTGGCATCCGCTGGAACGTGCAAGCGGCGGATGCTCACCCGATCGAAGGTGCGTTTTCCTTCACCGTCAACGCACCGGCACCCACGGCTTCCGTCGTGCCAGAAACGACGCCGCCCATCGCCGCCGAAGCACCGGTCTCCGGCGCAACTCCTCAGTCCCTCAACGAGTTTCTCACTGTCGACAACTCCAAGCCCGGTCAAACCGCCGCCACAGTCGGGCGCCTCGTCGGATACCTCGGCGTCGCACTCGGGCTCGGTGCCTTCGCGTTTGTCGCCACGGCACTGCGCGGTCGACGCTCAGAAGTCCGACACGCCCTGGCAGCTATCCGTTTGCTTGGCATTGTCATCGTCCTCGGTGCTGCAATCGAGTACGTCGGCGTCGCACGGATCGGTAACCAATCGCTGATGTCGGGCTGGTCGACGGCCCCAGGCTTTGCGACTGTGTTGCGCATCATTGGCGGGATCGGGCTGACCGTGGGTATCGCTGAGACGATCTCGCGGGGTCGGGTCCAAAGCCTGATGCGGCGTCCGTCGGTCGTTCGATCGCTCTCCTCGGCGGTCCTCGACGACGTGCAAACACCGACAACTCATGACGAAGCCGGCGACCCGATCGTGCGTTGGACCCCCGACGCCCGCTCGTGGCCTGCATTGGCCAGCACCGTGTTGATCATCGCGTCGTTCTGGTTCGACGGACACACCGTCAGTAAAGGCTTCCGACCGCTCCATGCACTGGTCAACAGCGTGCACGTTGCCGCCGGCGCAGTGTGGGTTGGGGGAGTGGTCACCATGGCTGGTGTTGTCTGGTCGCGCTATCGATCACACCGACCTATGCGAGTCGTCGAGCTTGTCGTGCGCTTCTCGAAGATCGCCACCATCGCACTGGCCTCGGTTGTCGTCGCGGGCGGGTTTATGGCGATACTCGTGCTCGACTCCTTCGGCGAACTTACGGGCACGCCGTGGGGAAAAATCCTGCTCCTCAAGACTGCAGCGGTCGGCCTCGCCATGATCGGCGGCGCCTATAACCATTTCCGACTGCTGCCCGCCCTTGAAGCCGATCCCGAATCACCCGAGCTCCTGACCGATCTGCGAAATACGGTCACGGCCGAAGCGATCATGCTGGTCTTCGTCGTCGCAGTCACGGCCTGGCTCGTCGCCGCGGCCTCATAAGCGCGTGCGTTTACGGTCGTCACTGTGATCTGGATGTCCCTTGCGGCCATCGTCGTCGCAATTGTCGTCTGGCAGGTGGTGCATCAGACATCGCCACTCGTGCGTCGTTGGCACCCGTCATCGTTCCCACGACGAACTGCCGGGCCGCTCAGCGTTTTCGACAGCGGCACCACCGGTCGACACGACGAAGAAGCGCTGGTTCTCCTTCACGGATTGGGTGCGACCGCCGACTACTTCGGAGCGTTCTACGACGGCCTCAGCCGTCGGCGTCGCGTGGTCATCATCGACCTGCTCGGATTCGGAAACTCACTCGACGAAGACCGCACCGACTTCAGTGTCGAGGCCCACGTCGGAGCGGTCGATCAGGCGCTCGAAGCCCTGGGTCTTGCCGAGTCGAACGTCGTCATGGCAGCGCACTCGATGTCGACGGCGATCGCACTGACATGGGCTGACCGAAATCGTCATCGAGCACAGCACGTCTACCTGTGGGGGCCGCCGATCTATCCGGCAGGGTCCGCGGCCGACTCGGTCGGCAGAGAGTACGGAACGATGGGCCGTCTGTTTGCCCTCGACACCAAGTGGGCGGAGCGAGCCTGCCGTATCAACTGCATGAACCGAGCCATGAGCGGACGGGGGATGGCAGTCATGGCCCCCCGCTGGCCCACCCAAGTCAGCAGTCGGGCAGCGCTTCACAGCTGGGCCGCCTATCAACAGTCTCTCCAAAACTTGATCCTCGACTTCAACTGGGCCAAGGTGCTGCCAGCGACCGTGCCGGTCACCATCTTCCACGGAGCGAACGACCCGATCGGCGATCAATCCCACATCGCAAAAGTCATGCGAACCGCGGCGATCGTCAACGTCGCAGGTGCGGACCACCACATCGCACTCGAACATCCTCACCTGCTGTTCGACGCACTCGAGCCCGCCGACTGATTCGCCGGGCAATCAACCCGACCTTGCGTCATTTTGGGCTCGGGCAGCGCACGGAGTGTCTGTTTCAGCCATGATCTTGAAGGGAAGACCCTGCCTGAGGAGGCGCATCACATGACCAACACAATCAGCTCCACAGCTGCAGATTCCGCCGGTCAACCCGACTTCGATGCGGATCGAATCGTCGAGACGATCCGGAACGGTTTCGACCGTGGGCTCACCCGATCACTCGAGTGGCGCCGCAACCAGCTGAATGCAATGGAGGCAATGCTGCGTGAGAATTCTGACCAGTTTCTCGCCGCACTCGCCGCCGACCTCCACAAGCCTGCAACCGAGGCCTGGACGACCGAGATCGGTTTCACGCTGTCCGACATCGACCACCAGAAGTCGCACCTTGCGAAGTGGTCCGAGCCGCGCAAGGTAAAGGTCCCGCTCGCCTACCAACCGGCGACGGCGCGCATCGTGCCAGAACCGAAGGGCGTCGTGCTGGTCATCGCGCCATGGAATTACCCACTGCAGCTCTTGCTGTCTCCGATGGCGGCAGCGATCGCCGCTGGGAATGCGATCGTCGCCAAGCCGTCAGAGCTGGCTCCGGCAACGTCGGATGCCCTGGTCGAATTGTGCGCAAAGTATCTCGATCCGGCGACCATTGCCGTCGTCGGCGGCGGCGTTGATGAGTCGAGCGCACTGCTCGATCAACGATTCGATCACATCTTCTTCACCGGCGGCACACGTGTCGGAAAGATCGTCATGCATGCCGCTGCCGAACACCTGACGCCTGTGACCTTGGAGCTGGGTGGCAAGAGCCCGGCGATCGTCGCTGCTGATGCCGACGTCGAGGTGACCGCTCGACGGATTGCCTGGGGCAAGTTCGTGAACTCCGGCCAAACCTGCATTGCGCCTGACTATGTCCTCGTTGCCCGACCGCTGCGCGACCGCCTCGTCGAGGCCATTGAGCAGTCGGTCACCGAGTTCTACGGCGCTGACCCGCACGCCAGTGCCGACTACGGCCGCATCATCAGCGACGACCATTTCGAACGAGTTTCGGCATTGATCGGGGGCGAAGGCAGCGGAACCATTGCATTCGGCGGCACCACCGACTCATCAGACCGCTACATCGCGCCCACGGTGTTGATTGATCCTGACCTCGACTCCGATGTGATGACCGACGAGATCTTCGGCCCGGTGCTTCCGGTGATCTGCGTCGATGACATCGATGAGGCCATCGACTTCGTCAACGGCCGCGAGAAGCCATTGGCGCTCTACATCTTCACCGACGACGACCTGACTGCGCAGCGCACCATCGCACGCACGTCATCAGGCGGCGTCAGTGTCAATGGGACGCTCCTGCACATCGGGCCTCCGGATCTTCCCTTCGGAGGCGTCGGCCCGAGCGGCATGGGCGCTTATCACGGCGAGGCTGGCTTCGAGACCTTCAGCCACCTCAAGTCGGTGTTTGACAAGCGCACGAGACCAGACCTCAAGGTGTTGTACCCGCCGTACACGAGCATGAAGGAACGCCTCATCAAGCTCTTGCAGTGACAGCATCGGCGCACAGCGTCTGCGTGATGGTTTTGGCTGAGATAGGCACCAAAAACATCACGCAGAGGCACGGGGGTGGGTTCGATTTGCCTACTGTGCGGCGATGGCCGTGAGGATGTCGAGGCGTCCAGCCCGCCGGGCCGGAAGCCAAGCGGCGACGAGTCCGGCAGCAGCAGCGACTGCAACCAGCGTCAGAATCGAACCGACGGGAACACTCACGGAGGAGGCAAAGGAGTCTGGGAGACCCTGCACCACGCCAAATCCGAAGAGTAAGCCGATTCCGACGCCGAGGACTGCGCCGAAGGTTGCGACGAGTGCCGCTTCGAAGCGGACCATGCGGCGGAGTTGCCGACGGCTCATCCCAACCGCTCGAACGAGCCCGAGTTCACGGGTTCGTTCGAACACCGAAAGTGCCAGCGTGTTGGCGATGCCAATCAAAGCGATGACCACCGCGAGGGCAACCATCATGTTGATCATCGCGAGGACCTGGTCGACGTATCCCTCTATCCGATCCTTGAACTCGTCTGAGGTTTCGACGTCAGCCTGTGGGAACTGCGCTGAAACTTGGTCGAACATGGCGCTCACGGCTGCGGGGTCGGCGCCTGAATCCGTCCGGATCGCCAGCCATTCGTCGGCAACGTTTACGTTCGCAGCTTCATATACGGACGTGTCGAACAGGAAGTCCTCCAAGATGAGCGACTGATCGGCGAACGTGCCGACGATCGTCGCATCGACGCTGTTGCCGTTGGCGAAGCTCGTCGTCACGATGTCACCAACAGCGAGTTCGGCCGATGTGGCGTGCTCACTTCCCACGATGACTGGGTGTGTCGTTGCCGTGTCGTATCCACCGTTCTGCATGTCCAGATCAAGCAGCGCTCCGACCTGAGTGAAGTCAACAGCGACGACACCCTGGACGTCGTCGCCGACCAGCGCTTCGACGTACCGGAATCCGGTGATTGCATCGACAACAGTAGATGCTTCGAGCGTTGCAGCAAGTGTCGTCGGGAACTCGACTTCACCTGTTTGCGTGGTGACCATGTAGTCGGCGAGCACGGCGCGGTCCATGGTGGAGGCGATGGTCGACTTGACCGACGCTCCAACGACCAGCGCGGTCGACACGAGTGTGAGGCCAATCATCAGGGCTGCAGCGGTTGTCGCAGTGCGACGTGGGTTGCGGGCGGCGTTCTGCTGCGCAAGCCGGCCAGCGACACCACTCGTTTTGGCGAGCGGCCACCCGAGGGTCCGGGTAATGAATCCGACACCCATCGGGCTGAGCAGCGTGACGCCGATGAAGACCGCGATCGCACCGAGTGCCATCAGGGTGATTGTTGTTGCCGTGCCACCAACACCGGTCAGCCCGGCACCCCCGATCACAATCCCCCCGACGATGAGGCCCGTGCCACTCGTGATGCGAGTCCGGCTCCCGGGTGCAGTGGCAGCGGCGCCGCCGTTAAGTGCTGCGATTGCGGGGACGTTCGAGGCTTTGCGGGCCGGGCCGATTGCCGAGAACATGGTGACGCCGAGGCCGATGGCCACAGCAGCGATGATCGTTCGGGTCGAGACGATCAGTGGCGAATCAGGCAGCGGGCCGCCGCCGGCATTGAACAACGCTTCGAGCCCCTTAGAGACAGCGATGCCTCCAGCAAGCCCGGCGGTCGAGGCAATCGTCCCGATGACGAGCGCTTCGCCGAGAACTGATCGTTTGATCTGCTTCGGGTCGGCGCCGATTGTGCGGAGCAGGGCGAGTTCGCGGACGCGTTGGCCCAGGACGATGGCGAACGTGTTGTAGATGATGAAGATCGACACAAACAGCGCAACGCCGCCGAAGCCCAAGAGAATATTGCCGATGATGTCGATCTCGCCGGTGAACTCCGCTGCTGTTTCCCTGCGAATGGTTTCATTGTCGACGACTTCCGCGGTCGGAACTGCCTGTGCGATGGCGCTCTGCACCGCAGCGATGTCGGCGCCATCGGCGACCTCGATGTCGACACCGGTGACGCCGGCGATGCCGAACAGTTCGCCCGCCTCGGCGGTGTTCATCTGCATCAACGTGGCGCCGACCGTGTCGTTGTTCGGGCCGAATGACGTCGTCCCTGACAACGTGAGGTTGTGCCGTCCCGTCGGTGTGATGAATTCGTAGGAGTCGCCGATCACGAAGTTGTGTTCATCAGCCGAATCGAAATCGACCGTGAACTGGCCAACCTGTGGCGCGGTTCCGTTCACCAGGCTGAACGGGCTGAGCTGTTCGTTGTCAATCCAGTTGAAGGCCAACTGGGGCGGACCATCGGTGGTGATGGTCGAGCCGTCGGCGAGGATCGGATACACGCTGTTGTCAACCGCAGCGATGTTCGGAGCGGCATACGCAACACCGTCCACGTTGGCAATGATCGACGCGAAATCGAAGGGCAGTGGGTCGGGTTCGCCGAAGTCGCTGACCGGCCGGACTTCGAGGTCGATGCCAGCGGTGATGTCGTCTGCGACGTCGGTGAAGGTGCTGCGCAGCCCGTCGGCGAGCACGAAGGCGGCGACGACAAAGCTGACGGCAAGGGTGACGCCGAAGGTGGTGAGGGCGAAGCGAATCTTGTTTGCTCGCAGGTTTTTGAGGGTGAGTCGGAACATGGCGTTCTCCAGGCGGTGGAAGTGGTGCTGTGGTCGAGTGTTAGAAATGGGGGAGCGGGTGGCGCAAGCGTCAGTTGCTGGTCGTGTTCGTGAGCTGCCGCATGCGGTCGAGAACGGTGTCCGGGGTCGGGTCGAAGAGCTGGTCGGTGATCTGGCCATCTGCGAGGAAGACGACGCGGTCGGAGTAGCTCGCTGCGACCGGGTCGTGGGTGACCATCACGATGGTCTGTCCGAGTTCGCGGACGGCGTGGCGCATGAAGGCGAGAATCTCGGCGCCGGTCGTGCTGTCGAGGTTGCCGGTCGGCTCGTCGGCGAAGATGATGTCAGGGCGGCTGGCCAAGGCGCGGGCAACGGCGACGCGCTGCTGCTGGCCACCAGACAACTCGCCAGGACGGTGCTTGAGACGGTCGGCCAGCCCAACGGTCTGCACAACGCTGTCAACCCATGCCCGGTCGGGCTTCCTGCCGGCGAGGTCCATCGGAAGTTCGATGTTTTCAATTGCGCTGAGCGTTGGCACGAGGTTGAACGCCTGAAAGATGAATCCAAGTCGGTTGCGGCGCAGCTGCGTGAGCTGCCGTTCGCTCGCCGTTGCAACGTTGGTGTCGCCGATCATTGCCGAACCGGAGTCGAGGCGGTCGAGGCCTGCCATGCAGTGCATGAGCGTTGACTTGCCCGATCCCGACGGGCCCATGATGGCGGTGAACTGACCAGCGGCGAAGTCGACGTCGACGTTGTGCAATGCCGTCACTTCGGTGTCGCCCTTTCCGTACACCTTGGTGGCGCCCCGTGCGGAGGCAGCAGCTGTTCCGGCGGCGGCCGGGCTGAAGTTGGCCGAGCTGGAGGAACTCGTGGGGGTGGTGAGAAGAGTCATGTTGAACTCGCTTTCTGCGTGATGCAGGTGCTGGGGTGGGTGTCGTTCTTGACGCTTTCAACGGTACGAAAATGGTGATGTGGAGTCGTCCGGCGATGTCGTGAATCGATGTCCCGACAAGGAGTGATCTGAGCGTTCGAGGGGCCAACCGATTGGATGGTCAACGGGCGCGAATCAATCCGCGTCTCCGTCCGAATTGGGGATCGCCAGGCACGGCGGTGTCATCCCTTTGGCGGAAGCCTGTTCACCACTCTGACGGGCGATCGCAACCGGGGGAGCAACTAGCGTTTGAGTATGACGCTGATTGCTGAGCGACTGATCGAGGTCGCAAACCAAACCCAACAGCGCTTGCGCGACCATCCCGTCGTCACGGACATCGCCTTTGTGCTGTTGATCCTTGCCCTCGAAGCAATCGACCTCTTCGGACTCACTGCTAATCCGCTCCTGCCGCGAGATCCCGATGCCATGGCGCTCGCCTTGATTGCCCTTGGAGCGCTGTCGCTGATGTTGCGTCGCGAGCGACCAGTGTTGGGATTGACCCTGCTTGGCGGATTGATGGCGATTTTCTACCTCCGCGACTACGGCTCATTCATGTCGATCGCCGGGCTTGCGAGCCTGTATGCGGTTGCGGCCCATGCAGTAGACCGACGCCTCGCGTGGATCACCATCATCATCTTCGAGGTCACGCTCTTTTCGATTGCCGCGTTCACACTGCTGGATCGCACAGACGGCTTTGCGTACTCGGCCGCAGCCGCAATGCTGACTTCGATGTGTATGGCGGTCTTCGTGGGTGTGGTTGCACGCAACCGTCAGGAGATCTTCATGAAGGCAGAAGCCCGCGCAGACGAGGCCGAAGCAGATCGATCGGCCGTTGCTGAGCAGGCACGAACCGAAGAGCGGCTGCGGATAGCTCGCGAGCTCCACGATGTTGTTGCGCACGGAATGAGCGTCATTTCGGTGCAGGCCGTTGCGGCGCAGGAGATCGCGCCAAGCAATCCCGACGCAGCGATCGTGTTGATGCGAACGATCGAGACGACGAGCCGGGAGTCGCTCAACGAGATGCGTCGAATGCTGGGCGTGCTTCGCAATAGTCAAGGAGCCAACGACGGCCAACACGCAAGCCGAGGTCCCCAGCCATCGCTCTCCGATATCGAAGCCACCATTACCCATTGTCGCGATGCTGGCCTCGAAACGGAGTTCAGCGTGCGCGGCGAAGCACCCTCGTTGCCGCCTGGGCTTGAGTTGACGGTGTACCGGATCGTGCAGGAAGCCCTCACCAACGTGCTGAAACACGGCGGGCCAGCTGCGACTGCGTCGGTCCAACTGAGCTACGGCGACACAATGCTGTCTGTCAGAATTTCCGATACCGGACGAGGAGTCATCGCCGGTCTCGATGGAACGAACACGGGCAACGGTCTGGTGGGTATGCGCGAACGCGTCGATCTCTACGACGGCACGATGACCGCCGGCCCTCAGCCCGGCGGCGGTTACATGGTGACTGCAATGATTCCGCTTGACAGTCAGATGGGTCGTTCCCGGGTCATTTCCGCTGAGCAGCCAACACCGGAGCATTCAGCATGACGATCACTGTTGCCGTCGTTGATGACCAGGCCCTGATGCGCGATGCCTACACGATGATTCTGAATGTGCAAGAGGATCTGCGCGTTGTTGGCGACGCGGAGGATGGTCAGGCTGGAGTCGAGCTCTGCCGCCGGACCAATCCCGACATTGTGCTCATGGATGTACGGATGCCCAAGATGGACGGCATCGAAGCGGCCAAGATCATCTGCGACGATCCGCACATCTCGACCAAGGTACTGATGCTCACCACGTTCGACCTCGACGAATACGTCTACGCAGCCATGCGAGCTGGCGCCAGCGGTTTCTTGCTGAAGGACACATCCGCCAAGGAACTCGCCGATGCGGTGCGGGTCATTGCCGAAGGCAATGCGCTGCTCGCCCCTTCGGTCACCAAGCGACTCATTGAAGAGTTCGCGAAGCGACCCGAACCTCACGACAACAAGGTGCTACTGCCAGCCGACCTCACCGAACGCGAACACGAAGCATTACAGCTACTCGCCCGCGGTATGAGCAACCGCGAGATCGCCCAAGAAATGTTCGTTGGCGAGGCAACGGCAAAGACTCACGTCAGTCGACTGCTCACCAAACTTGGTGTTCGCGATCGAGTGCAAGCCGTCGTTCTCGCCTACGAGAGTGGCATCGTGCAACCCGGCTCGGAACCTCCGACTGGTTGATCTCAGCTGGCAGCACTCCGTGCTGTGGGACCGTCAATTTCGAAGTTGGCTGGCTTGCCTGCCTTGAGTAGGAGCCAGAGTCCAAGCCAACCTTCGCCGATGATGGACGGCACGGCGACGACTACGAGAAACAGGGATTCGTAGTCGTTGTAGTTGCCGAGCAGTGCGTTGGCCGTGGTGTCGAGCACATAGCCCGCCCCGGCGGTGATCAGCACGTAGCCGAGCGCCTTGGGGGCGAAGCCGGAGCGGATGACCAGGTAGCCGAGGAACATCAGATGGATGCCGAAGCCGACCAGGCCAACCAACCAGGTCGCATTGAATGTGTCGAGCGCAACCAGTGCTTCGGCGTTCAACTGCTCGCTGTCAAAGACGGTGAGAAAGTCTGACCCGCTCAGCAGCTGCAGTGCTTGGAAGAAGAACACGGCGGCCACACCGAGGAACACGGTGTAGACGATCCTGAACCAAGCTGCGAGCAAGGACACGTCACGGTTGGCGTTCCGGAACAAGATGTAGAGCGCCCACGCAACGATGACATCGAGAACGAAGATGGCCAGGAAGCTGACCAGGCCGAGACGGAACAGCCCTTCGGACTCCGCGATGTTGGCGGCCGTTGCTTGTGCATCGCCGCTGACGATGAGGCCCTCCCGAACGAAGAAGTTGGCGAAGATGCCGAGGACGAACAGCAGGACGTAGCTGACTCCGGCGATCTTGGCGGCCTGTCGCGGTGACGTGTCGGTGTGTGTCGGCGGATCTGTTGAGGTCGATGGGTGCAGAGTTGTGGTGGTCATTGTCATGCCGTTTCTGTTGTCGGTCGATCTGCGTCGCGGCTTCCGTCGGGGCCGATCGAAATGATCTCAAGGTTGACCGACGTGAGGTGGGCCAAGACACCGTGGAGGTGGGCGGGGTCGCAGATCTTGCCGACAAGGCGGGTCACGCCGTCGATTGGAGCGCCGATGGTGAAGTCGTCGAGGAGGGGCCGCAGCAGCCGGGTGCTGGGCCGGCCTCGTAACACGATCTCGTAGGTGCTTGGTTCGGACATGGCTTCATCCTGAAGATGAGCAGGAGGAGGTGGCCTCGCCTTTCTCGCCATCTCACCTGGGTGAGTTCTGGCACCGACACTGTCTGTGATTGTGAGTTTGGTCGTAGTGTCGGAGAGGTGACCAGGCCGTCGGATATGGGATTGGCGGCAACGAAACTGCGCCCACCGACATTGCCTGGCCAGCTCGTGCGACGGTCGCGCCTAGGTGATGCGCTCGACGACGGTCTCGCCGACCACGTGCGATTGGTGCTCGCCAGCGCTCCCGCTGGTTCGGGTAAGTCGACGCTGCTTGCATCATGGTTGGCCGGTCGGCCGGAGTCGCGTGCGTGGCTCCAGGTCGAGGGCGGCGACTCGGACCCGGCGAGATTCTGGGCATATCTGATCGAGGCGATTGGCCTGGGCCATCCCGCTCTTGCCGCAGCGTTGAGGCCAGTGGTTGTTGGCGCCAACGGCGACGAACAGGTCGTGATTCCCGTTCTGGTGAACGCCCTTGCTGAGCTCGCCGAACCGTTGGTGATCGTGATCGACGACTATCACCTGATCGATAATGAGTCGGTTCATCGGGGTATGGAACGCCTCATCGAATTGTGCCCAACAGCGGTCACGATCGTTGTATCGACTCGGGTTGATCCGCCATTTCGACTGGGTCGACTGAGGGTCAGGAACCAGGTCACCGAGCTCCGAGGCGATGCCTTCCGTTTCAACACGGTCGAAGCGTCTGGCCTACTCAGTTTGGATGGGGAGCCGGTCGACGAGACCATTGTCAAGAAGCTGTGCGGCCGAACAGAAGGGTGGGCCGCCGGGCTTGTTCTTGCCGGTCTCTCACTCCGACGATCACCCAACCCAGCGCAGTTCATCGATGACTTTCACGGCGATGACCAGCTCGTCGTCGACTACATGACCGATGAGTTCCTCACAGGAGTGAGCGACGAACATCGCCAACGTCTCTTGGAAACCTCGGTGCTGGAGCAGTTCAACGGTGGCCTCGTTGACGCGGTCACTGGCGGAACTGATGGCGCGACGTGGCTGCGCGAGACCGCACAGGTCAATCAATTGTTGATCGGTCTTGATCGCACAGGTTCCTGGTTCCGTTACCACCACCTCCTTCGCGACCTGCTCCGACTCGAAGCGCAACAGGCGTTCCCGGAACGGCTTGGCGAGCTGCGTCGACGGGCCGCGGCATGGTTCGAGTCTGAGGGTGACCTTGGCCAAGCAGTCGCCTATCAGCTCGCTGCGGGTGATCGCGACGATGCCGCCCGGCTCATGTTTGTCCTCGGGCCTCGGCTGCTGTCCGACGGCCAGATGGAAACCCTGCGAAGTCTTCTTGTTGGCCTCGGCGACGCGGCGCAGAAGTCGCCGGCGTGTGCGCTGCTCTGGGGCTGGTGCGAATACGTCGCCGGACGGTACACGCTCGCTGCGGAGTGGGTACAAGTGACACACGATGTGGCGTCCGTGGCATTTGACCAAATCATCACTGCGCCGCTGCGGATGAACATCTCGATAGCTCAAGGTGATGTCGGGGCTGCGCTGATCATCGCCCGCGAAATGACAGCGACCCATCAGTTCGAGTCCCACGGATCCGAACTTGCAACCTCGTCGGGTGGTGTCTATATGTGGGCCGGGCAAGCGGCTGAGGCGCGAGCGACGCTCGCGCTGGCGGTCGAGAAATCGTCGGCTGAAGAAGTTCGGGCCACCCATGTACTGGGCCGGGTCTATCAGGCCATTGTCGAGTTCGATGACAACGGAACTGGGGCGGCGGCGATCGCTGCACTCCAGATTGCCGACGAGCTGGGAATGGCTTCCTACTACCGAATGGGCGCCGCGTACGCCATCCGAGGGCGCACCGAAACCAACCCATCGTCTGCCCGCGCCGACGCACTACATGCTGTCGAGCTGGCCCGGAGGATCCCTGGCGACCTTGCGTTGGCCCATGTCCTGACCATCTGTGGCGACACACTCATTGACCTGGGCGACGCCGCCGGACACGCGCTTCTTACCGAAGCACGCACGCTCGTCAATCGGTGCCCCGACCCAGGGGTCCCCGGTCGATACTTGTCCCGAATCGAGTCCCGGCACAGCATGGCCGAGATGGGCAGCCCCCGAGTCGAAGCATTGGTCGAGCAGCTGACAGAACGAGAAACTGCTGTGTTGCGCTACCTGCCGACGAGAATGTCGCAACGAGAGATTGCCGCTGAGCTCTACGTGTCGCTCAATACGGTAAAGACGCACTGCAGCGCGATCTATCGCAAGCTCGGTGCCGATAGCCGCAAGGCCGCGGTGCAGGCCGCACGCGACCATCACCTGTTGTAGACCCGTCTCACCTGGGTGAGATGTGGCAGTGGAGGAGGCGGTCTCGTGCCGTTGATCTCGAAGATGCAGTTATCCCAGCGCAACTCGTGCCCGGACCTGAACCATTGAAAGAGACACACCATGTCGCATGCTCTCTACACGCTCGGCCGCTTCGCTGCCCGCCGACCCTGGACGGTGATCGGAGCATGGTTGTTCGCAGCGCTCCTCATCGTCGGAACCTCGACCATGTTTGGTCGCGAACTCACCGATTCCTTCGACGTTCCTGGGCTTGACTCCCAAGCGGCCATCGATCTCCTGTCCGAAGCCGACTCGGACCAGGCAGGGGTAACGGCCGAAGTCGTGGTTGCGCCGCTCGATGCGTCCAAGACCTTCTTCGAGTCGCCCGAATCCCAGCAAGAGTTGGCTGAGCTGCAGGCCGCACTCGCAGCGCTTCCCAACGTGCTCAACACGAGCGACCCGGCTGGGTCGTTGGCGGCGGGCTCAGAGGCGGCGATCGCCTCAGGGTCAGTTGCATCAGACGGCAGCGTCGCCATTCTCCGTCTGCAATACCCAGTCACCGAGCAGCTCGGCGTCGTCGACCTCGAGAACCTCAAGGAACTCGTCGCTGAGGCCAGAACTGATTCCTCGCTGCAGATCGAGATGGCGGGTGAGCTGTTCTTCGAGTTCGAAGAACCCGAGTCCGGCTTTGGCGAGATGGCGGGTGTGCTGGTCGCAGCAGTCATCCTGTTGATCGCGTTCGGATCTCTGATCGCGATGGGCCTGCCGATTGGCATGGCGCTGTTCGGGTTGGCCATCGGCGTCAGCTCGATGTCGCTCATCACCTATCTCATCGACATCCCGAGCTGGGCCCCGGGGATGGCCAGCATGATCGGGCTTGGCGTTGGTATTGACTACGCACTGTTCCTGGTGACCCGTCACCGCGAACACTTGGCGCGGGGCATGGGTGTCGAAGAGTCGGTTGGTCGGGCCGTCGCCACCGCAGGCCAGGCAGTGATCTTCGCCGGGGGAACAGTCATGATTGCCATTCTCGGCCTGGCGATCGCCGGAGTGCCGTTCATGACTGCCGCCGGAGTGGCTACCTCGGTCGTGGTGTTCATCATGGTGCTTGCATCGGTGACCCTGCTTCCCGCCTTCCTCGGACTCTCAGGACCGTGGATCAACCGCCTCGGCATTTACCGCAAGAAGGCGGACACAGCAGCCCCCACGGTCGGCGCTGGGTGGCTCCGATGGGGTCGGCACGTCTCGAAGAACGCCTGGGGGTACGCCGTCGGCGTCACCGTGCTGTTGTTGGCGCTTGCTTCCCCGGTCCTCGGGATGGAGCTCGGAACCGCCGACGATGGCACGAAGTCGCAAGATCGAACCGAACGCCGGGCCTACGACCTCGTTGCGGATGGCTTCGGCGCTGGTATCAACGGCCCACTCATTATCGCGATCGACATCTCCGCCGACCAGACCGTCGTCGAGCCGCTGGCCGACGCCGTGTCAGCTGACGAGGGAATTGCCTCGGTCGCCCCGGCATCCGTCAACACCGACGCAGGTGTTGCGACGCTGATGGCATTCCCGACCACCTCACCACAAGACAGCGCCACCCTCGACACCATTCAGCGGCTGCGCTCCGGTGTTCTCCCTTCGGTGCTCGATGACAGCCCGGCGCTGGCCCACGTTGGCGGCCTGACCGCATCGTCGGCTGACATTGCCGACCGAGTCAACAGCCGCCTGCCGCTGTTCCTCACCGCAGTGCTCGGAATGTCGTTCATCTTGTTGATGATGGTGTTCCGGTCGGTGCTCGTGCCGCTCAAGGCGGTACTGCTGAACCTGCTGAGCATCGGTGCGGCCTATGGCGTGCTCGTGATGGTCTTTCAGTGGGGATGGGGCGCCGGCCTCATTGGGCTCGAGTCCACGTCACCCATTGACCCCTTCATCCCGATGTTCATGTTCGCCGTGCTCTTCGGCCTCTCGATGGACTACGAGGTGTTCCTCCTGTCACGAGTGCGTGAGAAGTACCTCGCAACCGGCGACAACGACACTTCGGTGATCCACGGAATCGCCGGCACTGCCCGGGTCATTACTTCAGCGGCGCTGATCATGATCGCGGTGTTCGGTGGATTCATCTTCGGCAACGACCCGACGATCAAGATGTTCGGAGTTGGCCTCGCAACAGCGATCTTTGTCGACGCCAGCATTGTTCGCATGATCCTCGTGCCCGCAACGATGAAGCTCATGGGCGACGCCAACTGGTGGCTGCCAAACTGGCTCGACCGTCTCATGCCGACCATCGATATGGAGGGCGAAACCAGTCTCCCCGACGTCGACATCGACGTTCCGCAAGCATCCGATGACCGCGAGCCAGTGCTGGTCTGAACCCGCATCACCGTGCCCCTGCCCCTCCCTCTGTTTTCTGCGGGACGGGAGCAGGAAAGACGGGAGCCGGAAAGGGGAAGGGGCACGTTGTACTCGGACATCTCAATGCCATCGCCAAGCGGAAGGTCCACGAACACGCTGCCCAATCGTTCGACCGCGACGTTGTGGTGCGGGGCGGTCAGCGCTGGCCGGTCCAGCGGGAAGCAACAGCAACGCCGCCGCAGACCAGGCCGGCGCCGACGAGTTGTGCAGTGCCGAGCGGAACACCCATCAACGTCCAACTCGCAGCGAGTGCCACCACGAACTCGAGGCTGCCGATCATCCCGGTCGCACGATCGCCAGCTAAGGGCGCGCCCCAGGTGACGAGCGCGGCCGGGATGGCAAGTGTGCAGAGGGTGAGGAAGGCGACGGCGAGGAGCGCGTCGGTGGTCATCGGGGCGATATACAGGCCGGTTCTGGCCAATGTGAGCGGGAGGAGCACCGTCACGCCTCCGGCCGCTCCGACGAAGATTTTCGGCGCCGTGGGCATTGCCGCTGCTGGGCCGCTGAGCACCAGGAGGTACGTCGCCCACCCGATCGGAGCGGCGACGGCGGGGAGGAGTGCGATGGCGACCGAGGTTGACATCCCAGTCGGACCGACACTCAGGACAACGCCGAACAGGATCGTGGCGGCAACGGCAACTTCTCGAGCGTGCAACGGTCGTTTCCAGACGATTGCGGAGAGGACGAGGACGACGACCGGATACGTGTAGTAGACGACGGTTGCTGCTGCGACCGGTGCCCGGTCGAGCGCGAGGAAGTAACCGGCGAAGCCGAGCATGCTGACCGCTCCGCCGGCGAACACGATCAACGACTCGCGTCGCCAACCGCGCAGCAGTGGTGCGCAGGGTGCGAGAACGACGAAGAGCACCAGGATGCGGAGGAACGATGCAGCAATTGGATCGATGCCGACGTCGAATGCTCGAGTCGCGAAGTACGGACTGAACCCAAAACCGACCGCGGCGGCGGCCACCGCAACTGTTGGCCGAGCAGTCTTCGCGTTGTCGACTGCTGCCGAAAGCTGGCGGGTGTCGTTGCTGATCGTGTTCACCTCTCCAGTATCGGAGTGACAGACCGGCCCGTCCAGCGCGTCTTTTGACCCGTAATGATGCAAACTGTGCATGTGTTAGATCGTGCGCATTTGCAACTGCTGGCAGCACTGCGAGAGATGGGCCGGCTGGGTGATGCGGCGCGACGCCTGCACCTCAGCCCGTCTGCCGCAAGCCATCGACTCGCCGAGGCCGAACGCCGCGCCGGGACCCGGCTCACCACGACCAGCGGCCGCACGATTCGCCTCACGCCTGCGGGCGAACACCTCGCGAATAGTGCGGGCGACATCGAACAGCAGATCAACCGGGCCTTGCTCACCGCGCGGTGGATCGGCAGCGGCGAGCCAGAAAGGGTCCGCGTGGCGGTTGGCTTCTACGACACAGCCGGCTGGCTGATCGACACGTTTGCACCCGTCGATGGTCACGCCCGGATGGAACTTCTCCGGTTCAGGGACGAGGATCTCCTCGATGCCGTCCGTTCCGGGGCGGCCGACCTGGCCATTGCCCCGTGGTCGATTCGACCGACCGGGCTCACCGCGCTGACGCTTGCCTCGGACGTGCTTGTCGCAGCGGTTCCGGCTGACAGCACGTTTGCCACGAGCGGGCCGATCAGCCCCGAAGACCTCTACGCGGAGACCTTCCTGACGTCGGACTATCGACCATCGCGTGGCTTCGAGTTCCACGAGTTCTTTCTCGCAGCCGACGTCGTCCCGACGACGGTCGTCCAGGTGCAGTCGCTCGAGATGCTGCTCCGACTGGTCGGCAGCGGCCACGGTGTCACGATCCAGCCATCGATGGTCATGACATGGAACCGGCCGCACCGCACGGTCGTGGTCGCGCCGTTGGCAGGCCGCGACATCACCGTGCAGTGGATGGCGATTTCTCGCACCGACTCGTCTGACGCGGTGAGCGCGGCTGCAGACAGAATCGCCAAGGCCTTCACCGCAGCATCGGAGCGCGGCGAAGGGTCGCCGGAACGCTTCCACCCGAAGATTGCGGGAGAGCCGCTCGCCTAATCGGCGAAAAGGGCGGTGTGCTCGGTGCGGAGCGCCGCCTTCTGGACCTTCGACATGGCGTTGCGCGGGAGCTCGCTCGCGTCGATGTACTGCTTGGGGTGCTTGAACCGGGCGAGGACGCCGTCGAGTGCGGCAGCGAGCTGCTCGTCGGTCACCTCAGCCGAACCATCGCGAACAACAATCGCGACCACGGCCTCACCAAAGTCGGGGTGAGGCACGCCGATCACGCCGGTTTCGAGAACGCCCGGTACCTCGTCGAGGACCATCTCGATTTCCTTGGGATACACGTTGTACCCGCCGCTGATGATCATGTCGCTCGACCGACCCTCCAGCGTGAGGCGGCCTGCAGCGTCGACCGAGCCGACATCGCCGGTGATAAACCAGCCGCCGTCGCGATGCTCCGCTGATGTCTTTTCGGGCATCTGCCAATAGCCAGCAAACAGCCCCGGGGAGCGGATTTCGACGACGCCGGTCTCACCGGTCGGCACCGGAGCGCCGTCGTCATCGCTGACCCGAAGCTCGACGTCGGGAAGTGGGAACCCGACCGTGCCGGGGACGCGTTCTCCGTCGTAGGGGTTCGACGTGATCATGCCGGCCTCGGTCATGCCGTAGCGCTCAAGAATCTGCAGGCCCGTGCGCGCGGTGAAGTTGGCGTGCACCGCCTCGGTCATCGGTGCCGATCCAGACGTGAACAGCCGGACCGAGGTGCACACGTTGGTGGTGAACCGGTCGTCGGCAATGAGGCGTGTGTACTGCGTGGGAACGCCCATCATCACGGTCGCATTCGGCAGGTGCTCAACGACCTCGGTTGGGCCGAACTTCGGCAGGAAGATGACCTCGTTGCCGCTGAGCATCGCACAGTGCAGTGCCACGAACAGTCCGTGGACGTGGAAGATGGGCAGGGTGTGGAGCAGTACGTCGTCTGGCCCGAAACCCCAGATTTTGTGAAGCGCCAAGGCGTTCGACGTCAGGTTCGCATGGGTCAGCATGGCCCCCTTCGATCGACCTGTGGTCCCTGACGTGTAGAGCATCGCAGCGACGTCGCCAGGCTCGCGTTCGATCACCTGGTCGAACGGGTCGGCAACGTCGGCAGCGTCGGCGAACGAGCCAGTTCCATTGGTGTCGAGATGGACAACGCGGGTCGTCAGGCCATCGAGTGTCCCTGGCCGGGCGATGACGAGGGTTGGGGCCGCGTCGTCGACGAAATACCCGACTTCACCGGGGGTGTATGCAGTATTCAGCGGCAGGAAGACTGCGCCGATCCGGAGGCACGCCAGGTAGAGCGCGACGTTGTCGGTTGATTTGTCGATCTGCACGACGACGCGGTCGCCGATCCCAACGCCAAGGTCGAGGAGCACCGTCGCCATGCGCGCCGACCGCTGATCGACCTCGCGGTAGGTGAGCGATCCGCCGCCGGGAACCCTCAGAAAGGTGGCGTCGAGGCGGAAGTCGAAGCGTTCCGCCAGCGTCGAGTAGAGGTTGGTCACGAGCTGACCCTACGAGAGTGGGATGTCCGGGGGCCGAGCTCGACGCTCGTCATGCCAAGATGTCTGGGCATCGCTGGCCCCTGTCGCCAGCTCTGATCCACATCGAGGAGCATCACCATGTCGAACGACACCGCAGCACAACCCGTCTACTTCATCGCCCACATCACGGTGAACGACGTCGAGGGCTATCGCAACTACGAAAAAGGTTTCTTCCCCGTACTCAAGCCGTCGGGCGCCCGCTTCGTGACCTATGACGACAACGTCACTGTGCTTGAAGGCGAGCGCGAATCCGGCCGAACGATCATGATCGAGTTTCCGTCCGAAGAGGCATTGATGATCTGGTGGGATTCACCCGAGTACCGCGAACTCGCCAAGGTGCGTCAGGCCGCAGTGACCACACACTCGGTGAGTGTCATCCACTCGCTGCCGCCCCGCTAAGCGAATCGCTGCGGATCCGCTTCGAGCAGCTTCGCGAGCTTCTTGACCGCTCGCTTGTTCTGAAGCCCAAAGAAGACGCCGAACGCCTTGGCAAAGACCTTGCCGAGTGGCCCGCTGCCCTCAAACGCGTAGCTCCACTCGAGCTCACAAGCGCCATCGCCACGCGGCGTGCATTCGTAGTGCTCAGCAAATGACTGCATTGGCATCGTCGTCCGGTCGAAACGGAAGGCCATGCGTTCGCCCTCGTCCCACGTGAGGAAGAACTCCTGGATGGTCACGCCGGTCGTCTTCACCGTTCGCGTCGTGCCAACACCGTGAGGCTCAGGAGAAGTCCACTCGACGTCGATGCCGAGCCATTCTTTCCATGCCGGGCCGTTGGCGAGGCAGTTGAAGAGTGTGGCTGCCGGAACAGCGATCGGCTGGCGAAGCGTTGTCTGGTTTGGTCCCATCGTGGCGTAGTCGGCGTCGACGGAAGTGAGCTCGCGCATCTTGGGCATTGAACGATTCTGCCAGCTGAACGTTGGGTTGTGTCAGGGCCCTGCGACTGGGCCTGAAGTGATGGCGGCACGCGAGGATGGACTTCCATGACCATCACGGAGGCTGATATCGGTAGTGAGGTGCTCGACTGGTTCCACTCAGAATGGGATCCGAACTTGCCGCTACTCGAATGGCGTGACCGCTTCGTCACGTCGGGTTGGGCCGTGCCGTCGTGGAGCACCGACTGGTTCGGCCGCGGATTGCCAGCCTGGACAGATCGTGTTGCCCACCAGGCGATTCGACAGGCCGGGGGAGTGGCGGTACCGCTCGGTGGTGGCTTCGGGCTTGCGGCACCCACGATGTACGACCACGCGTCCGATGCGCTGAAGGCCAAATATCTCCGTAAGACACTCACCGGTGAGCTGACCTGGTGTCAACTGTTCAGCGAGCCGGGTGCTGGTTCAGATCTCGCCGGCCTCCAAGCGACGGCAAAGCGCGATGGCGATGAGTGGATCGTCAATGGACAGAAGGTCTGGAACACATCGGCTGACCATGCCGACATGGCGATTCTCGTCGCACGCACCGACTGGAACGTGGCCAAGCACGCCGGGATCACCTACTTCCTACTCGATATGCACCAAGTGGGTGTTGAGGCCCGACCAATCCATCAGATGAATCACCGTGCGTCGTTCAACGAGGTCTTTCTGAGCAATGCCCGAGTGCCCCACGAGAACGTGGTGGGCAGCGTCGGGGACGGCTGGAGGGTCGCCCGCGGCACGCTTGCCCATGAGCGGTCATTTTCCACGCAACGCAATCTCTCCTTTGATCGATTGGTTGCTGGCCGCTGCATTGACGAAGCCAAAGCCGAGGCAACCGAGTACCTCAAGACCTACGAGTGGTATCCGCAACGGATGGGCCGGGCGGACCTCGTTGTCGAACGAGCTCGGGTTGCCGGTCTGGCAGATCACCAGGTGCTGCGCAATGAGATCGCCAAGCTGGTCAGCTTCCAGCGCGTCTCTGAATGGACTGCCGGTCGTGCCAAGGCAGCACAGGCTCTTGGCCGGGCGCCCGGCTCCGAGGGGTCAATCGGCAAGCTTGCACTCTCGGAAGTCGCACGCATGTCCAACCATGTGCACTCGATGATCGCCGGAGCCAACGCGATGCTGAGCACGAACGATGATCCGACCCACCAAACAGTCGCCGAGGTGTTGGTGTCAACCCCCGCACAATCGATCGCGGGTGGCACCGACGAGATCCAGCGCAACATCATCGGCGAGAACGTTCTCGGCCTGCCGAAAGAGCCGCAGCCCGACAAGGGTCAACCGTTCCGCACCGTCACCGCGACCAAATGAGCCAGAGGTACATGTGAGCAACACCGTCTTCGAGAATTCTGCTGTACGCGCAACTGTCGACATCGACATCGACAGTGACCACGTCGCTGTTGTCGAGCTGACGACTCCACCCAACAACTTCTTCTCGCTCGAACTGATCGGCGGAGTGGCCGATGCGTTGCAAGCGCTCGATGCTGACGATCATTGTCGGGCGATCCTGCTGTGCGCTGACGGCAAACACTTCTGCGCCGGCGCTGACTTTACGGCAAACGCGAGCGGATACACGACCGAAGAGTTGTACGCCGCCGCGGCGCGAATCGTCGACAACACGAAGCCGGTCGTCGCGGCAATCCAGGGTGCTGCGATCGGTGGTGGACTCGGCCTCGCACTGACTGCCGACTTTCGTTTCGCTGCGCCTGAAGCCCGATTCAGTGCGAACTTCGCCCGGCTCGGCTTTCATCACGGCTTCGGCCTAAGTGTCACATTGCCGCGCCTGGTCGGGCCGCAGTCCGCCGCCGAACTGCTCTACACGGGGCGTCGAGTGAAGGGGGACGAGGCCGCGGCGCTTGGGCTCGCCGACCGGGTCGTACCGTTGAACGAACTCCGAGCGCAGGCACGTTCGTTCGCCGGCGAGATTGCCAAGTCTGCGCCACTTGCAGTTCGTTCGATACGCGCAACGCTGCGCGGCGACCTGGCCGACCAGGTCAGAGCTGCCACGGCGCACGAGGCCGCTGAGCAAGAGTGGCTCCGCAAGACTGCGGACTTTGCCGAGGGAACCAGAGCGATGGCTGAGCGGCGCGAGCCGAAATTCCGAGGCGCGTGAAGTCTGCGGGCTCAGAAGGCGATGTGGTCGACCTCAAGATCGCCAGCTTGCGCTAGCGGGCTATTGGCCGGATGGGAACGTCGAGATGACAAACCTGTCGCCTTCGGGCGACGGCTTGTCGCCCGAAGGCGACAGGTTGGCCACCACCTGGACCTGCACCGCGCACGACGGGGCCGTCGAGCCAACGTTCACGGATGCCGATGCCGATGCTGATGCCGAGACTCAGGTCAGTTCGCCGGCGAACTGAGCGCCGTGCAGCCGTGAATACGCGCCACCCGATTTGAGGAGTTCGTTGTGGCTGCCCTGCTCGACGATGTTGCCGTCTTCCATCACGAGGATCACGTCGGCACCACGGATGGTCGACAGGCGGTGGGCGATCACGAAACTCGTGCGCTGTGCGCGCAGTGCATTCATCGCTTCCTGGATGAGCACTTCGGTACGTGTGTCGACGGAGCTCGTTGCTTCGTCGAGAATGAGGATCGAGGGGTTGGCGAGGAACGCTCGGGCGATCGTGATCAGCTGCTTCTCGCCGACGCTGATGTTGTCACCCTCGTCGTTGATCACCGTGTCGTAGCCGTCTGGCAGCGCCCGAACGAACCGGTCGACGTAAGTGATGCGCGCGGCTCCGAGGATCTGTTCCTCCGTTGCGTCCGGATTGCCGTAGGCAAGGTTCTCGCGGATCGTGCCGCCGAACAACCAGGTGTCCTGCAGCACCATCCCGACTTTTGATCGCAGCTCGCGTCGGGGGTACGACGCGATATCGCGGCCGTCGAGGCTGATCGTGCCGGCATCAAGGTCGTAGAACCGCATGATCAGGTTGACCAGCGTGGTTTTCCCCGCACCGGTGGGCCCAACGACCGCGATCGTCTGACCGGGTTCGACGGTGAGGTTGAGATTGCGAATGAGCGACGTGCCAGGTACGTAGGAGAAGTCGACCGAGTCGAACACCATGCGTCCGACGACAGCGGGCCCGTCGACCGTTGCTGCCTGTTCGACGGTCTGCTCGTCGGCGTCGAGGAGCTCAAGGACTCGTTCGAGCGACGCGATGCCCGACTGGAAAGTGGTGGCCATCGATGCCATGCGAGTCAGTGGTTCGGAGAACTGGCGGGCGTACTGAATCATCGCCTGCATGTCGCCGATACTGATCGCTCCCGCCGAGATACGCAGGCCACCAACCACCGCGATGATCACGTACTGGATATTGCCCATGAACGTCATTGCCGGCTGGATAAGGCTCGACATGAATTGGGCTGCGTAGCTGGCCTCGTACAGCCTGTCGTTGTCCTCGCGGAAACGTGCGTCTGCTTCGCGATGGCGCCCGAAGCTCTTCACGATGGCATGCCCGGTGAAGACCTCTTCGGCCTGTGCGTTGACGGCGCCGGTGTGCTTCCACTGCTCGATAAAGCGCGGCCCGGCCCGGCCGCCGATCTGCTTGATTAACACGAGCGAGAGTGGCACGGTGACAAGCGCAATCGCCGCGAGGAGCGGCGAGATGATGAACATCATGACCGTGACGCCGATGAGCGTGAGCAGTGACGTGATGATTGAGCTGACCGTCTGCTGGAGGCTCTGTGCCAGGTTGTCGATGTCGTTGGTGACCCGGCTCAGCAGGTCGCCGCGGGCCTGGCGGTCGATGTAGCTGAGGGGGAGCCTGTTGATCTTGGTCTCGACCGATTCGCGCAGCCGGTACATCGATCGCTGTACAACGCCGGCGAGCATGAATGACTGCCCGTAGGACAGCGCCCAAGAGATTGCGTAGAGCCCGGCAATGAACAAGAGCTTGGAATGAAGTGCCCCAAAGTCAATGCCGTCTCCGGTCTCGGCGAGCCGCTCGCGGACACCTTCGACGATGATGTCGGTCGCCTGGCCGAGCAGGCGTGGGCCAACGACGATCAGCCCGACGCTGCCGATTGTCAGGAACAAGATCAGCCAGAGCCGACGCCGTTCGGTTCCCAGGATCTCACCGAGCCGCTTCAGAGTCGGGCCGAAGTTCGAGCTCTTCTCGGCTGGCATTCCCGGAGCGCCTCCGGGCCCGAAGCTGTTGCGGCGAGCCTCGGTGCCGGTCGTGGTGATCGCCTCCCGGTCTTCGTCGGACAGGGCGCTGTTTGGCGCGTCGTTTGGCGTGTCGTTCGGGGGAGTGGTGTCGTCACTCATGAGGTCGCCTCCCGGTCGAACTGCGAATCGACGATTTCCGCGTAGGTCGGACACGTCTCAAGCAGCTGTACATGTCTGCCGCGGCCCACGACCCGGCCGGCTTCGAGGACGATGATCTGATCGGCATCGGCGATAGTCGACACGCGTTGGGCGACGATCAGCAACCCAGCCTCGGCAACGAGTGGTTGCAACGCAAGTCGAAGCCGAGCATCGGTGGCGAGATCGAGTGCAGAGAACGAGTCGTCGAACACGTAGACGTCGGGTCGGGCGACGAGTGCGCGTGCGATGGAGAGGCGCTGTCGCTGGCCGCCAGACACGTTGGTACCGCCCTGGGTGATCCGGCTGTCGAGCCCGTCGGGCATCGATTGCACGAAGCCAGAGGCCTGAGCGACTTCGAGCGCCGCCCACAGTTCGTCATCGGTGGCCTCGGGGCGACCGAATCGCAGGTTCGATGCGACGGTGCCGCTGAAGAGGAAGGCTTTCTGAGGGATATAGCCGATCGATCCAGCGAGCAGGTCGGGGTCGAGTAAACGGACGTCGACGCCGTTGATCGCCACCGTGCCGGATGTGGCATCGGACAGCCGTGGGATCAGTTCGACAAGCGTGGACTTGCCGGAACCGGTACTGCCAATGATGGCGGTGGTGCGTCCCGGAGTGATCTTGAACGAAAGATCGCACAACACCGGTGACGCGGCACCCGGGTAGGTGAATGAGACGTCGGTGAACTCGACGGTGCCGCGCTCGGGCATCTTGGTCACCGGTGTTGCCGGCGGCACCACCGACGAATCGGTGTCGAGGACCTCGACGATGCGTTCTGCTGCGACGGCGGCACGAGGCAGCATCGACACCATGAAGGTGAGCATCACCACGGCAACAAGGACCTGTACGAGGTAGCTGAGATACGCAATCACGGAGCCGAGCTGCATGTCGCCAGCATTGATGCGATCAGCGCCCAACCACAGCACAGCCACGCTCGACGCGCTGATGAAGAACGTGACGGTCGGAAACATCAGCGACATCAGGCGGCCAGCACGCAACGAGGTCGCTGTCAGCTCGTCGTTGGCCTGAGCAAAACGCTGGACTTCTTCCGGCTCACGAACGAAGGCCCGCACGACGCGGATGCCGGTGATCTGCTCGCGGAGGACAGCGTTGATCCGGTCGATGCGCAATTGCATCTGCTGGAACGTGGGCACCATCTGCGAGATGATCACGGCTAGCACGCCGATCAGAATCGGAATGGCCACGAGCATGATCACCGAGAGGCCGGCGTCTTCGCGGATCGCAAACACGATGCCGAAGACCATGGTGATCGGTGCGGCGATCATCATGGTGCACGTCAGAACGACGAGCATCTGGACCTGCTGTACATCGTTCGTAACTCGAGTGATGAGTGATGGCGCACCGAACTTGCCGACCTCGCGGGCTGAGTAACTGGTGACCTGGTGAAAGATGTCGCGACGGAGGTCGCGCCCGAAGCTCATGGCGGCCTGTGCGCCAAAGCGCACGGCACCGACCGCGAAAACGATCTGGATGAAACTGAACGCCAGCATGATGCCGCCGGTGCGCCAGATGTAGCCGTCGTCTCCCCGCAGGACACCCTTGTCGATGATGTCGGCGTTGAGTGACGGCAGCGTCAAGGCAGCCGTGGTCTGAATGGCCTGCAGCACCACGACGATTGTGAGCAGTCGTCGGTACGGCCCCAGATGGGTGCGCAGAAGTCGTCGCAGACTCACAGCTGCGCGCCCTGATTGACGTCGGGAACTCCGACGGTCGGAGACATATCCATGGATGTAGGTAAGCACCTTGGGTCGAAAGTTCCCGAGGTGTTCTGTCAGAAATGTTGAGTTGATTGCGCCATGGGGAAGCTGGCTAAGATTTTGCAGTCGACCTAATCGGGTCGCGCGACGAAAATGCCTTGGGGGTAAAACAATGACCGAAGATCGCAAACTCTGGGTGCCGCCGTCGGTTGGACGTCGACGTTTACTTCTCGGTGCTGGTGCCGCTGCTGTGCTCGCCGCATGCGGCTCGAGCGGCGGTGAGACCGGCGCCCCGGCGACGAACGGCACGACGGCTCCGACCGATCCGCCGAGCGATACAACCGGCTCGACCGACCCGGCCGGAACTGCTGCGCCCGATACCGCTGCGCCGGCAACTGATCCGCCAGCTGGTGGGCCCCAGAAGGGTGGCACGCTGCGCGTCGGCGTCGTCGGCAGCACCAATGACATCATGGATGGTCAGTACATCGTGTCGCGTGCCGACCAAGTGCGACTTGTTAGCTCGTGGGAGGGCATTGCCAACTACGACGATGACTTCAACCTCGACTTCGCACACAGCCTTGGCGAAGAGATCGAGGTCGTGGCACCTGACAAGTACGTCGTGCGTCTGAAGGAAGGCATCGAGTTCCACAACGGCAAGACCGTCGGCGCCGATGACCTCATCTACTCCTTCCAGCGTCTCCTCGACCCGGAACTCGGTCTCGCGCCGAGCCTGCTGGAATTCATCAACAACGACAGCATGGTCAAGCTTGACGAACGCACGGTCGAGTTCAACTTGCTCGTGCCGAGCGTTGCCTTCCAGATCGGGCTCGCGGGCTATGCCTCAACGATCGTGCCCGAGGGCTACGAGCGCTTCAACGGCGACCCATCGACGCAGATCGGAACTGGCGCCTTCAAGCTGAAGAGCTTCACGCCTGGCTCTGAGAGCGTCCATGTGCGCAACGAGAACTACTGGGGCGAGTCGTATCTCGACGAAGTTCAGATCATCGACTTCGCCGACCAGTCGGCACTGGTGAATGCACTCTCATCCGGTGACATCGACGTTGCACTCGACGTCCCGTTCGCCCAGGCCGGCACGATCGAAGCGAGCTCCGATCTACAGCTGCTCGAGTCGACTGCCGGCAACTGGCAGACCATCACGATGCGTATCGACGTGCCGCCGTTCGATGACGTTCGGGTTCGTCAGGCCATGCGCCTGATTGTGGATCGGGAAGAAATGGTGCAGCGCGTGCTGTCCGGCCACGGCAGCATCGGCAACGACATGTACGGCTTGCTCGACGGTTCATACCCGAAGGACTTCCCGCAGCGTGTGCAGGACATTGACAAGGCCAAGGCACTGCTTGCCGAGGCTGGCCAGAGCGACTTGAGTATTGAGTTGTTCGCGCCGGACGACACCGCAGGTCTGCCTGAGTACGCCACGGCGTTTGCATCGCAAGCCAAGGAAGCCGGCATCAACGTCACGGCCACCGTCCTCGACGGCGGCACCTATTGGGGGGCCGAATACACGCAGCGTGCATTCGCCACCAGCTACTGGAGCACGCGTCCGTACCTCAACCAGGTCGGAGCCGGATCGCTTCCGACGGCCACGTACCAAGAGACCAAGTGGCCGCCCGCTGGCTCCAACTTCCAAGAGCTGTACAACAAGGCGCTTGCTGAGACCGATGACGAGAAGCGCAACGCGATCATCCGGGAGATGCAAACGCTCGAGTACGAAGAGGGCGGCAACATCATTGCCTACTTCCAGAACCTCCTCGACGGGTATGCCAACTACGTCAAGGGTGCGGTCGCCCGACCGAACCTGCTGAACTTCGACCACTTCGGTCGCGGTTGGAAGAACATCTGGATCGAGCAGTGATCTAGCGGGGCGGACGATCCTTCGTCCGCCCCGCTCGCACTGTTCCTCTATTTCTCATGGGCATCTTCAAGCTCATTGTGCGCCGGCTGTTGCTCGGCGTCGCCACGTTGCTGATTGTTTCGCTTGCCGTTTTCTTGTTGACGAACGTGCTCGGCGACCCGGTCAAACGTCAGCTCGGGCGCGGCGCGCTGCCCGACGTGGTGCGCGCCCGTCGTGCCGAACTCGGGCTCGATCGGCCCTTGGTGACTCGGTACCTTGAATGGGTGAAGGGCCTTGTCACCGGCGACCCGGGCGTGTCGTTTTCGAACGGGACGCCGGTCTGGGACCTGGTGAAGGACCGCATCAACAACTCGCTGTTTCTGATGGCGGTCGCCGCGGCGATCTCGATCCCGCTCTCCCTCTTCCTCGGAGCGTTCGCTGCGCTTCGCCGTGATAGCTGGTTCGACCGCATCATGTCGAACCAATTGCTCGTGCTCGCAGCGATGCCGGAGTTCGTGGTGGGCGCGCTGTTGACCGTGCTGCTGGCAACCAACGTCTGGCCTGTCTTGCCTGCCGTGAGCCGGATCCGTCCGGGCGAGCCACCGTGGTCGGACGTCGACGGCCTCGTGCTGCCGGTGCTCACCCTTGCGCTCGCCGTGACGCCGCACGTCGGCCGGACGATGCGCGCGGCGATGATCGAAGTGCTCGAAAGCGACTATGTCGAGATGGCTCGCCTCAAGGGGCTGTCGGAGCGAACGGTGCTGTGGCGCCACGCCTTCCCGAACGCATTGGGCCCGACCATGCAGGTCATCGCGTTGAACATCGCGTATCTCGCCGGCGGCGTCGTCATCGTCGAGATCCTTTTCAACTTCCGCGGGCTCGGCATCGTGCTCCTCGACGCGATTCCTGACGCGAACGCGCCGGTGGTGCAGTTCGTCGCCATGTTCATCGCGACGATCTATGTCGTCACCAACCTGTTTGCCGACGTGGTCACGATCATCGTCACGCCGCGATTGAGGACCCGACTGTGAGTACGCCCGCTGTCGCTGTCGATGCGGCACAGATTTTTGAAACGACCGAGGTTGCTCAACACGGTGTCGTGCGAACGGCCCTGGGCTTGTGGCGGACGCGCATCGGCATCGCGTTGGTGTTGTTGCTCGTCGTCGTGGCGATCGTCGGCCCGTGGGTGGCGCCATTCGGCCCCGACGAGTTCGTCGGGACCGCCAACGTCCGAGACGTCGAAGGCACATGGCTCGGAACCGACTACTTCGGTCAAGACGTCTGGTCGCGATTCCTCCACGGCGGCCGATCGATCCTCTTTCTTGCATCGGTTGCCACGCTCATCGGCTTTCTGCTCGGTTCGACAATTGGCCTGGTGGCCGCATACGACCGAGGTCGGCTCGACGATGTGTTGATGCGGGCGATGGACGTGATGCTCGCCTTCCCTCAGTTGCTGTTGGCGCTGGTTGCGATTACCACGGTCGGCCCGCAGGCGTGGCTGATTATCGCCATTGTCGGGTTTACGACCGCCCCTCGCATCGCACGGATCACCCGTGGCGCCGCCGTCCCTGTGGTCGAGCGTGACTTCATAGGTGCCGCTGAGGCACTGGGCGAATCCAAGTTCCGGATCATCACCCGCGAGTTGCTGCCGAACATCATTGGTCCGCTGCTCGTCGAAGCAAACCTTCGCCTCACCTACTCGATCGGCATCATTGCGGGGCTTGGCTTCCTCGGCTTCGCTACTGAACGCAACGCTGCCGACTGGGGCCTGATGGTGCAGGAGAACCGAGTTGCCCTGTCGGTGAACCCGTGGGGCACGGCACTTCCCGCTATTGCCATCGCCCTGCTCACCGTTGGCACCGGCTTGATGAGCGATGGCCTGTCGCGCACGGTGGCTGGCATTGACCGAGGACGGCCTGACGCATGACCACCGAACCACGTGAGCAAGCCGTTGCACTCTCCATCCGCGATCTTCGCCTCGATGTCGCCGAGTCGGGTAACGACATCGTCGACGAGATCACGCTGACAATCGGGAGAGGCGAAGTGCTTGGCCTGGTTGGTGAATCAGGGTCGGGCAAGACCACCGTCGGACTCGCTGTGCTCGGCCACGCGCGTCGCGGCGTCGCGATCTCGGCCGGTGAGGTCACCATCGAGGGCGCGAGCATCCTCGATCTTTCTGATCGTCAGCTCCGCAATGCCCGCGGCAGCCTCGTCAGCTACGTGCCACAGGACCCGGGCACAGCGCTGAACCCCGCACTCCGCATCGGCCCACAGGTGCTCGAAGTGCTCGAGACTCACGGTTACGGCGCGAACGGTGCCGAGCGCGACGCTCGAGTCGCCGAAGCATTTGAGGAGGTCAAGCTGCCTTCCGACCGCGAGTTCCTGCGCCGCTACCCGCATCAGCTCTCTGGTGGCCAGCAGCAGCGTGTCGGGTTGGCAATGGCGTTCGCCGCTCGGCCCGCTGTGATTGTGCTCGACGAGCCGACCACCGGGCTCGACGTCACGACGCAGGCCCACGTGCTCGAAACGATCCGGTCACTCGCGTCGCTGCACGGGGTCGCTGCGCTGTACGTCACCCACGACCTGGCGGTCGTCGCGACGCTGGCCGACCGAGTTGCGGTCATGTACGCAGGGCGGATCGTCGAGCAGGCATCAACTGCCGAGATCTTTGCCGACCCGGCCCACCCGTATACGCGCTACCTCGTTGCCGCGGCACCTGAAATGGGGAGCGATCGGCAACTGGTCGGCCTCGGTGGACGCGCACCCTCACCTGGACAGCGACCAGTTGGCTGCGCGTTTGCGTTGCGGTGCGAAGTGGCGACGGATCACTGCCGCGAGGCCTTCCCCGGAGTCGACCTCGTCGGCGACGGCACCAGCACGCATGAAGTGCGCTGTTTCCACGCTTACGACGTGCCGGAGCGCACAGCGCGACGTCAAGCTGCAACGGCGGCGCGAGCGATTGGTGACGAAACAGCGTTGAGCATCCGGGGGTTCTCGGCTGGATATGCCGGTACCCAGGTGGTCCATGACGTCACGTTCGACATTGCCCGCGGCGAGAGCGTTGCCCTTGTCGGCGAATCGGGGTCTGGCAAGAGCACGCTGTCGCGTTCGATCGGCGGGCTGCATCACGAGTGGACCGGTGAGATCGAACTCGGCGGAGTGCCGCTCGCGCGCTCGTCCCGCGACCGGCCAGTTGGCCAACGCCTGTCGATTCAGTACGTCTTCCAGAACCCGTACAGCTCGCTTCATCCTCGCCGCTCGATCGCCGACAGCGTCGCCCGGCCGTTGGCTATCGCTGGCGTCGACAAGGCGGAAGCCCGCCGAGAAGTCGATCGCATGTTGGAGCGAGTGTCGTTGAGTTCGGCTTACGGGGCGCGATATCCCGACCAGCTCTCGGGCGGAGAGCGTCAGCGTGTTGCTATCGCCCGTGCGCTCGTCAGCAAGCCCGACGTGCTGATTTGTGACGAGGTCACCAGCGCACTCGACGTCCTCGTGCAGGCAGCCACGATCGAATTGCTCGTCGACCTTCAAAAGGAACTTGGCCTCGCGATGCTCTTCGTCACCCATAACTTGCCGCTGGTCCGGTCGATCTCACAGCGCGTCGCGGTGATGTCGGAAGGTCGCATTGTCGAACTGGGCACCGCAGCCGACACGCTGACCAATCCACAGCAGGAGTACACGCAGCGCCTGCTTGCCGACACTCCGAGCATTCCCGACTTCGGTGAAGCGCCCGACCGTTCGTTCGCCGGCCCGCAGTGAGCACGTCGATCCGGCTCGTCAGCTACAACATCCAGTACTCGCGCGGGAAAGATGGCGAGTACGACCTCGAGCGCATTGCCGACACGGTGCGTGGCGCCGACATCATTGGGCTGCAGGAGGTCACGCGGTACCTCCGACCGAACACCGAGCAAGACCAGCCGGCCGAACTTGCGGCGCTGCTCGACGACTATTACTGGGTGTACGGGCCGCCTGCTGATGTCGATGCGTCGATCCGCAACAGCGACGGAACCATCATCAATCGTCGGGCTCAGTTCGGCAACATGCTGCTGAGCCGGTGGCCGATCACTTCGATGCGTCTCGAACTGTTCCCGCGGCTGCGCACCTTTGACAGCGTTGCACTGCAGCGCGGCGCGCTCGAGGCCGTCATCGAACACCCGGACGGGCCAATCCGCGTCTACGTCGTGCATCTCGATCACCTGCTGGAACGCCACCGCGTGGCCGAGATCGAACACCTGCTGGCGTTCGCTTCGGACGCGGCTCGGCACGGCACTGCGGCAACCGGGCCATCACGATTGCTCGGAATGCCAAGTGAGGTACCCGACGACTACATAGTGATGGGTGACTGCAACATGCTCCCCGAGTCGCCGGCCTATTTCGCGATGGCCGGCGAGCCCGACTACTACTACGGGCCGATCATGACGTCCGACCGGATGGTCGACACCTGGCGGCTGACCGGGCGCGACATCACCGACGGGGTCACCTGGTGGGACGAGCAGACGGAGTTCACCGAGGGGACCCGGCTCGACTACGTGTTCGTCACCCCGGGCCTGGCGAAGCGGGTCGTCGCTGCAGGTATCGACGAGGAGGCCCCGGGCTCAGATCATCAACCGGTGTGGATCGATCTTGCAGTCGGCGGTGACGGAGGCGGTCGCGGTGATGGCGGTGATGGCGAGAGGCCAGCTCAGCGCCAACCGCTGGACGATCCGAATCGGCCGGGCTGACCCCATGGACGCCACAACAGCGGACGACCCGATCGCGCTTGTGATGGCAGGTGCGGCTGGGGTCGTGTTCGACAAAGACGGCACCCTGTTTGATCTTGACGCTCGGTGGTACCCGTTCTTCAGCGGCATCATCGACTTCGTTGCAGAACGGCTCGACGCCTCTCTGTCAGCTGTGCTGGCCGGGCTCGTCGGGGTCACTGAGGGCGGCTTGGTCATCGACGGGCTTGCGGCGGTCGGGTCGCTCGACGAGATCGGTAAGCGAATCATCGACAAGTTGGTGGTCCTGGGGCACGATCCCGATCTGGCTCGTGCCACCGTTGGCGATGCGGTGGATGCAGCACGGTTCGGACCGGTCGCTCCGATCGGAGACATCGCGGGGACGCTCCGTGCACTCGCTGATACAGGCCTCAGGCTTGCCATTGCCACCTCCGATGGCGTTGTCAACACGCGCGACGAACTCGTTGCCCACGAACTTGTTGGCGTATTCGATCCGGTGCGATGTGCCGACGACGGCGGCCCGGTTAAGCCTGACCCGGCAGTGCTGCTCGAAATTGCCGCAGCATGGAACGTTGCACCAGCCGACATCGTCTTCGTCGGCGACAGTCGCCAAGACCTGGCAACAGCCCAGAGCGCCGGCACGCGTTTCGTCGCCCGATGTGACCCGGCTGCCACACCGACATGGGCGTCTGTCGAGGCCGATGCAGTCGTCGGCGACATCGCCGAACTCGTCCGGAACCCGCCGAGCCCGGTGTCCGGTCAGTGGGCGATGAACGGTGACACGAGGCTGTGGTGGCAACGCGATTCCGGCTCGATCGGCGGCACCCGGTTGCTCTTGATCAACGGACTTGGCTCGCCCTCAGTGGCGTACCAGCAGGGGTTCGTTGATCTGTTCGTCGAAGCCGGGTTCGACGTCGTGCGCCTCGACAACCGTGACGTCGGCCGTTCGTCGCGGTCAGTCGACGAGTACGACGCGAGCGACATGGCCGCCGATGCCATCGCAGTTCTCGACTCGGTCGGGTGGGACAACGCCGTCGTATTCGGGCAGTCGATGGGCGGCATGATTGCTCAGCAGGTGGCGATCGAATATCCCGAACGCGTCACTCATCTTGTCTCGCTGATGTCGTCCACCGGTGACCGCACGGTCGGCGGCAGCGACCCTGCCATTCGCGACGCTCTCCTTGCTGTTGCTCCAGATGATCGGGCCGGATGGCTTGATCACCGTGTCGAGACGGAGCGGTTTTGGGCATCGCCTGATTTGTGGGACCCGATTTGGGTCCGCGCAAAGGGTGCCGAGATGTTCGACCATGGCGTCGACCCTGCAGGGACGCAACGGCAGTACGCGGCAGTGCTGCGTAGCCCGGTCCGTAACGACATGTTGCAGATGGTGCAGGTGCCGGCGCTCGTCATGCACGGTTCCGCTGACACGTTGATCGACCCGAGCGCAGGCCGCCACACCGCCGGCTGCCTGGCGAATGCCCGTTTTCTCGAGATCGACGGGCTCGGCCACGATCTCCCTCCAGGCATGTGGGCACTTCTCGTTGCCGAGGTCACCGCGTTCGTAGCAACACATTCGCCGTAGCGTCCGCTGCCGCCACACGGTGCCAGGCACAGTGCGACCTGTCACACGTCGACCTTGGCTCGCGCCGATTTCCGCGTCAGCGGAGTGGGTAGTTTCGACACTGCATTCGCTCTTTCATTCGCCCTCGGAGGGGTTCACCTCCTTAACTCGAAATTGGTTTCGTCATGATCGAAACACTGGCCTCTGTGGCCGAACTCGTCGTCCTGCTGCCCGCAGCGATGGCACTCTCGTGGATCGCGCGCCGCTCGATCCGAACGATGACTCGCCGTTCGGTGCGTCGGGCCCAGTCTGATGCCGGGAGCTGGCGGGTCCGCCTTCCCCGCAACGTCGACGTCGACGGGCAGGAGCAAACTCGCCGCCGGATGCGCGCCGACGCTGCAGCACGCAAGCTCGGACATCTCATGACGGGTTTCATCTTCGGCGGTGCGATGCTGATCGGTCTGAACATCCTGGGCGTCGACGCTGTCTTGGTGATCTCGAGTGCCGGCTTCCTCGGGCTCGCGCTCGCCCTTTCGGGCCAGGAAGTCATCCGGAACCTGATCACCGGCACCGTCGCCCTCTTCGAAGATCGCTACGCGGTCGGCGACGAGGTCATCCTGCGGGTCTCGGGCCAAGACGTCCAGGGAACTATCGACTTAGTGGGCGCGGCTGCAGTGCGGCTGCGGACTGCCGAGGGTGCGACCTGGCACGCCGGCCACAGCAGCATCGAGTGCGTCACCAACTTGTCTCAGCTACCAGCAGTCCACGACATCATCGTTCCTACGACTGACTGGGCAAATGCCGAGGTCGACGCACTCGATCGGCTCGCGGCCGCGTCAAATGACGCCGGGCTCACCGGAGTGATCTTCCTGCGCGACCTCGATGCTCATGAGCATCCGTCGGGGACGACCACCGTCAAGGTGAAGTCCAACCGGTCGCTGTCGAGGCCACAAATCGATCGTGTCAAGGCAACACTGCTCGGTGACACGCGGCCCTGAGGGCTGACGTGTCCGGTGATCCCTCGCACGACGCTGCGCGCCCACGGCGATAGCAGCAGACTCAGCTCATGGAAAATGCGATCCAAGGTCGTCCACATGTCGTGATCGTCGGGTGTGGATTTGGTGGGCTTGCTGCCACGAGAGCACTTGCCGACACGAACGTGGATATCACGCTGATCGACCGTGAGAATCACCACACGTTCCAGCCGCTGCTGTACCAAGTCGCGAGCGCTGGGTTGAATCCGTCCGACATCGCTCAGCCGATCCGCCACATTGTCCGTAAACAGAACAACGTGCGAGTCAGGCTCGCCGAGGTCACCGGGATCGACCTCGAAGCCCGCACGGTCCAGACCGCCGACGAAGCAATCGCCTACGACCATCTGGTCCTCGCGACCGGGGCGACCCACTCCTACTTCGGCAACGACAGTTGGGCCGAATTCGCTCCGGGCCTCAAGACGATCGACGATGCGCTCGAAATTCGACGACGGATCTTGCTCGCATTTGAACGAGCTGAAAGCACTGCCGACATTGCTGAGCGACAACGGCTGATGACGTTCGTCGTCGTCGGGGCCGGCCCCACCGGCGTCGAACTCGCTGGTGCCGTGAAAGAGATCGCCACGAAAGCACTCAGTGCCGACTTCCGTTCGATTGACACGACCACGAGCCGAGTCGTACTCGTCGAAGCGGGGCCTCGTGTGCTCGGAGCGTTCACCGAGAAGCTGTCGGCGTCGGCCAAGCGCCAACTTGTCAAGCTCGGTGTCGACGTGCAGCTGTCGACACCGGTCATTGCTATCGACGAGCACGGGGTGACCACCGAGGCTGGCGCAATCCCCGCAGCCACCGTCTTGTGGGGTGCCGGAGTGGCTGCGTCGCCGCTCGGCCGGGCGGTCACGGACGATGCCGATCGGGCGGGCCGTGTGCCAGTGCGCGCCGACCTCAGTATCGAAGGACACTCCGAGGTGTTTGTTATCGGCGACCTCGCTGCGGTCCAGTCGGACGGCAAGGCGGTGCCCGGCGTGGCTCCTGCTGCAACACAGGGCGGCCAGCACGTCGCCCGTTGTATCGCTGCGGACTTGGCGGGAAACAGCCGGCCGGTGTTCAGGTACAAAGACAAGGGCTCGATGGCCACGATTGGTCGGTCGAAGGCGGTTGCATACCTCGGCCCGAAGCTCCAGTTCGGGGGCTACTTCGCCTGGCTCGTGTGGTGGGTTGTACACATCATGACGCTCATCGACTTCCGCTCGAAGGCCAGTGCGATGGCGAACTGGGGTTGGCAATACCTGACAGGCCAACGAGTCGCCCGGTTGATCACCGGGAGATCTGCCGGCCACACCAATGTGTGACTGAAGCGAGATGTGGTCGGAGCATGAATTCTCGGACACTGCCGAACCGATCTTCGACCGACGACGTATCAATACGACATGAGCAACAATACGAACTCGAACACCCCCGAATCAGATACAGCGTCGGCCACCGCAATTTCCACATGGATCAAGCGCGGCGTCCTCGCTGCGGTCGTACTTGTCGCCGTTGTCTACGGCGCAATCTTCTTTTATGCGAAGGTGCTCAACGACTCTCCGGATGCCTTGGACACCAACGACCTGTCGGAGGCCCTGGCGACCACGGTGCCCCAGGCCCCGGACGCCGTCGTGCCAGTGACCGAAGCCCCGACGGAGTCTGCCGAGCCCGCTCCGGAAGTAGCAGGGTTCGATGGTGTCTGGACCCCGACTACCGCATCGGAATTTGGTTACCGGGTCGACGAGATTCTGGGCGGCGTCAACGTCACCGCAGTTGGTCGTAGCAACGAGATCGAGGGCTCGCTCACGATCGAGGGCACCACCGCATCAGTCGATGCCACAGTCAAAGTGGAGAACATTGTCAGCGATGACAGCCGTCGCAATGGGCAGTTCCGTGGCCGCATCATGGACGTCGCGAACTTCCCGACAGCGAACTTCCGCACCACCGAACCGATCGACTTCGGCACGATCCCGGCCGATGGCCAACAGGTCACGGCCACAGCGAACGGCGAGTTGACGTTGAAGGGCGTGACGCAGGCGGTCACGGTTGAAATCACGGCGCAAGCGTCTGGCACCGGTATTGGCGTGCTCGGCAACATCCCGATCACGTTCACCGACTACGGCATCGACAACCCGTCAAACCCGGGTGTCAGCCTTGAAGACGAAGGCGTCGTTGAGTTCGTTCTCGTCTTCGAGCGGGCCTGAGCGCAGACTCTGCGCTCGTCGGCTACCAGTCGGTGGGCGCGTAGTCCTTCAGGAACTGGCCCCACACGTGGTTACCGGTGTTGAGCCCGTCGATAATCGGGTCGACAATTCGAGCCGCGCCATCGACGATGTCGAGTGGCGGATGGAACCGGTGCTCGGCCGTTTTAGCCTCGGCGATTGCCACCGGGTCTTCGTCGCTGACCCAGCCGGTGTCGACGCTGTTCATGTTGATGCCTGAGGCGTAGTAGTCGGTCGCCGACGTGCGGGTCATCATGTTGAGCGCCGCCTTCGCCATGTTCGTGTGCGGGTGTTTGGTGGTTTTGCGCGGCCGGTAGAACTGGCCTTCGACCGCTGACACGTTGACGACGTGCTTGTGGCTGCCCGGCGTTGCTTCCATCAGGGGCTTGAGCCGGGCATTCAAGACGAACGGCGCAACCGCGTTGACGAGTTGGGTTTCCAACAGTTCGACCGACGACACCTCGTGCAACTGCAGTCGCCACGAATTGCGACCGCGCAGGTCGACCTGCTGGAGGTCCTGATCAAGCTGGCCCGCCGGGAAGAGTGTGTCGGCCGACGGCTGATCTTCCGGGAGCAGCACGGTCTGGGAGAGCTCGGCAGACCGAGTCAGCCCTGGCGCCTCCGCTGCGGCAGGGGTGGTGAATCCAGTGATGCTGTTCGGGTCCGTCGCTGTGCCGATGGACGCCGGCCCACGAAGCTGCTCGTACGAACCAACGAGCTGCAGGACGTCGGCTGGCAGCGTGTCGAGTGCGGCGGTTTCGACATCCATCATGTGTTCGTAGAACGCGGCCGGCCGTCGGACGGTCTGGCAGGCATTGTTGATGATGGCGTCGAGTCGCGTGCGGGTTGTCGAAATGTGCGCGCAGAACGCCTCGACGCTCGGGGTGTGGCGTAGGTCCAGGCCGAAGACTTCGAGTCGGTCGCCCCACTCGGCGAAGCCAGGTTCGGCTGCATAGCGCGCCGCTGCGTCGCGTGGGAAGCGCGTGGCGACGATGAGTTCGGCGCCGCATCGGAGCAGCTTGATGCCGGCCTGATAGCCGATCTTGACGCGTCCACCGGTGAGGAGAACGACCATGCCGGTCAGGTCGGCGAGCTCGCCGCGTTTATCGAAGTTCAGGGTGGCGCAGGCCGGGCAGAGCTGGTCGTAGAAGTGGTGGATCTCGCGGTAACGCACCTTGCAGATGTAGCAGTGCTGTTCTTCGACCGTTTCCCGGAACGGCGGTTCGTCGGGCTGGTCTTGGACATCACGTTGCTCGAAGTCGTCGGGCGCGAAGACATCAGGGGTGGTGAAAACCGGGCGGCTCCGAAGCGTCCGGATGCCGGTTTCGTCGAGGGTCTGCTCGTCTACGCGGACCCGGTCCTGGCGGCGCTGCTGCTGGAGCAGCTTCGTGCGTCGCCGGCGAATCTCGGGGTCGGGGTAGAACACGTCACCGGCCGCATTGAAGAAGGCAGCCTTCTCCTTGGCGTCGAGCTGTTCGAGAAGCTCGGGTGCTGCGATAACCGAGCGGAGCACGTCCATTGCTCCGAGCAACTGCTCGCGCACGCTCTCGTCTGGTTGCGCTTGGTCCACGGTCGAAACCTACCGGCGCGGGTTGCGCGCCAGCGCGGCGAACGTGATGGCGGCGGCATGGCCGACGTTCAGCGAGCTCGCGCTTGGATCGATCGGAATCGTGACTCGACGGGTTGCCGCAGCGAGCGTCTTCCGGGCGACGCCCGAGTTCTCGGCGCCGAGCACGATTGCCAGCCGCTCGGGGGTGGCGAGGTCCCACACGCTGTCGGCCGTTTCAGAGCGTGACATTGCCCACGAGTCGAAACCATGGCCGTGGAGCGTGTCGAGGAAACGCGGCCACTCCTGTGGACTTGGCTGCGCGACCCGCATGTGCAGGATCTCGCCCATGCTGACTCGGACCGTCCGGCGGTGATACGGGTCAGTGCAGGTCGGGCCGAGCACCATGCCGTCGACGCCAAACGCCCTCGCCACACGCGCAATCGCGCCGACGCTCTCGTCGTCGTCCAAACCGTCGAGCACGACGAGCCGGTTGCTCGACGCTGCCAGTTCATCGACGGTGGCCAGTGGTCGCCGGTCGGCCGAGACGAGGACGCCACGGGGGAGGTCGAAGCCGACGATGTCATGCATCACATCGCGTTCTGCCACGTAGACCGGGATGCCTTGGAGTTCCGGGCGCTCCATGAACGGCTGAAAGCGTTTCACCCGCGATGGCGAGAGGAGGGCTGATCGGAAGTGGTGCTGCGAATCGCAGAGGCGCTCGATCGACATCCAGCCCTCCGAGATGAAGAACTCGTTGCCTTCGATCTGCCGTCGCGCCGCGCGATCGCCCAGCTGCCGGTAGTCCGAGACCAGCGGATCGTCGGCACTCTGCACCGTTATCGCGCCGTTCATCGACACGACGGTAGGCGAGTGAGCGCCCGGCGGGATGTCTGGCTGTACTTCTGGGCCATCTTGTGCATTCCTGACGTTCCCGATCGTGCGGCCAACCGATAGCCGTCACGTAGGCGACTGCTGGGCGACCGAGGTCGTCGACATCGGGTTGGCGGCCCACCGCCTTTATTGGTCAGTGGCGTTCGATCAT
>JBNMOS010000010.1:0-48390 GCA_051275435.1 Ilumatobacter sp.
GATGCTTCCGGGAACGATGCGATGTCGAGGCCGGCAGCAACCGCGAGCAACTCGTCCTCGCAGTCGAGTAACGAGAGTTGGCAGCCGTCGCACGACGCGAACTTCCAGACCGCGAGCGTCGGAATCCGATCGGGCCGGGCAAGAACGACAGGCCGGGTCACAGCTCTGGCCTTTCGAGGAGATCGCCGAGTTCGGTGGCCCGCATGACCGGCCCATCTCGGCACAGCAGGAATGGCCCCAATTGGCAGTGCCCGCACCATCCGATTCCGCACTGCATGTTCCGCTCAAGCGTGACTTCGATGTCGTCGGGGGCCACGCCTGCGTGCCGCAGCGCAGCGATGGTTGCCGTCATCATCCGGTCCGGCCCGCACACGAAGGCGACGGCTTCGGCGCCGGCGACGACCTGAGGAATGAGGTCGGTCACCAGGCCGACATGCCCGTCCCACTCCGTTGATTGGTTGCCGACATCGACGGATCGCCGAACATCGACACCCTCGCGAGCGAGTGCATCCAGCCAGTCGCCGTAGATCTGTTGTTCGGGCGTCCCCGAGCCGACCAGCACGGAGACACGGTCGGCCAGACCGTCCTGGATGACTCCCTCGATCGCAGCACGCAGCGGGGCCAGCCCGATGCCGCCTGCGACAAAGACGGCATGGCGCTGCTCCACACGTTGCAAATCCCAGGCTCGGCCGAATGGTCCGCGCACGGTGATGACCCTGCCGGCTACCCGGTCGACGAGCGCGCTGGTGACCGCCCCGGCCCGTCGGATTGTGTAGGCGTGCGCAGTCCTGTCGTCGACCGGGCTACTGATCGAGATCGGCACCTCGCCGATGCCCAGTACCCCGATCATCGAAAACTGTGCGGGAAGAAACGGCGGAAGTTGCCCGAAGGCGGGCCGCACGCGGAGCGTCACAACATCGGGCGCTTCCTCGATGCGCTCCACCACGCGGTACAGCACGGGGACGTCTGGTGCCACCTCAACCGGTGTCGGTGCCATCGCGCTCATCGCTGCCCACCTTGCGCATCATCGACGAAGCCGTGCGCGACCCCGACAAAGTCAATCCCCACAGGGCACCACGTCGTGCAGCGACCGCAGCCGACGCAACCGCTCTCGCCGAACTGGTCGTGCCACGTTCCGAGCTTGTGCGTCATCCACTGCCGATAGCGAGAGGCGACTGACGAACGCACCGATGAGCCCCCGAGCCGGCTGAACTCGAGGCTGAAGCACGACTCCCAGTTGCGGTGCCGGTCGACTCGGTCTCCGGTCAGATCGCCAATGTCGTCGATCGTCGTGCAGAAGCACGTCGGACACACCGACGTGCAGTTGCCACACGCCAGGCACGTCTCGGCGACGTCGTACCAGCGCTGGCTGTCGTGAGACTCGGCCAGCGCTTGGCGGACCGGTTCGTTCGGGAGCCGTCGGTGCTGCGCACGCTCCGCTGCGTCGCGGCTCGCGCTCGCTCGGTCGAACGCCGAATCGGGTATCGGTGTGCAGTCGACCTGTTGTCTGACCCGTTCGAGAATCTCGGCTCCTCGGTCACTGATCGGCACCATGATGTAGTCCGGTTCGCCATTCGCTGACTCGGCGACGAGTTCGGTGATTTCGAGGTCGTGTGAAGCGGTCCGCCCGCTGACGTGCGGGCCGGTGCCGACCGACGAGCAGAAGCAGGTGGAGGCCACGACCCCGCAGTTGACGACAACGAGGAAGGCATCGCTCCGACGTGCGTCATACGTTGGCTCGGCAGTCGCTGGCCGATCGAGCAGGACGCGATCGAGCTTGTCTACCCCGGCAATGTCGCACGGGCGCATCCCGAACAACGCAAGCGGGCGGCGAGGTCGTGGCGCAACAGACACAGCGACGGTCGACTCGGTTTGCACCATCGTCATCGTCGTGACCGCTGGCGGATGCAGCAGTGGCTTCCACGGCTGCGGCCCGACCGCCCACCCGAACCGCGACTGATCGGAGGTAGCGACGAGTCGGTAGCTCCCGGGCGACTGGTCCGACACGAACCCAACGGGGAGTTCATCGCCCTCTCGGAAGCGCCGCGTCACGACGACACCGTCGCGGACCGCTGGTGCCCAGACCTCGTATCCAGCCCGATCGAGTTCGTAGATCACCGACATCAGACCATCGACGCCAGCGACGATGCCGGTCAACACGGTCGTCCAATCGCGGCTGAAAGGGCCAGCTGGGAATTGGTCACGTGTCGGAGCCACGCAAATTGCGACGTCGTGAGGACGTCACAAACATTGCCCCAGTGGATCGACACGACATCGCCGACAACGGCTGCGACATCGACGTCGCATCTCACCGTCACGACTTCCGCTGCTCCGGGCACGAGCCGGCCGTCTTCCCACACCAACGGGGTGCGCTCAACGACAACGAATCCAGCCATCGTCGACATCACCGTGCCCCAGCTGACTCGGCAGTCGTCGACGATGGAAAGCGGCTCGTCAACAGCTCCGTCACGCATGAGCCCAACCCACGGAGAAACGACGAACACATGAAACGCGTGATTGCACAGTGCCCCTGGGACGGCGAGCTCGACGTGCTGCCATGCATCCCCGCTCCGACGACGAAAGCGGTCGTCAAGAGACCGGCCGAAATTCCCGACCGCGACCCGTTGCACAATTGGATTGCCGATCCAGTACGCCTCGACCGGTCCGTCGGCGAGTGGGTCGTCCAGGTCTGCTGCGCCAGCGAGTAGCTCGAGGTACGGATACGCACCGATGAATTCGCGGGCACTCCGACGGAGTTCGCCACGTCGCTCGTCGTCGAAATGTGGCGACGAATCGAACTCAGCAGGCCCGCAGTAGCCGAGACGATTCGGCGGTGCTGCGTAGCGTGCGAACCGCTCGAGGCCAGCCGCCCCAATCATGCGAGCACCTGCTGCGGCTCGGGCCTCGCTTGCCAAACAACAAGGACACCGACGGCCACACCGATCAGGATCCATCCGGCGGCCTGTACAGGCATCACAGCTCCCCCATCAGCAACGTTGAGTACCCCGGTGATCACCGCTCCGAGCACGAGGATCGCGGCGACGTCGATGGCCTGCGCTCGTGCCAGGGCAGCGAACCACACCGACACGAAGACCGACAAGATCAAACCGGTCAGCATCAACCAAGCCCACTGCGACGCGGACAACGACGTCAGCGCGCGGAGTCGCCCCGTCACCAACAACCACAGGAGGAGCAAGACGGCACCCCCGGCGATTCGACTCGCCCCGACAATGGTCGGGTGAACCGTGGCGACAAGCCGCTTCACGATGATCAGCTCGACCGACCAGCACAACGTTGCTCCAAGGATCATCGCCTCGCCCACACCAGGGCGCAGCGAACCCACACCGTCCGCTATGGCCACCTGCGCAACGACAAGCAGCACCACGGAGCCCACGTGGACCCAGGTAAGCCGCTCCCTGAGGATCACGACAGCAAGCACGGCAACCCACACAACAAGCGTCTTGTGAATGAACGCTGCATCGCTCGACGTCGCACGTGAGAGCCCTTCAAAGAACAGGACGAAGGGCACAGCTCCACCGATGAACGCCACGACGGCAAGCCACACCATGTCGCGCTGCGTGAGTTGTGCTCGGCCTGCCGCCGGCGCCGACGAGCCGCTGACCGCCACGAGAGCGAGACCAACGAGCAGGATGCCAGCGATGACGTTTTTGCCCGTGGTGTAAACGGTCGGCGACGGAAATCTGCTGACGGCCTGACCGTTCACGTAGATCGCCACGCCAGACACCACGGCGGCGAGGAGCGCGAGGAGGAGTCCTGCTCGGCGCTGTACCGCGTCACCGGGTACGACAGGTCGCAGCTCAGGTGCGTCGCTCATTTCTCAAGGCCTTGACGCAGCGTGGTCATTTCGTTGAACAGGACCTCTGCTTCGGCCTGGTCCACAACAGCCACGACGAGACCGAGCGAGACCAGGACCCAATCGCCGACCTCGACGCGCTCCCCCGCGGCTGCAATGACCCGCAACGAGACCTCGCTCATCCCATCGGTGGTGAGCACATGCGCATTCGCTCCATCGATGGAGCACACGCGAGCCGGATCAGAGAAGCACATGGTGCGATCGCCTTTCGCCTCAAGCAACGAGGTGGATACCTTCACGTTTCCATCTCACTACGTGACGAGCCTCAAATCCAGAGCACAAGGTCCTCGTTGTCAATCAGAATTCTTGTCGGAAGTTGAACCGGACGCTGCCCGGAGAATTTCCGTCAGGTCATCAGCGAGATCGCCGCTCAACGACCGACAGCCGTCAGGTGTTTCCTCAGTGCGACGGACGAACACCGGGGTCGATGGGTTCTGTGCGATGTGCGCGTCAACGATGCTGGCAACTTCTTCGTCGTCCGGGTCGAGCAGCACCACGATCGCGTGAGCGTCGTCGGCAAGCGGGCAACGTCCACCGGTCAGTACCGGGCATCCGTGTCGCTGGCGACGCGACGGCCCACGACACACCGCCACCGCGATGTCGGCATTGCTCGCAGCGCCCTCGCCGCTCCAGCGCCCACCGATTGCCTCAACCAATACTCGCCGACGTGTCTCGCCCGGAGGCCACGACGGAACATGGCCAGCTGTGCTGATCGCAACGTGATCAGTTCCGCCGTCATGGTTAAAGACCACGGCACCGCGGTGCGCAAGGATTCGACGCATCGGGGAATTCTCCAGCAGCACGTCGGCTTGGAGGTTCTCGATGCCGTTCGCCGCGGCGTGCTCGACAATGCGGTCAACGAGGTAGGCGCCAAGCCATCCGCGCCAGTCGTCAGCGACGGTCACTCCGAGCTCGCCGTCGCCGTCGCTCAGAATTGCGTACCCCGCCTCGCCAGCAACCGTTTCACCCGCCGTTTCACCCGCATCGTGGGTGACGATCGCGATGACACCGAAACCGCCGCGTTCGGCGACCGAGGCCCACGATCGACACCACGTCTCCTGCGGGGACCACGCCGTGAAGAACCGGCGACGCTGGTCCTCCGGGTCGAGTGCGCTGTACAACACCTTGAGGTGGCGGGCATCGTCGCCGGTTGTCGGTCGAATCACCAGCGTACGGCCATCACCCACATCGAATTGCTCGATCCGGTCGGCGGCGCACGCCCCGAGATCGCCTGGATCGTCGGGTCGCATGTCTCCAGGTTCCTCCGCAACGCTGCCCGCAGCCAGGGGCTTTCGACTCTGCAAACGGCTGCCACCGAATCGAGATACTGGAGCAGCGCATCCCACGATCGGAGATTCCATGGCCGCCACGACATCCCCTGCCCGCGAGGTGGTTCACGCTGCGCTGCAACAGGTTGCACCCGACCGTGACGCCGAACTTGACGGCCTCGATCCGGACGCCAATGTCTGGAGGGAACTTGACCTCGACTCGCTCGACCACCTGACGGTCATGACATACATCGCCGACGCCACCGACGCCGACGTTGCCGAACGCGACTACCCCCGCCTGATCACGATGCGGCAGCTCTGCGCCCATGTCGAGCGGGTACTGAGCTGAGCGGGCAATTCACTGCGCCTCCATGGCGAGGCACCCGCCAGCCAAGAGGCGCTCCGGTGCCGTCACGCCACGGACCACCCGTTTTCCGCCAGAGCTACCGTTCGACTCGGTGACGACGGTCCAGCTCATGTCGTCAGCGCCATCGTCGGAAATGACGACCCAATCGTTGGTATGGCCAAGCTCGTGGGCGCGAGCCGTGTTGGAGAACATCGCAGTGAAATGTCGGCCCTCGCGTTCGGTGTGCAGAACCGGAAGCCAGTGCGCACGTGTCGGGTTGAAACGACGCGGTGCAATCGTCTGCAACTGATTGAGGTCGGCTTTGGTCCGGTACTCGGCATCGATACTCAACAAGAAATTGACGGTCGGTGGGGTTGCATGCGCTGCATGATCGTCGACTCCGGCGGCATCCGTTGGAACCTCTCGGGCCTGACGCCTCACGAACAGCGCATCCCGAATCGCATGCCACCGCTTGTCACCGACGCCACGCATCCGTCCGAGACGACCGTCGTACACGGCCCGTTCGAGTTCGTCGAGCGTGTCAATGTGCAGTTCGGTGTGGAGACGGTGTGCGAGCGATGGTCCGACGGTCGGAATCGACGCCAAGATGCGTTCGGGATCAGCATCACCTTCCAAACGCTCGAGCCAGCGCCAGTGCCCGAACTCGACAACATCCACAATGGCAGCTGCCAACGCTCGGCCGATCGTCGGGAGTGCAATCAACCCAGTGAGTCCTTCTCGGCGATAGATCGATGCCGCCGACTCAGTCAACTGATCGAGTTCCTCGGCACCCCGCTCGTAGGCCGTGATCCGGTGATGATCAGCGTGCTGGGTACGCAGGAGTGCGGCGGCGGTTCGGAACTGACGCGCCATTTCGATGTTGAAGACGGCGTCGGCATTCGATGCGATGTCCATACGACCATGGTCTACCTCGCAACGGCATCCAGCCAGGGACCAACGCCCCAAAGCCAAAGAGTCTCAGACAAACAGTCTCAGACAAACAGTCTCAGACAAGGACGCGTTCGCCCGGGGTCGGGCTCACAGCCATGAGCCCAGCATCAGCTTCGAGTCGCTCGATCAGCGCCGCGGACGCGGCGGGCTCGCCGTGATTGACATACACGATGCCGGGCGCTGACTCGGCTGTCTGTGCCCATGCAACCAGTTCGTCCTGGTCGGCGTGCGCCGACAGCTCCACCGAGACAACATTGGCCCGGACGGACCGGTGTTGGCCGAGCAACTTGACTTTGCGGGCACCTTGGCGCAGGAGGTCGCCGCGCGTTCCGGGCGCCTGGAAGCCAACCAGTAAAATTGCGTTGCGGTCGTCGCCCATTCGCTGTGCGAGATGGTGGAGTACGCGGCCGCCCGTGGCCATACCCGACGCCGAGATAATGATCATCGGCCCGTGCAGCGCACTGATTTCCTTGGACTGCTCAACGCTGCGTGCTTCACGGAGTTGCAGGGACGGGAACAGTTCGACGCCCTGAAACTCCGGCCGGACCTCGGGAGAGCCGCGCTTCGCCTCCTCGCGGTACACCGCAAGTGCGCTGAGCGCCATCGGACTGTCAACGAAGGTCAGCAGATCGGGGATCCGACCGCTCGCGACGAGCCGGTCGAGATGCCACAGGACGATCTCGGTGCGATCGACGGCGAACGCGGGAATGAGTACGACGCCACCGCGTCGGGCCGCTTCGTTCACTACCTCCGCGATGACGTCTTCGGGGTCGACGTGGGGGTGCACGCGGTCTCCGTACGTGGATTCCGTCACGAGGACGTCTGGCGTCAGCAGCGGAGCAGGCGCAACGAGCAGTGGATGGGTTTGTCGGCCAAGATCGCCGCTGAACACAATGTGCCGCCCAGCATCGATGCCCGATGAGGTGACATGCAGATCAATCGACGCGGCGCCAAGCATATGGCCAGCCCGACTCCAGGTGGCGGTCACGTCATCAAGGATCGAAATCGGCTTGTCGAAATCGACCGGCACGATCAAATCCAGGCTGTCCCATGCGTCCTGTTCGGTGTAGAGCGGGAGCGCCGGTTCGTGTTTGGAGTACCCCTGGCGATTGGCCCAGAAAGCTTCCTCCTCGTGGAGGTGGCCACTGTCGGGCAGCACGATTGCGGCGAGCTTGCTTGTCCCGTGTGTGCAGTAGACCGGGCCGGTGAAACCAGCCTGGGCGAGCCGGGGCAGGTAGCCGCAGTGATCAATGTGCGCATGTGTCAGCACGACTGCATCGATCGAGGAAGGTTCGACTGGAAAGTCGTCCCAGTTCTGCATGCGGAGCTTCTTGTGGCCTTGGAAAAGGCCACAATCGACGAGCACTCGACCGCCCGACGTGTCGAGCAACGTCTTGCTCCCCGTGACCGTGCCTGCGCCGCCGACAAATGTCAGCGTCGCGTTCTTGGGCCTGTTGGTCATGGTCTGACGACCTACCTTGACCCTCGCGGGCCGCCTTTGCGGTGGCCCCAATGGATGTCTTTGGCGTCAGCGATCAGCCTGATCATCTCGTCGCGCACCACATTGAGTGCGTGACCAAGTTCCGGCTCGGACGTCGTTGCCACCAGCATCGGCCAGTTTGCGATCTTGGCTTCGAGCGTGAGGTGCTGGCTCACGGTGTCACGGTCTTTGATGTAGAGGTCCATCGCCACTTGGGTGGGTTCGAAGCTCCTCAGCCGGTGGTCGAGTGAAGCCCAGTGCGCCGAGAGTTCTTCGATCTCGTCGCTGTTCAGCGAGCCGTGGACCTGCAGGCATTCCGAAACGGTTGCGGTCGGGTTGGTCACGTGTGCTTCCTTTCGTTGGCCACCCAGTACTGAGTGACGCTGTCGATGAACTCATCAAACCGGATCACAACGTGGACCACCAGAGCACAAAGCCCCGGGCTGTGGGCTGAGGACCTTCGGCCCTCCCTCGTTCGCGTGACCGCGATGAGACTGAAGACATGAGAACAAACGAATGGATCCAGACCAGCGATGTCGACGATGACAACGCAGTGCCGGCTGTTGGCGGCCGACGGACAATCGCTGAGTTCATCGCCGACGAAGTCCTCACCCTCACACCCGAAACAACGCTGCGCGAAGCTGCTATCGCACTCCGGACGGCCGATGTGAGCCTTGCCGTCGTGAGCGACGGGCAACAGGTCAACGGTGTGATCTCCGAACGAGACATCGTCGCCGCCATCGCACTCGGTGCCGACCTCGACGCTGCGCCTGTCGGCACGATGGAAACCGCATCGTTGAAGTGCGCAACTCCGGAGTCGACCGTCGACGACGTCGCTGAGGAAATGCTCGGCGCGTACGTCCGCCACATCTTGGTCCGCCACGAAGACGGCACGCTCGCTGGCGTCGTGTCAATGCGCGACCTCCTCACCGCATACCTCGTGTGAATTCATCGTCTGACGACCACGCTGCCACCACCCATCAGGAGCTCACAACATGTCGCAAGATTCTCGCTCACCGCAGCCAGCAGTTGATGGCAGCAATCCCGACGAAACGATCCTCCACCGCTTCCGAGACAGGGTCCAACACCAGGGACACCGAACATCGATGCGCCACCGGCCCCTCGGCACAGGTTCCTGGGAGACCATCTCGTGGGGTGCGTACGGCAGGGCCGTTCATGACATTGCCGCTGGATTGATCTCGCGCGATGTAGCGCTGGGTGACAGCATCGCGATCCTCGCCTCCAACCGGCCGTCGTGGCACATCTGCGACCTCGGCATCATGTCGGCAGGTGCGGTCAGCGTGCCGATCTACCCGACGAGTTCGTCCTCTCAGGTGGCCTATGTCTTGGCCGACTCGGGCGCGCGCTTCTGCTTCGTCGATGATGCCGAACAATTGGCGAAGGTGGTGTTGCACCTCAACGACCTCCCCGATCTCGAACGTGTGATCATGATGGAGCCCAACAGCGGATTCGACCGTCCCGGACTCGTGGTGACAATGGATGAACTCTGCGATGTTCGAGACGCCGATCGTCGCGCCGTCGAAGAACGCGTCGACACGATTTGCACCGACGACCTGGCGAGCCTCGTCTACACAAGCGGGACGACCGGGCCTCCAAAGGGCGCACGACTGACGCACGGCAACATCATGTGGACGATCGATTCGGTCGACTCCTTGGTGCATCTCGCGCCCACAGATCGCTGGCTGTCCTACCTTCCACTCAGCCACATCGCCGAACGGCTCACCAGCCACTTCGGCCAGATCGCCGCCGGCGGTGAGACGTGGTTTGCCGGCAGTCTCGCCACAGTCCCCGACGATTTGCAGGCATGTCGGCCGACCATCTTTATGGCAGTGCCGAGGGTGTGGCAGAAGCTCCACGACTCGATCATGTCCAAGGCGCAGCACGCGCCGGTGAGCCTCGACCGCTTGCTCGATTCGGCCGCGACCTCCACACCAGACCCAGCGCGGCCACGGTGGTCGCCCACCTCGCTGATCCGCAACACCGCCATGTTCAGCTTCGACCACAGCCTCGCCCCATTGATTCGACGCTCGATCGGGCTCGATCGGGCACGGCTACTCGTGTCTTCCGCCGCGCCGATTCACCCGGATCTCATCCGATGGTTCCACGGGATCGGCCTGCCGATCGCCGAGGTCTACGGCCAAACCGAGGACTGCGGACCCGCGACGATGAACGTGCCAGGAGCGATCAAGATCGGATCGGTGGGACGCCCGATTCCAGGGCTCGAAGCTTGTGTCGCCGACGATGGTGAACTGCTGTTCCGGGGTGGCAGCGTCTGCGACGGATACCACCAGCTTCCGGACGCGAGCGCCCAGTTAATCGACAATGACGGCTGGATGCACAGCGGCGACATCGGGGTCATCGACGACGATGGGTTCGTCTGGATCACCGGACGCAAAAAGGACATCATCATCAATGCTGCGGGGCAGAACATCGCACCCGCCGAGATCGAGTCCCGCCTCACGATGGAACCTCTGATCGGCCAAGCCGTCGTCGTTGGCGACGGCCGCCGATACCTCACGGGGCTCCTCGCACTCGACACCGACGCTGCAACAACCTGGGCGCGCGACCACGGCGGCTTTGCTGACATGTCAAACCTGGCGCACGACCAGCGAATCCGCGACGAGATCGCTGCCGCAGTCGAGCGGGTCAATCAATGTCACGCCCCGGTGGAGCAGCTCAAGTACTGGCGTTTGATTCCTGAACCACTCACCGTCGAGAGCGGCGAGCTGACGCCAACAATGAAGGTGAAACGCAACGTGGTGAGCAATCGATACGCCGACCTCATCGAGGCGATGTACGTCGAGAGTGTCGGAGCAGCAAACGGCCGTTAAATCGCCGTTGATGACTGCCGATGCAGTCGCCCCAAGCCGCACCGAACGCTCCTGTTCGTTCGGGTCGCTCTGTCAGGACAACCCGGTCCAAATCGGACCCCTCAGTCGGCCATGCGCCCCGCGACAGTGGCCATGTCGGTCGAGGAGAGGCACGATTCTGCGGCCTCCCAGAACATAGCGAAAATTTCTGGTGGGGCGCCCATCTTCATGCCGGCGAGCATCGCTGTGCGCTCCTGCGGATTCATTGCTGGGAGCATGCAGCGCAGGAAGACACACATGTCCATTGGCGGGACCGATGTGCGGATCGCCATCTGCACTGCCATCAGTTTCTCGATCGATGCCCCATTCTGGATGACAGGCATCACCTGCCGCTCCTCGACTTCCATGTGCACGAGGTAGGCCGCGATAAAGGTGGTGACGGCGTCATAGATCGCTTCGGTGGTGTCGGTGCCCTGGCTCAGTTCGGCAACAAGGACGCGCAGTTCAGCGAGCCGCTGGTCGGTGAGCACGTGTTCGGCGTGGATCCTGTCTATGAGGGCTGTCGAGACGTGATCCTCGAGTAGCGCGCTGAGCAACGGGTCGTCTTCGTGAGCGTGGTGCGTTTGCAGCATCATGTCGACGTCAGCGAACTGCTCGCAGAACGCGTCAGAGCTCGGATGGTCTGCCGGATCGAGTGCACCCGCAGCCCGAGCGAGTTCGAACAATGCGAGCCTGAGGCCCTTATGGACCTCGCGGTACAAGTCGAGTGATTCGGTCGGCAAATCGCTGACGACGGCTGGCATCTTCATGGGTGGCTCCTCAGCGTGGCCGACATCAAATCGGGTAATTTTCGAGGAGCGTATACGCAAGTTCAGCCGGATCGCCCTGCGTCACCAAACCCCGGAGTGCGCCGGGTAGCTCGCCAGGTTGCCGATGTAGTTCGCCCGTTCGAACGCCGCCGGGTCGGGTGCCCTCGACGCCCTCGATGCGCTCGCTTGGCCGCGCAGCGCACTGATCGAGTCGACATCGTGATCGGTCATCCAGTCTCGAAGCTGTGCCTCGATCGTTGCAAGATGTTCGGGGCCGTTGCGTAACAAGGAAGACGTCGTCATCGCGACGTCTGCGCCAGCCATCACCAACTTCACCACGTCGTCACCAGAATGGACGCCCGTCGAACCGGCGATCGACATCGTGAGGTGCTCGCGGAGTATCCCCGTCCAGCGCAACGGCAAGCGGAGTTCTTCCGGCGTACTCAACGCCAAGCGCGGCATGACCTCGCGCGTCTCGATGTCGAGGTCGGGCTGGTAGAAGCGGTTGAAGAGCACGACGCCAGCGGCACCGGCTTCTTGCAGCGCGCAGGCAAACCATGCAAGCGATGAGTAATACGGCGAGATCTTCACCGATACCGGGATACCGACCTCATCAGCAATGATCGCGACAAGTCCGAACTGCTCGGACTCCACCGTCCCTGACGAAACAATCGGGTCGGCAGCAACGTGGTACAAGTTCAGCTCGATCGCGTCGGCCCCAGCGCTCTCCACAACTGCTGCGTATCGCAACCAACTTCCAATGCTCGCGCCGTTCATGCTCGCTATCACCGGAATGTCAACCGCGGCCTTCGCCCGCTCGATCAGCGACGCGTACGCGTGGCCTGTGGCATCGGAGCGTTCGACGTCTTCCTCGAAGAGCGACGGCAACACAACGGCTGCCGCCCCGAAAGACTCCAATTTTTTAATCGAGTCGACATCGCGGGTGAGCGGCCCTGATGACGCCACGAGCGGCGACGCCAGCCGGAGGCCGAGATAGTCCGTATGGAGGTCAGTCATGGTGTGTCGCTTTCTGTCGAGTACGACGATCGTGCACAGGTCGAGTCCTGGTTGACGATGGCCAAACGTCCCGATTCGGCGACAATCAGCTGGCGATGGCCCATTTCCACCATCGTTCAAGCCGCGCCCGGTGGGCACCTTCGACAAGCACCAAATGGTTGCCCAACGGATCGGTGAGGAGGTCGCCGACATTGCGATCGGTCAACTCGACGACCGCCTGGGTTCGACAGAGGTCAGGGTCATTACCCGTTTCGACGACTCGCCCATCAGCGATCCAGCACCGGTCCAATCGGTTGCCACCGATCCTGATCAGGGTGACATCACCCGTTCGGACGCGACCGTGGATGCCAACACCGATACCCGACTCGAAGTGACTCGACAGCTGCAGGTCCTCAACCAGTGACGGGGCAATCGTGCAGTGCGCGAGGGTGACGGCGTTGCGTTGCCGGTCAACCGACGCCGGGTTTGCGATCCAACTCACTTGGTCGAGTAGGTGCCGCGCCCACAGCATCGCAAGTGCTGCAGGGACATCCCCTTCGCACCCGGCGACGATCCCATCGTCATTCAGTTGAGCAAGCGCCAAGCAGCCAGACGTCTCGATCGAGCCGAGGAAGTCAAAGCAGCGAACGGTGATTGCATCGACATCGTTGCTGGCAATGACCTGCCGGAGCGCCGGGTCGAGCCGTGCCGCTCTGACAGCGTCGTGCGGGGCTGGAAGTCCGGCGGCATTCGTGCCACCAAACCGTTGCGCCGCGCGCTCTCCGATAGAGACCGGAACCGCCTCGAATTGTTCAATCGTGGCTGGAATCGACACATCGACCAGCTCGGGGCCCCACGAGTCGCGCACCATCTCCCTGCTCGGCGTGCTCGCGACCAGCCAGTCGGACGGCGTTCCGACGAGGCCAAGCCGCGTCGTGTGGAGTCGATGCCAGGCAACCAGATCCTGTACGGCCTCTTCGAGTTCGGGCGCATCCGCTTCATCTTGGAAGAACACGATGCGACCGCGCCGACCAAGCTGATGAAGTCGGGCGAGCGTCTCGAGAGCGGCCGGCAACGAATTATGTTTGGGGTGAGCAACCAGCAAGACGGGTGCCGACGCGCCCGGTCGATCGAGCAACTCCAGGATCAGCGATTCGGTTCCACCGGAACCGACGACGACCAGATGGGGTTGGTTCGTGACAGCGTCCCCTTCCATCGCGCCGATCCGGTCCAACGCCGCCAGCACACCGTGGAGCGCCGATTCAGCACTCTCGCGTCCATGAAGCGGAGAGACGACCACGTCGAACCTACAGATGTTCATGTCACCAGCAGACCAGTCAGCAACACCGCGCCGACAGGGCCGATCGACCCTGTTTGTACGATGGCGGTTACTTCGATCTCAGGCGCGTCCCCGACCGACGACTCCGGTCAGCTGATCTTCCACTCGATATCCAGCAGGCGTTCGCTCAGTTCCCACAACTTGGTGCCATCGTCGACGTTTTTCGCAGCGTCGGAGATCTTGCTCTCGCCGACGGGCCCTCTGCTGTCACCAAACTTGGTCGGACCGTAGTAGGCGCCGTTCTGCGCTTCGTTTCCTGCTGCTGCAAGCACTTCAGGAATTGCGCCGGCGGAGGCTGGCTGCGCCATCAGCTTGTTGCTCACCTTGTATATCGCCTTGAAGATTCCGGTCGGGCCCGTGCTCTGCAAGTTGGTCGCCGAGTAGCCGGGGTGCACAGACACCGACTTCACATCCGACCCGGCAGCTTCGAGCCGGCGCGCCAGCTCGAAGCCGTAGATCAGATTGGCCAGCTTGGAGTGTGCATAGACGGTTGTCGGCGAGTAGTTCTTCGAAAACATTGGATCGTCGGCGTTGATACCGGGCGCAGAGCGGTGTGCGATTGAGCTGACGGGCACGATGCGTCCCGAGCGAGCCGCCACCAGATCGAACATCAGATGGTTGAGAAGGAAATGTCCGAGGTGGTTGGTGCCGAACTGCAGCTCGAATCCGTCAGCCGTCTCCAGTTGCGGTGTCTGCATGATTCCGGCGTTGTTGATGATTGCGTCGAGCCCGTCGACCTGTCCACGGAGCGCCGCGTCCGCAGCATGAATCGAGTCGACGCTGGCGAGATCCAGCTCGATAAGTTCGACCACTCCGGCTCCGGTGATCTTGCCGAGGTCCGCAGCGGCCTGCTTGCCCTTCTTCGGCGAGCGTGCAGCGATGAAAACGTCGGCGTTCGCTCGCCGGAGATGCGCAGCTGCTTCGAAGCCCACGCCGGAGTTGCCGCCGGTAATGAAGTACCGCTTGCCCGTGAGGTCGTCGAGCTGGTCGATCTTCCAATTGCTAACGGTTGAAGTGTGAGAAGTCATGTCGTCAAGCCAACCTGCAACAGACCGCTCGCCGACGGCAGGCGCATTTTTTCATATTGCCGAATAAGCCGGTTTACGGATGCCCTCAGGCGAAGGCTTTGCTACCTTCGCGTAGATGACGACGCGTGGACAGAAACTCATCGATCGATATTACGCAACGATGGCTGCTGGTGATGTTGAGGCTCTTGCCGCGTTCTACAGCCCCGATGCGCTCGTCATCCGTTTCGACGGCACTTCGGCCGGCATAACAGAGATCCTCGAGTTCTTCACGAAGATGCACGCCCACTACGGCCAGTACGAACTGCACTCGCTCGACCAGGTCACCGAAAGTGGTGATGTGCTGATGTGGGATGCTCTGGTCACCACTTCCAAAGGCATCGTGCAGGCCACCGAGGTTCTCGTCCTCGACGACAACGGCAAGATCCGCCGCCACATCCCTGGATTCCGCGGTTACTGGGGCAAGTAGCTGCGTCGTGGACCTGACAGCTGCCGGTCCGCCTGACGTTGATCAGGACTCGTCAGCTTCGCTGAGGGAAAGCAATTCGGTCGAGATCTCTCGGAACGACCACGTCATCGAACTCCGCTCCCGCCTCTGAGGCGAAGAGCGCTGGATCTGGGTACCTGCGCGAGAAGTGGCTCAGCACCAGTCGCCTTGCCCCGGCAACACGAGCGAGCCGACCAGCCTGCTGCGCCGTCAGATGCCCGTAGCGCTCAGCAAGATCCGCGTCACCCGACAAGAACGTCGACTCGCAAACCAGGAGATCTGCCCCGGCCGCCAGTTCGAGCGCCCCGGCACACCAGCGGGTGTCCATGACGAAAGCGAACACCTGACCGCGGCGTACGTCAGCGACATCGGACATTTCGACCGTGCGTCCCCGGTGGCTGATTCGCCCCTGCTGGCGAAGTTGCCCAATCGCTGAGCCGCGAATGCCGAGCTCGGCGAGTCGCTCGGGAACGAAACGCCAACTGTCGTGCTCAACGAGGCGGTACCCAATTGTGTCGACGCTGTGCGAAAGGGTCGCACAACTCAGCGTGTACGCCGCCGTCCGGACAACCACCCCAGGGCCCGTGATTGGTGCCGCAACGATCGGGGCATCCTCCTGGCCCTCCGACGCGTACCTCAGACGGTCGAAGTAGCGCTCGCCTGATGCCGGATAGTGGACCGGTATCGGCACGTTGCTTCCGTCGAGAGTGCGTCGCATGATCACGCCGGGCAGGCCCAGGCAATGGTCGCCGTGAAAATGGGTGAGGCAGATTCGATCGATCGTGTTCGCCGACACCTTGGCCCGGGCGAGTTGCCGTTGGGCTCCCTCGCCGGCGTCGAACAGCAGGCTGGTGTCGCCCCAGCGCAGGAGGCACGCCATCTGGCTGCGATCGACAGTTGGCGCCTGGCTCCCGGTCCCCAACATCACCACCTCTCGCTGGGACACGTTGTGAATCCCCTCAGGTCGCAAAGTCTGAAGGCGAGGCCGTCTCCAGCAGGCGATGGAATGACTCAACGACCTCATCGATTTCGCTGAGGACAACGGCCGAGCTACCGAGCAGCGGATCGAGCCGCATGCCGACAATCTGTGTGGGCACCATTGAGGTCATTGCTCCTCCTTCGCGTTCGCGGGACAATCGAGTTGCACCGCTCAGTCTTCGCGCAAAACCGACGCGACGACAGTGCCAGAGGTCCCATCCCAGTAGCGCCGTACAGCCGCGATCTCGGGACCTTCTTCTCTGGCCTGTCTCGAGTGCGGCGACCAAGATCGTTGCAGAGATAGGAGATCAACATGAGGGAGAACGAAGTACACGCCGCCATGACCCTCCGTCCGCTCCCCCACCCATGACCGCAACGATTTCGCTCTCGAACGTCGTCAAGACGTTCGGAACTACGCGAGCCCTTAACGGGCTCGACTTGGCTGTCGCTCCCGGTGATGTCCACGGCTTCCTCGGGCCAAATGGCTCCGGCAAGACGGTCACCATTCGTATCCTGCTTGGCCTGCTCCGGCACAACAGTGGGACGGTCCGGTTGTTCGACGCCGACCCCTGGGGTGATGCCGTTGCGCTGCACCGCCGCCTCGCCTACGTGCCCGGCGACGTCAATCTCTGGCCAAGCCTGAGCGGTGGGGAGATCATCGACCTGCTGGCCCGCCTGCGCGGCGGAGTAGATCTCCGTCGCCGAGACGAACTCATCGAACGTTTTGCGCTCGACCCACGCAAAAAGAGCCGGACGTACTCGAAGGGAAACCGACAGAAGGTCGCACTTGTCGCCGCGCTGGCGTCCAACGTTGACCTCTTGGTGCTCGACGAACCCACCTCCGGGCTCGACCCGCTCATGGAGTCGGTGTTCCAAGCGTGCATTCTCGAAGCAGCCGCTGCTGGAACGACTGTGCTGTTGTCCAGCCACATTCTCGCCGAGGTCGAACGACTCTGTGACCGCGTCACGATCATCAGTGACGGGCGAGCCGTTCAGCACGGCACGTTGGCCGAGCTTCGTTCGATGACACGCACCAGCATCATCGTGCAGACTCGCCGTCCCGCCGTCATGATCAAGGCAATCGATGGAGTCCACAACCCTCGGCTCGACGGTAATCGGCTCCGGTTCGAGGTCGACAACACGGCGCTCGACGCTGCACTCAGTCATCTCGCCGATTGCGGAATCGAATCCTTGGTCAGCCAGCCTCCGACGCTCGAAGAGCTCTTCTTGATGCACTATGGCAACAACGGCGAGGGCAACACCAGTGAGGCAGCGGTCCTCGATAACGCGGTCGACACATGACGGGCCTGGCCACGAGGGCACCCACGCCGCCCGCCTTCGAGCACCCGGTCGCCGAATCGTTCACCGACCAGCTGAGCGGGTTCGTTGCGCTACTGCGCCTCCGGCTTCGGCTCGATCGGCTGCGGTTGTCGCTGTGGCTTGTTGCCATCGTCGGGCTCGTCGCCGCATCGACACGCAGCGTGGCAGGGCTGTACGACACCCAGATCGAGCTTCAGCAATACGCCGACCTGGTCGATGGGAACGCTGCGCTCATCATCCAGGCTGGGCCGGGCTATGGCCTCGACGATCCGACGCTCGGGTCGGTACTGATGAACGAGCTGAGCATCTGGACCATCATCGCGCATGCGCTGATGAGCATCTTTCTCACCGTTCGCCACACTCGAACCGAGGAGGAATCTGAACGCATCGAGGTGATTCGCTCCGCTCCGATCGGTCGCCATGCGCCACTCGCAGCCACGATTGTTCACGTCGGCATCGCCAACCTCGTGATCGTCGCTGCGACCGCCTTCTTCGTCGCACGCGAAGGCCTCCCAGTTCGAGGTTCCGTGGCGTTCGCCTCGTCGGCGCTTGGTGCGGGGTGTCTGTTCGCCGCGGTGGCGCTGGTCGTCGCGCAGATCATCGGCACGTCACGGGGTGCGCTCGGAATCAGCTCCGTCGTACTTGCGATGTCGTTCGTGCTCCGTGCAGTCGGCGACGTCACCTTCGGCGCGCTGTCGTGGTTGTCACCAATTGGCTGGGCGCAAGCGATTCGGGCGTTCGCCGGTGAGCGCTGGTGGGTGCTGGTCCTGCCCGCCGTCGGCACTGCGACGTTGACGGCGTTCGCCATCGCCCTTCAAGCGCACCGAGACATCGGTGGCGGCATGCTCGCTCAGCGCGCCGGCCGGGCGGAGGCCCGTCCCGAATTCACTTCATCAATGGCGCTGGCCCTCCGTCTGCAGCGGTCGTCGATCATCAGCTGGACGGTGGGACTCGCGCTCTTCGGGTTCTTCTACGGCGTCGTGGCAGACCAAGCAGAAACACTGTTCGCTGAAAACCCCGAGATGGCTGAGTTCTTCGAGCAGCTCGGACAGCTCTCGCCGACCGATGCACTCCTGTCGACGGCAGTGCTCATGCTTGCCCTGATCGGTTCCGGATTCTCGATCTCGTCGACGCTGCGCTTGCGGTCCGAAGAGTCGGCGATGCGTGCCGATTGGCTCCTGAGTACGCCGACGTCGCGGCGGACCTGGGCCCTCAGCCACTTGACCATGGCCACCGGCGGAACGCTGGTGATCATGCTCGCCACCGGTGCCGCAACTGGCCTCGGCTTCGCGGTGGTCACCGGCGACTTCGGGCAGATTTCTCGCCTCATCGGAGCATCGTTTGCAATGACACCGGCGATGCTCGTCCTTGTCGGTGTCACGACGGTGTTCTACGGCATCTCCGTGCGCGCTGCACCGCTGGCGTGGGCATGCCTTGCGGCAGTCTTGATCGTCGGCTTGTTTGCAAGTGTGCTCAACCTCCCCCAATGGGTTCGGAACATCTCACCGTTTGAACATGCACCGACTTTGCCCGGAGGCTCGATTGAGGTCATGCCACTCGCCGCGCTCACGCTGCTCGCTGCGGCCCTAATTGGCCTGGGAGTACTCGCGTTCGAACGCCGCGACATCGACGCAAGATGACGCCGGCAGCGGCAGCTTCGATGATAAGCCTGCGACAGTGTCAGCTGGCAACATCGCCGCAGAGATCCGTCACCTCCCCATCAACAACACCGGCGGCGACCTGTTTGGCTTCGGTTTGTACACGAGTGGTGTAACCAAAGAATCGTTCTCGATGCTCCACGCGACCGTCACCGGCGACACCCAGAACTACGGCGTGTACGACAACTCGCCGTCGCCGACGATTCGGAACTCGTCGAACACCGGCAGCAGCCTCAGCATCGACAACGGCGACGGTTTCACCGCCAAGGTGACTGACACTGCCCTTGAGGGTGGGGTGTTCGGTAGCGGGTTTACGTGTATCGGGGTGCACACGTCAGCGTTTGCTCCGCTCAATGAGTTCTGTAAGCCTGAGGTGATCGTGGGGTGTCGACTGTCGGTTCGTCGCCACCGAACCTGGTTCAATAGCCCAGACACGGTGGACTGGACCGACGGGTTACGCGAACCCACCGGCGAGAACGTCGTCACCGGTTCCCCAGTCCCATACTGCAAACACTCAATCGCCAGCGCATCGCCACGCGTCGGATTCTCAAACGCACCATGCGACGATAAGAAGACCGACTCGTCGATAGCAGCGACCCAGTTCAACCCGAACACAGCAACACCAGCAACACCAGCAACACCAGCAACAACCAGAACAGCAGACACGACACGACGAACACCCATTCCGCGACCGTGATGGAACCCGACGTGGGTGTCGTACGCATGGATTCGGTGCCGTCGTGCTGGCAGCGCTCGTGACCTTCTCGCGATAAGCCACATGACCTCGGGGCACATCGAAACGCCGATCGAAATTCAGGATTCCGCGCAGAACCTCGTCACACCCCATATCAATGACAGTGCGTCAGATAAACGCCCGCCTGCGCGAACTACCGAACAGCCAAACGCCGGACCGCCCTTTCGGGCGGCTAGTTGCTCGAGCGGCCGGTTTAGGCGGCGAACCAGCCGTTGATGTCAACAACCAGATCAGTCGTGACCGGGCTAAAGAAACACACAGCGCCTGTCGACGACACCGGCGCAATCACCGAGTTACCAACAGTCTCACCGGCAGCGAAGTTGAGACTCGACACAACAGCACGCGTGCCACACGGATACACGGTGATGAACCCCGCAGCTGTGGGCCCCGTGACAGTGACGTTCAATGACACAGCACCAACACCCGCTCCCGGGACGTATCCGGCGAGGTCAGTGAGTTGCACTTCCATCGTGGTGTTCGCCGCCAGCTGGGTCGTGCCGACGTTGCGGAGTGCGGCCGGGCTCTCGCCAGGACGAGTATCAAACACACGCTTCGGCCCGATCGCCGTGAACGCTGCGCCAGCAACAAACCAACCGTTGATATCAACGACCAGATCAGTCGTGGCTGAGCTGTAGAAACACACCGTGCCAGCCGATGACACCGGTGCAATGACGGCGTTGGCAACAGTTGCGCCAGCAATGTAGTTGAGGTTCGAGACGAGTTCGCGAGTCCCGCATGGGTACACGGTGATGAACCCCGCGGCGTCTGGCTGAGTGACAGCAACGTTCAACGACACCGCACCGACACCGGATCCCGGCACATACCCGGCCAGGTCCGTGAGCCGCACTTCCATCATCGTATTCGCGGCCAGCCGGGCCATACCGACGTCACGCAACGCGTCCGGGCTCTCGCCAGGACGAGTATCAAACACACGCTTCGGTCCAACCGAGTTGAAAGCTTCATCTTCAGCGAACCAGCCGTTGATGTCGACCACGATGTCCGTCGGGCGGCTGGAGAAGAAGCACACGGTGCCGCCTGCCGACACCGGGGTGATGACGGCGTTGCTGACAGTCCCACCAGCCGGGAAGTTCACGCTGGAAACCAATTCACGAGTGCCACATGCGTACACGGTGATGTAGCCCGCAGCGTCCGATCCAGTCGAGGCGACGTTCAACGACACCGCTCCAACACCTTCTGCCTGAACGAACCCATCAAGGTCAGTCATCTGCACCTCAAGTTCGTAGCCACCCCAGACCTGCTGCTTAGCAACGGTCCGCAACGCCTCGGGACTTTCTCCGAGGCGAGTGTCGAACACTCGTACAGGCCCAGCCGGGTTGAATCCGTTGGCCGATGCGGTGCCGATCGTGATCGTCTGTGTACCAAACGCACTGTTACCAGCCTGGTCGGTGATCGTCACTGTTGCGACATGAACACCGGGCGCCATCGGGTTCGTTGGGGTCACCGACCACTTGCCATCGTCGTCGCACATCGTCGTCAGCGTCTCGCCGCCAATGGTGACCACGACGGTCGAGCCTGGCTCGCAACCCTCACCCGAGATCACGGGCGTCGTGTCGGTGGCGAACACAGGGGGACCGACAGCTGGGACCACCGGATCAACAGTGTCAATCGTCAGCGACTGGGTAGCCGAACCGGCTACACCATCGCTACTGCTGACACTGGCCGTCACGTCATAGACGCCGTCCGCAAGGCTGGCGCCCGTGAACGCGACCGACCACAAACCGCCATTGACCATGGTCGTCTGTGTTTGGATACCAAGCATGACCGCCATCACGCGGCCATCAACGGCGTTCGTCGAACCGGAGACCGCCGGGGTCGCGTCATTGGTTGCAGCATCGGCACCGCCATCGAACGCGATCGTGATCGTCGTCAATTCCGCGACGACCGAGATGGTCACTTCGCCAGTGCCAACGTTGCCAGCCAGGTCAGTGATCGTCACTGTTGCCACATGCACTCCATCACTCAACGCTGGCGATGGGCTCACTGTCCAGGTCCCGTCAGGGCCAACGGTAGTCGTCAAGGTCTGACCATCGACGATGACCTCGACCGTCGAGCCAGGTCCAATTCCGCCACCAAAGATCTCCGGTGTCGGGTCGGTGGTCTCGACAAACGGCTCGCCGTTGCCGATCACAACGACCGGAGGAACAGTGTCAATCGTCAGCGACTGAGTAGCCGAACCGGCTGTGCCGTCATCAGAGCTGACACTGGCCGTCACGTCATAGACGCCGTCCGCAAGGCTGGCGCCCGTGAACGCGACCGACCACAAACCGCCATTGACCATGGTCGTCTGTGTTTGGATACCAAGCATGACCGCCATCACGCGGCCATCAACGGCGTTCGTCGAACCGGAGACCGCCGGGGTCGCGTCATTGGTTGCAGCATCGGCACCGCCATCGAACGCGATCGTGATCGTCGTCAATTCCGCGACGACCGAGATGGTCACTTCGCCAGTGCCAACGTTGCCAGCCAGGTCAGTGATCGTCACTGTTGCCACATGCACTCCATCACTCAACGCTGGCGATGGGCTCACTGTCCAGGTCCCGTCAGGGCCAACGGTAGTCGTCAAGGTCTGACCATCGACGATGACCTCGACCGTCGAGCCAGGTCCAATTCCGCCACCAAAGATCTCCGGTGTCGGGTCGGTGGTCTCGACAAACGGCTCGCCGTTGCCGATCACAACGACCGGAGGAACAGTGTCAATCGTCAGCGACTGAGTAGCCGAACCGGCTGTGCCGTCATCAGAGCTGAGCGTCGCGCTGACGGTGTAGGTGCCGTCGTCCAGGTGTGTGGCCTCAACCGTCCACGCACCGCTAGCGGTCGGCGAGGTCAGCGTTTGCAGGGTACCGATCTGGACGGTCAACTCGCGGTCGTCGACGGCGTCGGTGGTGCCTGAGATCGTAGGGGTAGTGCTATTTGTCGCTGTAATCGAGCCGCCATCGATCGTGATCAACACGGCGACAATGACGATCGTCTGTGTGCCCGTGGCGCTGTTGCCAGCCGGGTCAGTAATCGTGGCCTCGGCGATATAGGTGCCGCCACTCAGTGGGTTCGGTGGGGACACCGTCCAGGTTCCGTCAGGGCCAACTGTGGTCGTCATTGTCTGACCATCGAGGGTGACAGAGACGGTCGAGTCGGGCTGAGCGCCGCTCCCCGAAATCGCAGGAGTCGAATCAGTCGCCTCGACATTCTCCCCGCCGTTACCGAAATCAACGGTCGGCGCAACAGTGTCGATCGTCAGCGACTGAGTTGCCGAACCAACGAGGCCACCATCAGACACCGACACAGTGACGGTGTAAGTGCCGTCGGCGATGGTCGCGGCCGTGACGGCCCATTCACCATCGGTTACCGTTGCATCAATTGACTGGCCCGCCACGGTGACGGTGACGGCACTGCCGTCAAGGGCGTCGGTGGTGCCAGAGATCGTCGGGGTGGTGTCGTTCGTCGAACGACTTGCTCCGCCGGTGAACACGAATGATTTCTCGGGCGCGACAGCCAGGACCTGGCTGGAGTCGCCGGTGTTCCCGGCTGCATCCATGACATGGGCCACGATGGTCCAGTCACCCTCGAGGAGTTGCTGGGTGAAGTTCCACGTCTTGTCGGCTTGGCTGATAGTGGTGCGAACGAATTCGACCGCCGGGACGGTCAGAGAAAAGTGGATCGTGACGGTCTGGCCGACAACGTCAGTGGTTCCGGTGATCGTCGACAACTGGTCGCTCGTCGAACCCGAGTCAATCGTTACGACCGGTGGTGTTGTGTCGACCGTGAGGGTTTGGGTGAACGAACCACTGTTACCGCCGCTATCGGTCACGCTGGCAACAATGGTGTGTCCGCCGTCGCTGAGCAGACCATCGAGGGCCATGGTCCATTCCCCACTGGCTGCGGGGACCGGCTGCGTCGTCTGAGGGACACCGTTAACGGTGACCGTGACCGTCACCGATGCTGGGTCCTCGACACTGGTGTCACCAGAGATTTCCGGGATGGACTCTGTGGAATGGGTCGCGGCGGCACCACCATTGATCATCACGCTTGGTGCGCCCGAGTAATGGTCGTTCGTGTCCATCGCGATTTCACCCGCTTTCGTCATCAGACGACCGTTAACGAGGCTTCGGGCGCCGGCGCTGATCGCCCCGTTAGCCATCAACGTGCCCACGAACCTCGAGTCGGCGCCAATCGCGCCGGCACCGTCGACCTGCCAGAAGATGTTCTCGGCCTGCGCCCCGTTGATGAGCCACATATCAAATTTTTCGCCCAGCGCAAGTGCGCCCTTCACCTGGAAGACGAACACAGCATCAGGATGACCTTGACCATCAATGGTGAAGTTCGTCGAGGCGGTCGAGCCAATCGCTGCAGCGCTGGTGTACAGACCGGGCCCAACGGTCAAGCCGCTAATGTTGGGGCCGATCGAGGTGCCGGCGGGCCGATCCTCGACGTCCGAGTACGCGGTCACAAGGTCGGCGACGGCGTCGGCGTACGCCGGTGCGATGAGCGAGTTACCCAGGTGGGTGCCGGCCGGAGCGAACGCATAGGTGGTCGAACCGACGTCACCACGGAGGGTTGTCGGACCGCTGCTAGCGAACGCTGCATTCGGGGTCAGCGCAGCGAACGTCGATGTTCGACCGAGTGGGACAGTGGCGATCGGGACGAATGGGACGACTGGTGTGGCGATGATCGCGAGGGTCTGCGTGAAGGTTCCAGTGTTGCCTGCCGGGTCACCGACAGTCGCGACGACCGTGCGGTTTCCAGGTGCGAGGTCGACCGACGGCGTGACCTTCCACGAACCGTCGGGCTGGACCACTGTCGTGAGCGGTATCGCTCCGTCGATGCTGACGCTCACGTCGGCGCCAGCTGCAGCGTCGGTTGTTGTTCCGGCGATTTCCGGGGTGGCGTCAGACGTCGTAGCGGTTGCCCCACCGTTGATCGCGATGGCCGGCCCGACCAGATCGACCGTCAGGGTCTGGGCGAGAATCGTTTCCTCGCCAGCCTCGTCGGTAGCGATAACGGTCACTGGGTGTGTGCCGTTCGCCAGCTCGAAGGTCGTGGTCGCCGACCAGAAGGTGTCGTTCTGGGTGACAGTCATCGTGACGCCTTCGCCGGATCCCATTTCAACTGCAATCTTCGAACCTGATTCGACGGTGCCGGTGATCACCGGTGTCGAGTCGTTCATCAGTGCGCTACTCGTGATCGCGAATACAGTGACGGTCAGGACCTGAGTGTCGGTTGCGGCATTGCCGGCCGGGTCGGTGACCGTAGCCACGATGGTCCATCTGCCGCCGGTCATGCCATTCGGAGTGATGTTCCATGTCTGGTCTTCTTGAACAAATGCAGTCGCATCCAAGACCAGCGGCGGATTGGTGTGCGGCGGGTTGGTGTTGGCCCGGGTGAGAGTGAAGTGAACAAGCTGGCCGGCAGCCACGTCGGTGGTTCCGGAGATCGTCGGTGTCTGGTCGCTTGTCGCGGCAACAGGTCCGCCGATAATCGACAGCTCCGGCTCAGCCGCGGCGACCGTCAAGATCTGGGTGAAGGTGCCAATGTTGCCAGCGCCATCGGTGACAGTCGCAACAACGGTGCGGTCACCGTTGGGCAGCAGACCATCGAGAGTCAAGCTCCATGCGCCACTAGCGGCCGGGACCGGCTGGTGGGCCTGGGCGACGCCATCAATGGTGACAGTGACCATGCTGGGGGCCACGACACTCGTGACACCCAAGATCGCCGGGTCGGAAACGGTGGAGGTGACTGTCTCGCCGCCGTCGATCGACACGGCCGGCGGGGCCGAGTAGAGATTGTTGTTGGCCATCGCGATGGCACCGGTCTTGGTCAGCAGGCGACCGTTGACAACGGTGGCTTCACCAGAGCTGATGGCCCCGTTGGCCATCAACGTGCCGGCGAACTTGTTGCCGGCACCGATATTGCCAGCACCTACAACCTGCCAGAAGATGTTCTTAGCCTGCGCCCCGTTGATGAGATTGATTTTGGTATTGGCGCCGAAACCGAGGGCAGCCTTGACCTGGAAGATGAACACAGCATCCGCGTGGCCTTCAGCATCAATGGTGAACGACGTAGCGGCCGTCGTCGAGACAGCCCCCGCGCTCGTGTGCACGCCAGGTCCGAACGTCAACCCGCTGATGTTCGCTGCCATGAGGGGGGATCCTGCGGGACGGCTTGCGGCGTCGGAATAGGCAGAGGCGAAGTCGTTGAATGCCTCTGTGAACGCAGGAGCGATGAACGAAGTTCCAAGGTGGCCGTCGCCAGCAAACGCGTAGGTCAACGAGCCGGTATCGCCACGGAACGTGGTACCGCCGGTGCTCGTGAACGCCGCATCCGGAGTCAACGCACCGAACGACGATGCCGCACCAAGCGGGACCGGTTCGATCAGGTCGGCAGCCTGCACTGCAGCAGGCCCCGCACCAACGAGACCGAAGGTGCTCGCCAGCGCCGCGACACTCAGGAAGGCAATGCTTCGCAACCATCGGCGGTTTCGCCCGACAGCGGCCAGACCATCATTGCCGCCGAAGCGGTCACTGCCGATGTCCAATCGAGTGTTCGTCATGTCCCGCTCTACATCCTCGTGCTGAAAGCGGGCCGTCGGACCGCGCTCAACGGCAAGGTTATGGCGTTCCGATGGTATTGGCTCGCCAATGCCACAACAAACTGCCGGTCGCATGCCAGGATAGCTGAGGTGCAGCGGCGCAGGCTCCCCTTCGGGAAAGCCCGGGGACGCCCTTCAGAAGGTCACCACCGTGCCGTCGGGCGTTTCGGTCTGTAGAACGCAAAAACCGACATGCAGGACAGCAAACCGAACTGGTCCGAATGCGCGAAACCGGCGACCACAGCGTCACCGACCTCGCACACATCTTCTCGATCTCGCAACCAATCGTCTACCGCAAACTCAACCGAGCCGGCGAACGCGGAGAGCGACGAGGATCGGTGTCGTCAGTGGTGAACGCGCAGACCGTGACCGACGCAGTCGCGTCGAAGAGATCGTCTTGGATGATGACGACCGGTCGCTGTTTGCCGGCGTACCCGCTGCCCGCGGCTGCGGTCCAGATCCTCGTCGCGCCTCACTCTTCGTCACCGAGGGCGTCGATGAACGCTTGATCATCGGACTCCTGGTCGCTCGTCGCAACGGCGAGCGATTGATCATGGGCTTGCTGCGCGAACTGGGGTGATCGGACGTCAGGCACCCAGAATTGAACGGGGCGCAAGCCCTGTGCGCGGGGCCGCTCGCGATGGGCGCGCGAGCGGACCGCACTTGCAGCGTCTGAACGTTGACGAGCAATACCCGGTCGTTACATGTAACGCTGCTCTCAACGCAACGGGTCTCATGACATCATCAAGGAGCGCGCCCAGGCGGCTATGCGGCGGCGCGCAGCCCGTCGAGCACCCCGGCGATGTCGCACTTGTCAGACTGGTTGTACGGCAGCCTGGCCAACACGTTGCCCATGGCACACGTGTTGGTCGCCGCTGAGAACGCCAACCCGAACCCCACTCCGCCAGCGAGCCACTTCGCCTTCGGCACCAACATGCTCAGGACGACGGCGATCAGCGAGATCGATCCTGCGACAAAGCGCACCTGACGGTCGAGGGCCCAGGTCGTGCTCGAGCCCTGGACGACCTCGCCACCCGACGCTTCCCAGGCATCGATGCCACCGTCGAGGAGGTGGAGGCGTTGCTTGCCTGCTGCGGTCAGCTTGCCGTGAGCTTGGCTCGCTCGCGCCCCGGACTTACAGACGAGGACAACGGGATGCACGACGTCGGCGAGGTCAGTGGCATGCTCGCCGAGCGTGTCGAGCGGAACATTGAACGAACCCGGGATGTGCACGCCGTCGAACTCGCCGCCGGTGCGCACGTCCAACACCCGGACCAGCGGATCTTGCAGCATGAGCTGACGCAGCTGGGCCACGCTGATCGTGTCGGTGTCTGGAAGTGTTGCAGTGCTCATGAAGGCTCCTCGTACGCGGATGACTCGTTGGTTGTCTACAACGTAGATTCAAACGGTTGCGCTGACAACATGATTGTCAGAGATGAATTACGGGGAGTCGGAGTTGGGCGGCAAGGGCGTGCAGCTGCGGACGCACGTCGCCGTAGACGATGCCGTAGTGGTGCTCGTGCCCTTCGGTCATGATCGTCTCCATCACGTCCTCGACCGAGCGGTCGAAGCGGATCACACCGGCTGTGCCCGCGTAGGGCAGCGGGGCATCGAGCATCTCGCCACCGCCGATTGTCAGCCGACTGAGGCCGCGCGACTGGCTGAGCCGGGCGATGGTGACTCGTCCCGGCCGAAGTGGAAATTCGTTGAGCAAGGGCATCCGCCGATTCGTGTGGATCGTGGCGCGTGCCCGCACATTGGGGTTGGCCATTGCCAGCGGAGCCATCCCACAGTGCCACAACGCACCGGTCTGGTCGCTCAGATCGAAGTCGACGAGGTCTGCGACAAATGCCGGCCCATCTCCGAGCCACTGCAATATCAGGCTCGTGACGGTGCCGTACGCGTCGGCTTCGCAACAGCCGGGGATGCCGTCGTCGTTGAGCAACGAGTGCGGTGAACAACACGCAGCACCGAACTCGGTGAAGCACTCGGGCCAGCAGCGCGTTGCAACGCCAGACCACCCACGCTCATCGATCAACTCGCGCAGCCCGAGGTGGAGTCGCAGGCTGCGGTCGAGGCCCTCGGGGTCAAGGTTCTCGACCCCATCCAGTTGGCTGCCGACACGCACCCGCAGCTGCCGAGTGGAATCGTCAGATGCCCAGCGGGCACTCTCGAAGAGCTCGGCCAATGTTGCCGTCTCGGCGGTGACGCCGACGGATCTGGTGAGCACATCGGCGTCATAGTCGCACGGCTCGAAGCCTTCCGGACGCTCACCGACGATGCCGACAGTGCTGGCAGCGAGCCGCGCTCGAACATCGCTCGCGGCAGCTACCGCATCCGATGTCACCGACGTGATCGACGGCGGAGCGGCAACGGGAGCGAGCTCAGGTAACGGCGCTGCGAGGAGAGCAGCGATGGCATCGGCCGTCGTCGCATCGCCCGGGTCGAGATAGAGAAAGCGATAGCGGCGCCCCTCCCGAGTCAGGCGGTAGCCGGCAAGGTTGATGCCACAGAAGGAGTTCAATCGGAGGCGACCTCCGGTGCGCGCTTCGGGGATCGCCCAGAGCAGAACCGGCGCAGGGTTCGCGTCAGCAATCGCTGCTGCCAGCGTGGCGTCGGCGAACGTCGCCTGGATGATCACGAGCGCATCGAGTGGTTCGTGCGACAGCGCTGATGTCGCCGCGTCCAGCGCCTCGGCGTCAAGGATCAGGTCGGGAGAGCCGACCAGTTCGTGACCGAGTTCGGCGAGGCGTTGCCACGCGGCCGTCGCCATCTGCTGCGCAAACTGCACGTCGAATGTTGGCCTGGCGATGGCCACGACACCAATCCGGGTCATGGTTGGCCTCCACCGGTAACGCGCACTGCCGCACCAAAATTCGCGCCGTCACTCACACCGGCGGCCACACCGGAGAAGTCGGCGTACTTCGTGCGGAACGAAGGCCCAGCACCCGCCAGGTGGACGCCGTCGTCTCCGAACGTGGGGTGAGTCGTCCACGGTCGGGCATGGGCATCGGTGAGCTCGTTAAGCGACTGCACATACGGCACGCCGTCACTGGCAAGTTCACTGCGCATGGTGTCCCAGTCGGGGAATTGCTGGAACGCATCCCACCAGATCGCTCGGCCCGCCAAGTAACCGCTGGCCCCGGCGTCATAGGCGAATCGCAGCACCCGGCTGAACTGATCCTTCGTCGCGCCGGCCGACAGCATCACCCACGGCCGTCCAGCCAACCGTCCGAGCTCAGCGAAGTGGGAACTCACCCGGTTGATTGCTGCGTCGTTGACATCTGCAGCACTCGTGTCGGGCACGTCTGCAGCCGGCCACGGGCTCTCCAGCTTGAAGAGGTCGACGCCATATTCGGGGCCGGCGAATACGGCAACACTCATGAGTACATCCTCCGCCTGCTTCCCAGGATCTTCGACGTACCCAGTGGTATGCCCGCTCGCTCCGAGGAAGGGATACACGAGCAACTCGAAAACGAAGGGGATGTCGAACCGCTTGCAGGCCTCGCCGATCCCGGCGACGTACTCCTGCTGATACTCCCGGACCGCAGCAGAAGCATCAGGTCGGTACCAGGCCAAGAGCTTCACCGCGTCCCCGCCTGCCCGCTTGATCTTCTCCACGCTCCACGCATCGATCGACGTCGAACGACGCCCACCTTCGTCCTCAGCGAAGTTCGAATCTTCGAGCGTCAACAGCACGCCTTTGGCCGGCGACACGAGGTGCGTAGCTGCTGGGTAGGCGTAATGCGGATCGAGCAGGACCGCCGAACAGTGACCTGCGAGTTCCTCAACGAGCATCGCCTTGACAGCACAGACATCGTCGTAGGGAGCATCGTCGACACCTCGCCGCTCGGCAATCAACTTCTTGATAGGCGGCCGCTGATCGACCGCGAGCATCTTGAAGCGCCCTGCGTTGTCGGCGAGGCGGCGGAGGCCCCAAAGTTTCCCTGGGCTGAGATCGGTCATATGCGCTCCTCGACAAGTGTGTGCACTCACTGGGCCACGCTGATTGCGTTGCGCAGTAATGCATCGACGGTCGCTCGATCAGGGATCCCCGCTCGGCCTCCGGCCCGCGTGCACTTGGCAGCGGCTGCAGCCGAGGCGAATCGAACCGCCTGCTGCTCCGTGGCTCCTTCCGCCAGCGCGAGCGCGAACGCTCCGTGGAAGACGTCGCCTGCACCGAGGGTGTCGACAGCGTGGACTTGGAACGCCGGTTGATGTCGCACGTCGTCGCCTTCGAGCCACGAGACCCCGCGCTCTCCATCGGTCACGCCGATCCAGGCGTCGCAGCGGTGAGCTACCGCGGCAAGCGCCGAGGGAAGGTCCTCCTGCTGCGTTGTTCCAAGGAGTGCGTCGAGCGAGAACACCAGGTGAGTCGCCACATCAAGGATCCGGCCGGTCTCGGTGCTCGGGTCGGGATCAATGGGCCGATCGACATCGACGACCCCCGGTATCCCGTGATTGTGAGCAGCTTCGAGCGCTTGAATCGCACCGGTGGGCCAACGACAGTCGACCAGGACAACATCGGCATCCTCGATACTGCGCGCAAAGAGTGGGTTCGCCCGTTCGAAAAAGTCGGGGGTGACGTAGTTGACGAGTTCGCGGTGGCCGTCGCGATCGACCAACACGAACGAGATCGGCGTCGACCGGTTCGCGATGCGTTGCATCGAATCGGTGGCGACGCCAAGTGTGGCGAACTCGCGCAGGACGTCATCGCCGGTGTTGTCGTCGCCGACACAGCCGATGAACGACGCCGCACCGCCCAGTTGCACCACGGTCGCCGCAGCGTTCGCGGCGACGCCGCCGCCAACTTCAAGGTGACCCGTTGCGGAGTACTTGCCTTCCTCCGTCGGCAGCGAGTCGACCCGGAAGATGTGGTCGAGCGTGACGATTCCTGTGCACGCGACCAGCGGTGCTTTCGGTCGATCTCTCATCGCACCATCGTGCGCGCTGGGGCTCACTCATTGGCAGAGTCCAATGACCCTGCCGCCACAGTCGGAGGTGCTCACTGGTCGCATCCGGAGGGCACGAACCAAGGCAATCCTCAGTCGACAGAGGCGGATGATGCAGGAGGCTCACCGATATCGCTGATGGCGATCTCCTTGCCAAGCGATGCACCCGTCAATTGGAGCCGATCACCGCTCCAAAATTTGCCGGGGTCGTACCAGTTGGGTGGACGCTTCGACTCAAGGAGACCCATGCGCTCGTAGGTGATCGCGACCACCTCGGCGCAGAACAATTGCTCAAGGTCCTTCTTCTTGTGCACTCTGCCCTGCAGCCAACCGCGAGCCAACGAACCCGTCCTCGGAAACGTCGTGCCATCGAGTTCGTTGACCACACGCAACGCCTCGTCTTCCATCTCCCGAGTGACCTCGATGTCGATCTGGCGCATCCAGGCGGCCTGGCCGTACTTGTGATGCCATGTCGCGACCGCATCGACGAGGAGATGGAGCTGGGTCCCGCGATGCCGCTCGCCCGTCCAGACATCTGGGAGCGACTGGCCAAGCTCAGCGTGCCAGAGCAGCGGCGGGAGATCATCGACTGCAATGACCATGCCGACATGGTTGACCGGGCTGTTCGTGAATGCCTGAATCGCACGATCGGCCACCGACGGGCCGCGGAACAAGAACACGTCGCCCGTTCGGGCAGTCTGGGCAGCTTCCTGCATCGTCAAGCGCTCTGGCATGGTGGCCGTAGAATACCCCCTGATGAGAATCTGGAAGATCCTCGGTGTCGCCGGGCTCGTTGGCCTTGCAGCCGCGGGCGCCACGGTCGGCACGCAGAAGGTTCAACGGCAGCGACGCGACTACCGCGAAGCCGACCCCGTCGAGCTGCGCGACCGCCTACACGACCGCCTCCGCGCCGCCGACTGAGTTGGTGCGCGCCTGCATGCAGCAGCCGTCAGATTGCCTGGCGCTTGTCGACTGCGCCGTCTCGTCGATCAGGAGCTGCTGAGCGAGCCGGTTTCCTGGTCGGCACGCGGACGGCCCGGCGAGTGGCGATGCGGTAGGAGACAGCAACGACGAGGGCAGCCGTGGTGATAATCGTGGTCGCCACGTACATCTTGTTCGTGGCGTCAGTTCCAGCAAATGTGCCGTGGAAACTGGTAAGGAGAAAGGTGAGATAGCTCGTGAAGTGGATCCCTCGCCAGAGCTTTTTGGGGAGATGCTTCATGGCGAGTGACGTGAACTCGACGATGACGACCCCCCAGAACGCGAACACGCCGATTGCAACCTGCCAGGTCTTCCATTCGCTCGCGAACGGCACGAGGATGTCGACGATGTCGAAGTGAACGTAGTTGTCAGCGACCAAGGCCCCGACGTGGGTCAGCAGGAACAGCACACTCAGTGCGCCCAGGCCGCGATGGAGGTCGAGGAGCCATGCCGGCCTGCGATGCGCCGGAAAGAGCTTGGTGGAGAGCAAGATGCCCCAGAGCACCGAGGCGGTGATGAACAGCCAAGCAATGATGCCCGAGGCTCGGGCGATGTACCACCAGATCTGCGGGTTCACGAGACGGCTCCACTCTTGGCGGCGACGTCGTGCGTGGTGGCGATTTGTCCGGCGAGGTCGATAACGACGCCGCTGAGCCCCCGGGCCTCGAGATACGAGGTTGCACCGGCGCAGCCCAGGAGGATGGCCGCCGTTGCGTGCGCTTCGGCAAGCCAGCCTGAGTTCGCAATCACCGTGACCGTGGCGAGGTCGGTGAGCGATGTCGACCCAGTGGTGGGATCGATGATGTGATGCTGTTCGGTTCCACCCTGGAGCCACCGGCGCGACTGCGTGCTCGATGTGGCGATTCCGCCGTCGCTCACGGCCAAGGAAAGCGCTGGCGATCGCGGGTCGAAGGGATCTTGGACATTCACGTGCCACCCCTCGGGATGTGGCGAGACGCCTGCTGCTGCGATGTCTCCGCCAACACTGACAAGAGCTCCGGCAGTCCCCGCGGCAATCAGTTCGGTGACGACCAAGTCGGCTGCGAAACCTTTACCTATGCCCCCTGGGTCGAGAGACAGCCCAGCGGGGACGAGCACGCTTGAGTTGGCAAAGTCAATGCACACATCATGAACGGAGTAGGTCGTGGACGGGGTGTCGACGGCCAGAGTCATCCGGCTGGCATCGTCGATGCTCGTGGTGTAGCCGGCGCTGAGCAATTGGTGCAGGAATGTTGGGTCGTACCCCCCGGCTGTGGCAGAACTGGCGAGCTGCATCGCATGAATCAGACGGATCGTGTCGTCGGCGACGCGCACCCAGGTGCCCGGCGTCTGGTTGATGGTGGTGATGTCGCTGGTGGGAATGAAGCGGCTCCAACGTTGTTCAAGTTCGCGAAGCCGCTGCTCGGCCCATGCCATCGCCCCAGGTTCCGAGTTCATGAACGTCACCTGTGTGGTGCTCGCCATGACTCGGAACGTTCGGCTAATTGCTTCCACTGGTTGTCGCCGCCGGTGCGGGTGCGGGTGCCGGTGCGGGTGCCGGTGCGGGTGCGGGTGCGGGTGCGGGTGCGGATGCCTGCTGGGATGCGGGCGCTGCCTGTGACTGAGGCTGGGCAGGTACCGCGACGGTGATCGTCTGCACCACGGGGTTGGCAGTTAGCTGCACCGGCGCTGGCGCAGCTGAAACCGGCGTCTCAGCGGCCTGTTGCGGACTCGCTGCGACTGCCGGATTCTCCGCTGCGACTGGCGGATTCTCCGCTGCGACTGGCGAATTGGTGACGGCGGGAACACGATGGATCACGATCTGGATCGGTGGCGGTGGGACAACCACCGGGGCCGGCACCACTGGTTGCACGACGGGGGTCGTTGGTGCAGAAGTCTCGGCACCGCTCACCGGGTTGTCGAGACCCATCACCGTGACAATTCCAAACATGGTCGTGGCGCCCAGACCCGCAGCCAGAATCCGGCCGCCCTGTGCGACATGACGCCGACGCTTCGAACGCTGCTTACCCGGAGCCGCTGAGCCCGCGTCTACCTGCAGAGGCTGATCGCCATTGCTCGCAGAACGGTCCCCTGAGGCCTCGGCGCGACGTTGCCGGATGTTGGCGAGGCGCTGCAGTTGATCGGCGTTCGCCGCAGATGTGGTCGGCAGATCGGTGCTGGTTTGGTCAGTCATCGTCTTCACCACCTTCGTGCTCGTCTACTTCGTCATCGTCTACTTCGTCTACTTCGTCTACTTCGTCTACTTCGTCTACTTCGTCTACTTCGTCTACTTCGTCTACTTCGTCATCGTCTACTTCGTCTACTTCGTCTACTTCGTCTACTTCGTCATCGTCGTAATCGTCGTCGACGTATCCGCTGGTCGGTTGCGGGCTCGCCGGAGGTGTCGCTGCAGGAGGTGTTGCTGCTGTCGTCTGGGAGGCGGACGGCGTCGGGGCCTGCACGACGTTGACGATTGGCTCGTCGACACGAGCGGAAATCGTTCCGTCGAGCGCGAGGTTCGCGTAGAAGATGTATTCAGAGTCGGCCGAGCCGAACGTGACCACGAGTTGGGTTTCGGACGGCTGCTGGCTCGACCATGACCACCCGTCGGCAACAACGACCCCGTCAAGCAACACACCTGTCTTGGTCGCCCTGACGTTGACCGTGCCGGCATCGTCAACATCGAACTGCTGCGTCACCGATTCGGGAGACACCGCAGGTTCGATCACCAATGGTGCCGCCGCGGGATCTGCGGTGACCGAAGGTTCATCGAGATAGATGTCGATAACTTGTGGCTCGACGCTGTTTGGCGTTGTGTCTGCTTCGGTCGAGACCGTCACGGCGGCAGAAAGCTCGCCGACGTTGTCACTGTCTGCTGCGTTCAGAATGCCGATGTTGGCGCCGACTGCTGCCGTTCCGGCGAGCATGACGCCGGTGACCGCAGCGGCGGTGATGAATGCGGTGCGTTTGTTCATAGTTGGGGGGTCCTTTCAAAGCGACCACCCGATGTGGATGGCCTCTGATGACAAAGGTACGAAACCGATCTCCAGCAACACGGAAGCCCAGGGTTAGCAAATGGCAAAGGTTCCAAACCCGGAACGCACATCGTGCAAGGCTGCATGACGTGCGCTTGCTGGTAGTAGAGGACGATCTGACGATTGCGGAACCAATGTGTACTGGGCTTCGACGAGAGGGCTTCGACGTCGACCATGTCGCCACCGGAGCGCAGGCCCTCGCAGCACCGTTGGCCGACCTGGTCCTCCTCGACCTCGGGCTGCCTGACCTCGACGGCCGCGTGGTGTGCCGAGAACTTCGAGCGAAATCGAACGTCCCGATCATCGTTGTTACGGCCCGTGGCGAAGAGATCGACCGCGTCGCACTGCTCGAGTTGGGCGCCGACGACTACGTCGTCAAGCCGTTCGGTTTTCGAGAACTCGTGGCAAGGATTGGTGCCGTGCTTCGCCGCACGAACCCCAGCGCGGTCGCGGTCAACGACGGCCCCATTGACATCGGCGGGCTCCGCATCGATCTGCGGACCCATCAGGTGACGCTCGACGAAACACCCGTGGCGCTCACCCCGAAAGAGTTCGATCTGCTTGCCTACCTTGCAGCAGACATCGGCGCCGTGCGAAGCCGCGACGAGATCATTCGAGATGTGTGGGACGTCAACTGGTGGGGTTCGACCAAGACCCTCGACGTGCACATCGCGTCGCTCCGCAAGAAGGTCGGCCCCGAGTTAATCGCCACCATCCGCGGTGTCGGCTTTGCCCTCGTTGATCCCGGTACGGAGTCGTGACCCGGCGCCTGCTGCTCAGCTACCTGACGATCACCGTGATCGTGCTGGTCCTGCTTGAACTCCCCCTCGCCGTCTTTTACCAGCAGCGCGAGGTCGACCGACTGACCGCCAACGTCGAACGCGATGCCACTGTGATGGCAACGATCTACGAGGACATCCTCCAAGAGAACCTCGCCCCCGACCCGGTTCCTGCCGCTGACTATGCCCAAGAAACTGGAGCACGGGTCATCGTCGTCGACATCGACGGAATCTCGATCGTTGACTCGGCACGTGAAGCTGACCGGGACTTCTCGACCCGCCCAGAGATCGACCAGGCGTTGACCGGCGTCAGAGCAACCGGTACACGGCGGTCGGACACCCTCGACACGGAACTGTTATTCGTGGCTGTTCCTGTTGCATCGGGCGGAACAGTGCACGGCGCGGTTCGGATCACCTTCGGCACCCACGAAATGAATGAACGCGTCCAACGTTTCTGGCTCGGACTCATCGCTGTTGCCGCCGTCGTCCTCGTCGTCACCGCGGCCGTCGGCTGGCTGCTGGCCAGATCCGTTACCAAGCCGGTCCGCCGCCTGCAAGTCGCGGCCCAACGCTTTTCACGCGGCGATCTCACACCCATCGACACCGGCTCGAACTCTGCCCCCGAACTGGCTGCACTCGAAACCGGCCTCAACGACATGGCCCGCCAACTCGACGACCTCATCGAACGCCAACGCTCCTTCGTGGCCGACGCCTCCCATCAACTTCGCACACCGCTCACCGCACTCCGTCTTCGCCTGGAAAACCTTCACTCCTCCGCGCCGACCGCGTCGATGTCCAACGAACTCGATAAGGCGATCGACGAAACGACACGACTTTCCACACTCGTCAACGACCTGCTCCAGCTCGCTCGCACAGAGCAACACCTCGAACGCTACGCCGTCGACCTCAGGCAGATCGTCGGGGATCGCGTCGACATCTGGACCGCCACCGCCGACCAACAGGACGTTCGCCTCGAGCTGAATGCCGGAACGGGTCCTCACTGGGCGCTGGCCATCGATGGTGGAATCGAGCAGGTACTCGACAACCTCATCGACAACGCCCTCCGCGCCGCGCCCGAAGGCACAACGGTGACGATCACGTTGTCGAGTCAGGCCGCGACCCAGACCATCGCCATCGCCGACGAAGGACCAGGGTTGGATGAGCCCGACAAAGCCCGAGCCCTTGAGCGGTTCTGGAGATCCGATGCCTCGACCGAGGGCACCGGGCTCGGGCTGGCAATCGCACAGGCGATCATCAATTCCTCGGGTGGCAAATTCTGGCTCACCGACAACACGCCCACCGGCCTCATCGCATCGATCGAGCTGAACGTTGCGCAGCAGCCGCAACCGCAACCGTCCGGAACGACGGTTTAAAGCAGTTCGGCGTGCGCTGCAGCAAGCCGAGCGACCGGCACCCGGTACGGCGAGCAACTCACATAGGTCAGGCCCATCGCGCGGCATAACTCAATCGAGGCCGGGTCGCCACCATGCTCGCCGCAGATCGAGGTCGGAAGATCTGGCTTGATCGAGCGAGCCTTCTGGACGGCGATGTCGATGAGCGCTCCGACGCCCTTCATATCGAGCGTCGAGAACGGATTCTCCTGGAAAATCCCCTGTGTGAGGTAGGCGACCAAGAACCCCGACTCAGCATCGTCGCGGCTCATGCCGAACGTCGTCTGTGTCAGATCGTTTGTTCCGAATGACACAAAGTCAGCAAACTCCGCAATTTCATCGGCGGTCAGCGCAGCGCGCGGCACCTCGATCATCGTGCCGATGTGCACGGGAATCACCACATCGCGCTCCGCCATCACCGCCTGGGCAGCCGCCTCGATCAACGCACGTTGATGCGCGAGTTCGGACGCTGCACTCACCAGCGGCACCATTACTTCCGGTTGCACACTGCGGCCCTCCTCGATCACTGTTGCTGCGGCCTCGTAGATGGCCTTGCTCTGCATCGAGGTGAGTTCGGGCATCATCACGGCCAACCGGACGCCGCGCAGCCCGAGCATCGGATTGCTCTGATGGCGGGCCTCGACCTGGCGCAACATTGCCTGCGTCACTTCGAGCCGCCCGAGTAGGTCATCGAGACCACTGATGTCGCAGACGCTGTGGAGTCGGATCTTGAGATCAGCGACTTCGTGCAGCAGGCCATCCCGGTCCGGCAGAAATTCGTGCAGCGGCGGGTCAAGCAGCCGGATCTTGACGGGCTGGCCGTCCATCTCGCGGAACAATTCGATGAAGTCGTCGCGTTGGAACGGCAACAGTTCAGCGATCGCCTCGTTGCGCTCGGTATCGGTGGTGGCGGTGATCATCCGCTGCACCACCGGCAGCCGGTCGGTTCCAAAGAACATGTGCTCAGTGCGGCACAACCCGATGCCCTCGGCACCAAACTCACGCGCGGTGCGCGCATCGGCTCCGTTGTCAGCGTTGGCGCGCACACCAAGCACTCGGATGTCGTCGGCCCAGCTGAGTAGCGTCGCAAGCCATTCGTCATCGAGATTCGTGGCCATCGTCGCGACGTCACCCGCATAGACGGCGCCGGTCGTTCCATCGATCGAGATCCGGTCGCCTTCTTTGAGCTGCTGCCGCTTCGTGGTGACCGTGCGACGGAAAAGGTCGATGGTGAAGTCGGTTGCGCCCACGACCGCAGGCCGCCCGAATTGGCGAGCGACCAGCGCAGCATGGCTGGTCCGACCGCCACTCGAGGTCAAGATGCCAGCGGCCGCGAGCATTCCGTGGACGTCGTCAGGCTTCGTTTCGGGTCGGACCAAAATGACGTCGCGGCCCTCCTCTGCCCAACGGACGGCAAGATCGGGGTCGAGAGCCATATGCCCGACCGCAGCGCCAGGCGACACGTTCAGTCCTTTGCCGAGCAACTCAGCCGACTCGAGGGCCGCGCTGACAAATCGGGGGTGGAGCAACGCCTCAATGTGCGCTGGTTGGACCCGCCGAACTGCTTCGGCGCGCGAGATGGCGCCTTCGTTGGCCAGATCAACGGCGATGCGCACGGCTGCCTGAGCGGTGCGTTTTCCGTCGCGCGTCTGGAGCAGCCACAACTTGCCACGCTCGACCGTGAACTCCATGTCTTGCATGTCTGCATAGTGCGTCTCGAGGCGCTCGGCGATGTCGGCGAACTCGGTGGCGATCGCGGGCATGACGATGGCGAGCTCTTCGATCGGCCGAGTCTCGCGGATGCCAGCAACCACATCTTCGCCCTGGGCGTTGACTAGAAAGTCGCCTTCGAGTTTCGCTTCGCCGGTCGTGGCGTTGCGCGACATCGCCACACCGGTCGCCGAATCGTCTCCGAAGTTGCCGAACACCATGCTCATCACGTTCACGGCGGTCCCGAGGTCATCGGAGATGCCAGCCGCGCGGCGGTAGTCATGGGCGCGCTTGCCGTCCCAGCTATCGAACACCGCCCGCACCGCCATCCGGAGCTGTTCGTACGGATCGGTCGGGAACGGTGCTGAGGCGCGTCGAGCCACGATGCTCTTGAACTGTTTAATCACCGACTCCAGAGTCGGCCGGTCGAAGTCCGCGTCGGTGGCCACCTGTAAACGCTCGCGCTCCTTGGTCAGCACTCGCTCGAAGTATTCGTCGGCAACACCGAGCACAACGGAGCCGAACATCTGAATCAGCCGCCGGTACGAGTCGAGCACGAACTGCGCATTCCCCGTCATCTCGATCATGCCCTGTACCACTTCGTCGTTGAGACCAATGTCGAGCACCGTGTCCATCATCCCCGGCATCGAGAACTTGGCGCCTGAGCGGCACGCCAACAGCAGCGGTCGGGCAGGGTCCCCAAACACCTTGTCGGTGTGCGCTTCGATCGTCCCGACGGCGTCAAGCACTTGCCGCCACATATCTGACGGGAAGGCACCGTCGGCCGCGATGTAGTTCTTGCAGGTCTCGGCAGTGATGCTGAAGCCCGGAGGAACGGGTAGCCCGATCCGGGTCATTTCGGCGAGATTCGCGCCCTTCCCACCGAGCAGACCACGCACGGCATCCCAGTCATCGCCGACCGACGCCGCAGCGCTGTCAAGTTGGTCAAATCGGTACACCCACGTGTCAGTCACGGCTATCTCCCTCGATGCGGGAGAAAGTGCCCGCGCTGCCACGTTGCACCATTGCGACCCTGCCGACCCGGGCCATTGGTCCCAGAAATGTCAGAGCACGCATCCGGTCGACCGCAAGTCGTCAACGTTGGGACCTTCGCCCCTCATTGCGCTGCCGGCTATCTGGGCAACATGCAAGAGGAGGTATCAGCCATGAACATCAATTCGACACCGGCCGAGGCTGGCCTCACTGATCTCGCTGGCTGCACTGATCTCGCTGGCTGCACTGTTCTCGTTGAAAGGCATACATCATGAAGCAACTCCTCGTCCTTGGTGCTGGCACCGCTGGCACCATGGCGGTGAACAAGCTCCGCCGTCGGCTGGACACCGACGAGTGGCAGATCACCATCGTCGACTCCAAGCCTGAGCATCATTATCAGCCCGGCTACCTGTTCATTCCGTTCGGCACCTACGACGCGAGCGACGTCGTCAAGCCAACGGCCCCCCTCATCGATGACGACATCAAGTTGATCATGGGCGAAGTCGATCTCGTTGAGCCCAACGACAACACGGTGCTACTCACCGACGGCCGCAAGCTCCCGTACGACCAGCTGATCATCGCGACCGGAACGACGCCGCGCCGCGATCAAACCGAGGGGCTCGACAGCGACGCATACGGCACGACGATCCACGACTTCTACACCTTGGACGGAGCGACGGCGCTGGCACCGGCACTCGCCAATTTCCAAGGCGGACGATTGGTCACCAACATCGTCGAGATGCCGATCAAGTGCCCGGTCGCTCCACTCGAGTTCATGTTCCTCGCCGATGCCTATTTCACCAAGCGGGGCATCCGCGACAAGGTCGACCTGGTCTACGTCACTCCGCTTGATGGGGCGTTCACCCAGCCAGTCGCCGCAGCACGTCTCGGCTCGATGCTGGCGGAACGAAACATCACGCTGGAAAGCGACTTCATGACGATGGAGGTCGACAGCGAGCAGAACGTTCTGCGCAGCTACGACGAACGCGAGGTGCCCTACGACCTGCTGGTCACGGTGCCCATCAACATGGGCGCCGACTTCGTCGAGCGTTCAGGGCTTGGCGACGAACTAAACCACGTCGAAGTCGACAAGTTCACGTTCCTGTCGGTCGACCACAACAACATCTTTGCGCTCGGCGACGCGTCGAACATCCCAACCTCGAAGGCGGGCTCCGTTGCCCACTTCGCGGTCGACGTGTTCATCGACAACTTCCTTGAGCACATCGCTGGGCGACCGATGACCGACCGCTTCGACGGCCATGCGAACTGCTTCGTCGAGGCCGGCAACGGCAAGGGTCTGTTGATTGATTTCAACTATGACGTACAGCCGCTCCCCGGCAAGTACCCCGTTCCCCATGTCGGGCCGTTCTCGCTACTCAAGGAGACCCGGGCAAACCACTGGGGCAAGGTGAGTTTTAAGTGGGCCTACTGGAACCTCCTGCTCCCCGGCCGCAAACTGCCCGTCCCAACGCACATGTCGATGGCCGGCAAGGAACTCGAAGACAGCACGACCTGACGGGCCCTCAGCAGCCCACCACCCGGGCCAGTACTGGCCCACCACTCAACTCACCAGCACTGGAGACAGATTAATGAACACCACCACGATTGCCGGCTGCGAAGTCAGCGTTGACGACGAAGGCTTCATGACCAACTACGACGAATGGACCGATGAGTTGGGCCGCGAACTCGCAGCGAACATCGGCATCACCGACCTCACCGACGGCCACTGGGACGCCATTCGTTTCCTTCGTTCGGACTACGTGGAAAAGGGCGAGACCGCAACGCTGCGACGGGTCACCAAGGTCGGCGGAATCCCGACGAAGACCCTCTTCGTGCTCTTCCCCAAGAAGCCCGCCAAGAAGATGGCGTACATCGCCGGCCTCCCCAAGCCTCACGGCTGCGTCTGAACTCACCCATCCCCGGCACTCACAACGAGATGCCCGAAAGGAATCGACATGACCGCAACAGAAACCACCACCGCATCGACCGCCAGCGTCGTCCCCGACTTCGGCGATGACGCCCCCGACCGCAAGATCTGTTTCGTGTGCTCGAAAGGCACACTCGACATGGCCTATCCCGCGCTGATCATGGCCAACGGCGCACTCAGCGAAGGCGTCGAGACCCATCTCTTCTTCACCTTCTGGGGCATGGACATGATCACGAAGAAGACCATGGGCGACCTCAAGTTCACGATTCTGGGGAACCCCGCAACACACATGCCGCAGGGCTTGGGTGGATTTCCGGGCATGACGGGCGTCGCAACCAAGATGATGAAGAAGCAGATTGCAGGTCTCGACGTTCCTGAGGTTCCCGAATTTCTCGAGATGCTGATCGACATGGGTGCCCACCTGTGGGCATGCAAGATGTCGGTCGACATGATGGACCTGGAGCCCGACGACCTGTGCGACGGGGTCGAAGACATCATCAATGTCAGCGAGTTCATCGAACTCTCCGAAGGGGCACAGATCCTCTTCGTATGAGCCTGACCGCCGACCAGCCAGGGGCTGAATTCGACCAACCATCCCTACTACGCAGCGGTCGACCGCAGGTTCTACAGTCGGCGCCATGATGCTGCATGACTCAGGTGTCGCTGCGCCCGACAGCGCCGCCGACATCGTTGATCACATGGCCAGACAGACCGATCTGATCGTTCCGCTCGGCAACGGTGAACCGACCGCCGTCCTTGAGGCAATCGAGGTCGCCGTCGGCGAACAACCCGATCGGTTCACCAATATCCGGCTGCACCAGATGCACGCCATTCACGAGCGCCGACATCACGCTGATGCCTTCGACGGACGGATGCGCCACGTGTCGTACTTTTTGTCGCCGACGACTCGACCGCGCTTCCGCGCCGGCACGATCGACCTCGTCCCCGGCCATTTCTCCGAGGTCTTTGCACTGATGCGTGGCAACACCGAGGACCCATTGGTCATCGCAGCTGCATCACCGCCTGATCGGCACGGCTATTTTTCACTCGGCGTCTCCGGTGATTACACCGCCAGTTTCATTGGTCGAGCGCGCTTCTTCCTCGAAGTGACCGATGCAATGCCTCGGACCTTCGGCCGAAATCAGGTCCACGTGTCCCAGGTGGTCGGATGGTGCCGAAGCGACCGACCACTGATTGAAGTCGCACCCGCTGTGCCGAGTGCAACCGATCAAGCCATTGCCGAATTCGTCGCCGAACGGATCCCGAACGGTGCAACCATCCAGACCGGAATCGGGGCCATCCCGAATGCGATCATGTCGTCACTCAGCAACCATCGCGATCTTGGAATCCACACCGAATTGCTCTCCGACGGCGTCGTCGACCTGATGGAATCCGGCGTCGTCAATGGCGTCAAGAAGCGACTGAATCGGACGAAAACCGTTGGAACCTTCGCGCTCGGCACCAACCGATTGCACCAGTTCCTCCACGAGAACACAGCGATCGAGCTGCACGCCGTTCGCTACGTGAACGACCCACGGATCATTGCGAACGAGACCGACTTCGTGTCGATCAACGCCACGCTTTCGGTCGACTTCCTTGGCCAATGCGCGTCGGAAACAATCGGCGGCGACTATTACTCATCGTCTGGCGGTCAGAACGACTTCGCCCGCGGTGCGATGTACTCAGAGGGCGGCCAAGGATTCGTCGTGTTGCACTCGACGACATCCAAGGGCGTCAGCCGCATCGTGGCGCAACACGCAGCTGGCGAGGTCGTCACGACGCCTAAAAACACGGTCGACAAGATCGTCACCGAGTTCGGCGTGGCCGAACTTCGGGGCCGATCCATTCGAGAACGAACGCACGCGCTCATCGCCGTAGCGCATCCCGATCATCGCGATGCGCTCACCGCTGAGGCCAAGCGGTTGGCCTACATCTAGCGCGTCACGCGGTTACTACTCCGCGACGAACGGCGCCCGCAGCGGCATCGGCGCGCGCCACCCGAACTGCATGGCGGCAAGCCTGACCGCGAACACTGCGATGGCCACCCCGATCGCCACGCCACCCGAGTACCAGCCGTTGCGCCACGCAACGACGACGGCAGATGCTCCGAGGCCAGCAGGAATTGCATACAGCGTGCTCGAACGGTGGAACAGGCTCGGTGGCTCGTTCGCCAGCACGTCGCGGATAATGCCACCGCCGGCCGCCGAGATCACACCGATCAAGATCGCGCCCACCATGCTTGCCCCCAGCGTCGATGCCTTCACCGCTCCGGTCACGCAAAACAGGCCGAGACCGGCAGCATCGAAGACCAACACAGCTCGTGTGAGGGTCCGGGTGATCATCCAGTGGCCGAAGAACACCACAGCCGCTGCGGCGAGCGCGACCACCAGGTACAGCACCTCGCTGAACGCTGTCGGCGGTGTCGCACCGAGCAGAAGGTCGCGGACCACACCGCCACCGAGCGCCGTGACCAGCGCGAGCGACGTGACACCGACGAGCTCAAAACCTTTACGCACAGCGAGCAGACCGCCCGAGATCGCGAACGCGAAGACCCCAATCAGGTCGAGCGTCCTCTCGAGTGTCGGTTCGAGTCCGGTGGCCGATGCTTGAGCGAGGAGCGTCACTCGGGAGGCGCTTCCGGGATCGGCTTCGCGAGGTCCTCGACGACTTCGACGTTCGGGAGCGAGGTCAAGATTTCCGGCGAACCAACGAACTTGCACGCTCGGCTTCCTCCGCCCAACACAATTTCGGGGAGTGCCATCACTCTGCTGTCGACCCAGAGCGGCATGTACTCGCTGAGGCCGAGTGGCGTCACGCCGCCGACCTTCATTCCACTCAGTTCTTCGGTCATCTCAGCCGGGGCGAACGAGCACTTCTTCACACCGAGCTTCTTACGGACAACTTTGTTGACGTCGAGCCTCGTATTCGCCAGCACAACGCAGGCCACATAGACGGGCGGGTCGGACTTGCCGATCACGATGAGGGTGTTGGCTGACTGGCCGAGGGTGTAGCCGTATGCCTCGACGAATTGGGCGGTATCGGCCAGATTGGGATCGCAGTCGATGACCCGTGCATCGATATCCGGACGATCCGCGTTGAACTGCGCAACGATCTCTCGGACCCGTTGCTCGGTCGCGTCCGGCGTTTCACTTGCTGTTGCATTCACGACCCCAAAGCGTAGGTGCCAGCAGCGTGGGTAGCGTCACCTCTATGGATCAGTTACGCGAGGCTCAGGCCAAGGTTTCACAGACGGCGTTCCGCACGTTGAACAGTGTCGTCCGTCCCGCCGTGCTGGCAGGGGCAGGCAATCCGTTGCCGATCGGCGGCGGCGTCGTCGTGCTCGAGGTGACCGGCCGGGTGTCGGGCGAGCCGCGCCAGGTGCCGTTGCTCGCAACACGCGTGGGCAACCGGCTCGTTGTGAGCACGGTGCGCAGCGATTCGCAGTGGCTCAAGAACATCGAGGCCGACCCCCAGGTAGTCGTGCACCTGTATGGCAAACGCCGTACCGGCACAGCGTCGGTGAACCGCGGCCCACTCAACACCGTGGTCATCACGCTCGACTGAAGCTGTTTCTGCGCAGGATGCTCGAAAGCGGGCCCCAGCGCGGCGCGACCTCGGGCGCAGACCGAGGACTCACAGAGGCAGCCGACGCCAGCGGGCAACCCAGTCGCCATTGATCGACAAAGCCCGGATCGACCAGCCCCAGGACACCTGTCTCGCACCCGTTGACAGGCTCCGGATCCGGAAACTCTGTGACACCTCATCTCTATGGTGGAACTCATGGGGATGGCAGGGGCGATCGAACGAATGGAGCGGGTCACCCAACTGCAGGCCGACGCCAGCGCCACCATGCTCGAGCTGCAGGCCGGGCTGGCTGACGTTCGCGTTTTGCGGTCATTCTTTGACTCAGCCGAGGCCAATTTCGCACGGCGCATCGCCGCCGGCTCATCGTTTCCGGAGAAGGACGTCGCCGAGGCCGCCGGAGGCACCTTGAACGACGCCGGCCGAATCCTTGAGCGAACTCGCACGCTCGACGCAGCACCCGAAATGGCTGCGGCGCTCGATGCCGGCCGCATCAGTGGCAGCCACGTCGATGCGTTGAGCCGGGCGGCGAAGCATCTCGACGACAAGCTGTCCGTGGTGCTCTTCGACAAGGTCGCTGATCTCGTCGGCATTGCAGCCGTTGCGACCGTGCCCGACTTTGCCAAGCGTCTCCGTCACGAGGTCTCACGGATCCTCGCGGATGACGGCGTGGCCCGGCTCGAACGGCAGCGCCGATCAACTGCGCTGTCCACCTGGGTCGATGACGAAGGCATGTGGCGCATCAACGGCACGTTCGATCCTGTCACAGGGGTCCGACTCGCAGCCGCACTCGAGTCGACTGTAGAGACCCTCTTCGCCGAGGCGGAGTCGCCGACATGTCCGACGGATCCCATCGAAAAGCAGAAGTACCTCCGAGCCCTGGCGCTCAGTCGACTGATCGAGTGTGCCGGCGCGGTCGGTCTCGGGAACTCCGCCGATGGCGCCCCGCCGAGGACGCTTGGCCTTCGACACGGTGCTGCCTCGCGACCAAGGTCCGGCCGACCAGAGTTCGTCGCAGTCATCGACGTGTCGCTGGATCAGGCAGCGCGGCGATACCGCCCAATCAATCCCCGCAGGAACGACAACTCGGCTCACGCGGCCGAACCCAGCACAGCCGAACCCAACACCGCCGGGTCCAGCACGAACGGGGCCAGCACAAACGGGGCCAGCACGAATGAGGCCAGCACAAACGGGGCCAGCAACGACGGGGCCAGCAACGACGCCGATCCGATCCCGACATCTCCTCCGTGCGTGACGTGGCCAATTCCTGTTGAAGTACCCAACGACGTGCTTGCCGAACTACTCGGCGATGACCTCAAGTCCGAAGTCTCAGCAGTAGTGATCGCCGATGGCTTGGTGCTGCATGCTCCCGGGCGGCTTGATCTCGGCCGGGCTACTCGGCTGGCCAATCGAGCTCAACGTCGAGCGCTTCGCGGGCTGTATTCATCATGCGCCATCCCGGGATGTCGCTCGAGCTACGACCGTTGTCAGTTGCATCACATCACGTGGTGGCGGCACGGCGGGCGAACGGATCTGGGCAATTTGCTGCCAGTCTGCTCGCACCATCACCACAAGATTCACGACGACGGCTGGGCCATCGAGCTCGGGCTTCAACGTGCCCTCACGCTGCGACTGCCGGATGGCCAAGTGATGACCACCGGACCACCGACACGTTCCGCGGCCTGATCGATGCTGCTGCGGGAGATTCGACTACTTTCGGTTGGAAGGACGACAGGTTCGGCATCGGCATCGGACTGGAACCACCGCCACTTCTGAATCGCCGGTCGGTACGGGGATGCCAATGAACGCGACGGAAAAGTCCGCCCCAGCCCCCAGCCCCCAGCAATCCAGGCGCTGAGTCTCAGTGCTCGGTCTCGAGATTCGGTCCCGGCACGCACACCCGGCGCTCAGTCCTCAGGTGTGAGAGGAAGGCAATCGTTCGCGCAACCGGTGGCTGAGTTCGCGAAACCCGGTGTAGCTGACCGGTGGAGCACGGCACCGGTCGGCGAGAAACGAATGAGCTGCTTACCATCCGGAACGTCGATGCTTGAGCTTCGGACATCTTGATGAACCGCACCGGCCGTGCCATCGACGATCAGGCTGTATCCATCGTGATCAAGCGGCGGATAGCACAGCGTGATCGTCTCGCCGGCAGTTGCGTTGCGTGCCGTCCCAACACTGACGGACAGCAGAATCGTCGCACTCGCACCAGCACCAGCACCAGCACCAGCACCAGCACCAGCACCAGCACCAGCACCAGCACCAGCACCAGCACCAGCACCAGCATCCGATTGCTCGGACCACTGCGGGGCGATGGAGACGAGATGCGGCGTGGCGTCGG